>JAQTOZ010000081.1 GCA_028713205.1 Candidatus Omnitrophota bacterium
CTTGCCGAGAAAGATGTGGATTTTGCAGAACTCGCGGCTTTGGAAGTCGGCGAAGAGCGCCGGCGGCGCAAGCGCGACGAAGTGGATGAAGCCGGAACGGAAGCTTTTGGCGAAGACCAGACTTTAGACCGGACGGCGATGCGCATCTATCTCGATCAGATCGAACACATCCCGCTTCTTACCCCCGATGAAGAAATTAATCTTGCCGAGAAATTCCAGGCGCATCATCGCGGCTCCGATCGCGCGCGCCAGAAAATGATCCGTTCGAACCTGCGTCTGGTGATCTCGATTGCCAAACGGTATGCCAATATGGGGCTTCCTTTTTCGGATCTCGTTGAAGAGGGGAACATCGGCCTCATGCGTGCCGTCGAAAAATTTAATCCCGATCGCGGGTACCGGTTTTCCACGTATGCGTCGTGGTGGATCAAACAGGCCATTATGCGAGCCCTCTCCAATCAAGGGAAAACGATCCGCATCCCCGTTTACATGTACGACATTATTTCCAAGTGGCGTCGCGTGAGAGACGGCTTGACGCAAAAGTTAAATCGCGCGCCCACCCGCAAAGAAATCGCCGATCTGATGAAGGTGCCGGAGGAAAAAATTATGGAAATCGAAAACATCGCCGGCCGGCCCAGTTCGCTGAACGCTCCGCTGAGTTTGGAAAGCGCCGCTGAACTTGTGGATTTGCTCGCCGATGATGAGTCGCGCAGTCCGGAGATGCGCCTGGAGGAGATGTTGAAAAGTCAAAGGATCGGCGAATACCTTCTGACTTTGGATGAGCGTGAACGGAAAATCCTCGTCATGCGCTTTGGCCTGGGAAATGAGGAACTCCATACTCTCGAGGAAGTCGCACAACAGTTCGGAATTACGCGCGAGCGTGTGCGGCAAATCGAAGCGGTCGCCCTGAGCAAAATCCGCACGAAATTCATGGAAGAGCAGGAAGACATCCGGGATTATCTCGTCGATTAGCTGTGACCTCAAAACAAAACTTAGGAAAGAGAGCCCATCGTGAATGCCACAACGGTTAAAAAGATCATTCGTGACATACCGGATTTTCCCCAAAAGGGAGTTATTTTTAAAGACATCACGCCGATCCTCAAGGACCCGGCCGTCTATCGTTTTGTGATCGATACCCTTACCGGCATCCTCAAGCCGGTGAGCTTTGATGCGATTGTCGGGATCGAGTCCCGCGGTTTTATGTTCGGCACAGCCTTGGCTTATCAGATGAAGAAAGCTTTTGTTCCCGTCCGGAAAAAAGGGAAATTGCCTTACCGTACCGTTCAAATGTCCTATGCCCTCGAATACGGTGAAGCGGTTGTCGAAATGCACGAGGATGCGATCAAAAAAGATGACCGCGTCGTCATCGTCGATGATCTTTTGGCCACCGGGGGCACGGCTCTTGCGGCCGCGCAACTGGTCGAAAAACTGGGCGGGAAAGTCGAGAAATACGCTTTTGTCATCGAGCTTCTCTTCTTCAAAGGCAGGGAAAAACTTTCCGCATACGATGTCGATTCGCTTGTCCAGTTTTAAGTTGATGTGCCGCTCCCGGAAAGGTGGCCGTCAACCGTGATGGCATAGCACGATTGATTAGCCGGAATAATAGCGGTTGCTCGATTCATAACAAGTTGCCCCCACCTAAAGGGTGGCCAGTTAACGCAAGTGGGCAACTAACTTTTGTCGCTGGAATAAAATTTTGTGCTGTTCTCATGCGTGGTTGTCCCCATCCCAAGGGATGGCGAAGCAACAGGGAATGGACCTGATTTTATACCCGGCTGAATTCCCTGAGGCGGCGAAATATCACAATTTGTGCCCCCACCCTAAAGGGTGGCCGTCAACCGTGATGGCATAGCACGATTGATTAGCCGGAATAATAGCGGTTGCTCGATTCATAACAAGTTGCCCCCATAGCTCAATTGGATAGAGCATCTCCGTCCTAAGGAGAGGGTTGCATGTTCGATTCATGCTGGGGGCATTCTTCTTCGGTTTATCTCCAGCAGGAGGTCATGTTCTCCGCCTCCGCCATAAATTCCGGACGGATACGCTGCGATTTGTGGCGTAAAAAATCGCGGCGGACCCGTCCACAAAACATTCGTAGCGATTTTTGAACGCCTGCCTGCCGGACAGGCAGGGACCCGCTGCGTTTTGTGGCGGGGATTCATGCTGGGGGCATTTCTTCATCCCGCGTTTGCCGGTTGACGGATGTTTCCGTGGAGTCCTGCCGAATGCTCCATCCTTGTTTCTACCGTCCCCCAGGAAAATCTTCTTGAGATATTCGGATTGAGGCCGATATACAGGAAAAGCATAAATATTCATGCCTTTCAATAAGCGAGGGAGCGTCATGAAAAAATATTTGAGCGCTTTACTAAGCGTCCTTCTGATCGTGTCTTTTCCAGGTACCCTTTTGGCGGTCGGTTCGGCCGGTTTTGAAAACGCATCGTACTCCGCCAAATCGATTTCTCAAGCCAATGCCGTCGTCGCCCGGCCCCAGGACGGAAGCACCATCATGATCAACCCGGCCGGCTTGGTCGAGTTGGAGGGGGTGCAATTCGATGCGGGACTTCAATACTTAGACTGGCGCATCTTCCATAAAGACCGGGCCACGGGTGATTTCAATCAAAACAATCCCAAGTTGGTTTTGATCCCCACATTTAATGTGGTCATGAATCCCGGAGAATTATTCGATAATCGTGTTGCTCTGGGACTCGCGGTCAATTCACCCTTTGGAATATCCAGCAGTTTCCCATCCATCGGGATGGCTCGTTATACCGGCTACAAAAATGATTTAAAGACCATTGCTGCAACCATGGCTGGTGCCATTAAGGTGACAGATTGGCTGGACATTGGTGGCGGCGCGACGCATTACTGGGTGACGGATTACGGGCAGATGTACAATTATCCCAACGGTTTTATCCTCGGTGCCCCGGGGACGCCGGATGGTAAAGCAACGGTTGAAACTTCGGGACATGGTTGGGGATGGAACACCGGTATTCTTTTGAAGCCGTTGCCTCACCATAAAGTTGGTGTTTCTTATCGTAGCCGAGCGGACATCAAAGTCCGTGGCCGTCTGATGATTGATGATTTGGTTTTAGGAGGATTGCAAGGCTATGATACTTTTCCGTATTTCGAAACCGGAGCCCATTCCAAGCTCCAGTTCCCCTCCTGCCTGACGATGGGGTACGCTTACGAACCTTCATCCAAATGGGCCGCGGAATTTGATATCGGCCTTACCAATTGGCAGGTTTTTAAAAATCAGAATTTTACTTTTGACCGGCCGACGCCTTTGCTGGTCGCTCTGGGTTCCGTCCCGCGCGATTATCAATTTACCTGGAATTTTCACTGGGGCGGACATTATCAAGTCACCAAAAAATTGGATCTATTGGGGGGCTTTTATTTCTATCAGGCCGCCTCGCCTAAAGAGCATGTGGACAACTTTATTCCGGATGCAAACCGTTTCGGATGGACACCGGGTTTTAGTTACCAATTCAACGATCATTTTAATTTTGATTTCAATTATCTCTTTGTTTTGTTCGCGCGCCGGAGCATCTCCAATCCGTCGGTCTTGGCCAAGACCGGTGAAAGTATCGACGGCCGGTATACCAGCATTGTGAACGGTGTTTTTGTGACGTTGCGCTATCAGTTTGATTTTCCATTCGGCAAGAAAAAAGATGAACCGAACAGAGCCATCCAAATTCCCGGGATTATCGAAGGAACGCCATAACCCGGAATCTTTTATCCGATTGTAAGAGGGCACGGCTTTAAAATCGGTTCTGCCAGCGACGTGCTGGCCGGCGAAAAAACCCTGATTCCATAGGAAAATCAGGGTTTTTTTATGCTGGTTTTTGATTCCCCTTTCCGATAGAATAACGCCCGGGTTCCATGAATCCTGCCTATTTGAAGCATCATAAATTATTGTTAAGGCTAAAGTTACGTCACTCCCTGAGTCGTATTCAAACGGCGTGCCGGAAACGGAAGAGTCGCATCATCATCGGGAAGTTGACGCGAAACCCCGTTTTTAAAAAGGCACGTAACGTGTTGACGTATGTGGCTTTACCCGATGAGGTTGAGACACGGGAATTTATTCTCAAAGCGCTCAAATCGGGCAAAAACGTTTTTGTGCCGGCGGTAGAGCGGGCCCGAAAACGCATCCGGATCTATCGGATCGAAAGCCTTCGAAGGGATTTGCGGAAGGGCGCTTATGGCATTGATGAACCGCTGAAAAAAAAAGCGAGATTGGGTGACCCAAAGTGCCTGGATTTGATTTTGGTCCCCGGGCTCGGTTTTGACCGCATGGGCCGTCGTTTGGGACGCGGAGCCGGATATTACGATCGCTTTCTGAAACGGGCGAGTGGCGTCGTGAAAGTCGGGATCGCATTCAAAGAGCAGGTCGTTAAAAAAATTCCTACGGCAAAACATGATGTGCGTCTCGATGATGTTATTACCGACTAACTTTTTACCGGAAAGAAGAAAGGAAATCCTGTGAAGCTTTTTCGTGTGCTGGTGATCGGAGATGTGGTCGGAAAGCCGGGGCGTAAGGCCTGCGAGTTTTATATCCGGCGTCTAAAGAGTATGGAGAAAATTGATTTTGTTATCGCCAACGTTGAAAATGTGGCCGGCGGTTCGGGGATCACCGAATCCTCCGCGCGCGAACTTTTCCAATATGGCGTGGATGTGATGACTTCGGGCGACCACATCTTTAAGAAGAAAGAAGTGATCACGATTCTCAAAGACAATCATAAGATTTTGCGGCCCGCCAACTATCCGGCCGGCGTGCCCGGCTGCGGAGGCATTGTCGTCGAGTCGATGAGTGGCATCAAAGTCGGTGTTCTCAATTTGATGGGCCGGGTTTTTCTTAAGCCGGTCGACTGCCCTTTTGAAGCCGCGCGACGTGAACTGGAAGGGATGCGTAAAGAAACCCCCGTCATTTTTGTGGATATTCATGCCGAAGCCACTTCGGAAAAAATCGCGCTTGGCTGGTTTCTAGACGGCAGGGTCAGCGCCGTGTTCGGAACCCATACCCATGTCCAGACAGCGGATGAACAAATTTTGCCGCACGGCACGGGTTATATCACGGACCTTGGGATGTGCGGTCCGTATCGCTCGGTTATTGGGCGCGAAGTCGATCCCGTGATCGAACATTTCTTGACGCAGATGCCGGTGCATATGGACGTTGCCACCGGTGACGTGCGTTTGGCGGGCGCGATTTTTGATATTGATCCCGAAACCGGCAAAACCGTACAAGTCCGCCGTGTGATGGAAAGGATACCGGATGGAACCGAATGAAGTTTGTCCCGTAGCCCCGGAAGGAACGAAGGCCAAAGTCTATACGGTCAGCGAACTCAACCGCACCGTGCGATCGCTCTTGGAATCGGAATATCCAACGATTTGGGTCGAGGGTGAAATTTCGAATTTCAAACATCATTCTTCGGGCCATTGTTACCTGACTTTGAAAGACGAGAACTCCCAAATCAGCGCGGTCTTTTTCAGCCGGTACAACATGGGACTCAAATTTGAACCGAAGGACGGGCTCAAGGTCCTGGCGTTCGGCAAAATTTCTTTGTATGAAACGCGAGGCCAATACCAGCTTTATATTGAGCGGCTGGAACCGCGCGGACTCGGAGCCTTGCAGCTCGCTTTTTTGCAGCTGAAGGAAAAATTGGAGAAGGAAGGCCTGTTTCGCACAGACCGCAAAAGACCGATCCCGAAATTTCCGCAAGTGGTCGGCGTCGTGACCTCCCCGACGGGCGCGGCCATTCGAGATATTTTGAATGTCGTCGGCCGGCGTTTTCACGGGACGCAGATTTTGATTTATCCCGTGCGGGTGCAGGGGGAAGGTTCGGCCGGTGAAATCGCGGCGGCCATCCGCGAAATGAATCAGATCGAAGGCCTTGACGTTTTGATCGTGGGACGCGGCGGCGGCAGTCTCGAGGATTTATGGGCGTTTAACGAAGAAATCGTCGCGCGTGCGGTTTACGATTCACGGATTCCGGTGATTTCCGCGGTCGGGCACGAAATCGATTGGACCATCTGCGATTTTGTCGCGGACTTGAGGGCGCCGACTCCTTCGGCCGCCGCAGAGCTTGTGGTCCAAAACCGCGCGGAGCTGGAAAACCGTTTGTTGGATTATCAGCTACGGATGCGCAATGCCGTTCTCGGTTTCGTTGAGGGACAGCGCCAAACCCTGGAAAGACTGGAGGCAAGTTACGCGTTCAAGCAGCCGCAGCTTTTGATGGATCAGTTTTCTCAACGCGTGGACGACCTTTTAAGGCAGCTCCAAAACTATACGAAATCCATGGTGAATCAGAAAAAGCAGGAATTTCAGACCGCGGTCGGCAGATTGAATGCCTTGAGCCCATTGGCCATTTTGGAGCGCGGCTATTCCTTGACGTTCAATCCTGCCGGGCAACTTTTGCGGGAGATCCGCGATGTCAAAACCGGTGATGAACTCAAGACGCGCTTGAGGCGCGGTATGATTTATTCAAATGTCACCAGAATCGAAAAGCAAGAGGGGGGCAAATAAATGTCTGGGGAAATACAATTCGAAAAAGCGCTGGAACGGCTTGAAAAAATCGTGCAGGACCTCGAGACGGGCAGTATCTCGCTGGAAGATGCCTTGAAAAAATATGAAGAAGGCGTGAAGTTGTCGCGTGCGTGTCAGGAAAAACTGACTCAGGCGGAAAAGAGAATCGAAGTTTTGACCCGCGATCTCAACGGGGCGTTGAAGCGGGAGAATTTCACTCCGGACGCGGACGGTTCGGAACCGGCGAAGGGGCCTGCCAAACGTCGAAAAAACGAAACCGAGGCAAGAAAAAACACCGAGAATGAATCGGGAGATTCGGAGCTGCTCTTTTGAAGTACGAAACCTATTTCCGGGATTCGATCACGGCGGTGGATGAAATATTGCAGGAAGTGCTGCCGCCGGAAGGGCAGCGACCTTCGATCCTTCATGAGGCCATGCGTTATGCCGTTTTTACCGGTGGAAAGCGGTTTCGTCCGGTCCTGGTTCTGGCGGCCGCGGAGGCTTGCGGCGGAACGGTTCAGGATGCTCTTTATCCTGCGGCGGCCATCGAATTGGTCCACGCTTATTCTCTTGTCCATGATGATTTACCGGCTCTGGATAATGATGAGACGCGCCGCGGTAAACCGACCTGTCATAAGCAGTTTGGCGAAGCGATCGCGATCCTTGCCGGGGACGGACTTTTGACTTTGGCGTTTCAAACACTGACCAAGGTCCGCTCGGCCCGGAAAGTGCAACAGCTCCTGATGGAGCTATCGACGGCTGCTGGCAGTTGTGGTATGATTGGCGGTCAAGTCGCTGATTTGACCCTAGCGCAAGCCGATCTCGACCTGCCCATGCTGGACTATATCAGTGTTCACAAAACAGGCAAATTGATCAAAGCGAGCACCGTTTTTGGGGCCATCAGTGCGGATGCCGGCGAGGAAACAAAACAGAAGTTACTGAAGTTCGGCGAGTTGCTTGGGATGGCATTTCAATCGGTTGACGATATGATTGACGGGGACGGCTATTTGAAGCTGATGAAATCCAGGGAAGTCAGCCAGAAGGTCCGTGACCTGATCGCAAAAGCGAAACGGGAAATCAAATCGCTGGGTGACAAGGCTGGAAAGTTGCAAACGATCGCAGATTTCCTGATTCGCCGTATTCCACGAGGTTCTCATGTCAAAGTGGATCGACAAAATTAATTCTCCCGAAGATTTAAAGCGCGTTTCGCTCGCTCAATTGCCGAAGGTCGCCGAGGAATATCGGGAGCATTTGATTGATTGTGTTTCCAAGACCGGCGGGCATTTGGGTGCCAGCCTGGGGGCTTTGGATCTCAATATCGCGCTCCATTATGTTTTGAATTCACCGCAGGACAAAATTTGCTGGGATGTCGGCCACCAGGCCTATGTCCACAAGATGATCACCGGTCGCAAAGACCGAATGCCCACACTCCGGCAGGGGAATGGATTGAGCGGTTTCCCTTCGCCCTTCGAAAGTCCTCATGACTCCTTTATCGTCGGACATGCCGGGACTGCCATTTCACAAGCTTTGGGGCTTGCCTGTGCCAGGGATTTTAAAAAAGGCAAGGAGCGCGTGGTGGCGGTGGTCGGAGACGGGGCCTTAACGGCAGGCCTTTCCTTTGAGGCGCTCAACAATGCCGGACAGCTTAAAAAAGACATGTTGATCATCCTCAATGACAACGAAATGTCGATTTCCAAAAATGTGGGCGCTATCAGCAAATATTTAAACAAAGTTCTTACGAATCCGCTCTACAACCGTATCCGCGCCGATGTGGAAAAGCAGCTTGAGAAGTTCCCTCGTCTGAGGCGTTTGGCCAATTTCAGTCTTGAGAGCATGAAGCATCTCTTTGTGCCGGGCATCATTTTTGAAGAGCTGGGGTTCCGGTACTTCGGTCCCGTCGACGGGCATGATATCGTCGGGCTTGTGGGGACTCTGAATAAAGTTCTTTCATTGCACGAATGCTGTCTTTTGCATGTGATTACGAAAAAGGGCAAAGGGTGCGATTGGGCCGAGAAGGATGCCGAGAAGCTCCATGGCGTGACTCCGTTTAATGTTCGTACGGGCGAAAAAATCAAAAGCCCGGTCGAACTCGAAAAGGAAAAAGAGGAGGGTATCCTTTATACCGATGCGTTTGCCAATGCCTTGTTGCATCTTGCCGAGAAAGACCCCAGGATCGTTGCCGTGACGGCCGCGATGCCCTCCGGGACCGGGCTGCTTAAATTTCAGGAAAAATTTCCGGAACGTTTTTTTGATGTCGGTATTGCCGAACAGCACGCGGTTACCTTTGCGGGGGCCCTGGCTACGGGGGGCATGAAACCGGTTTGCGCTATTTATTCCACCTTTTTACAACGGGCCTATGACCAGTTGATTCATGATGTGGCGTTGCAGAGACAAAATGTCGTGTTTGGGATCGATCGCGCCGGGATCGTGGGCGCAGACGGTGCGACGCATAACGGTGTTTTTGATATCGGTTATCTGGGGTCCATACCGCATGCGGTGATCGGAGCTCCGAAAGATGAATATGAAATGGAGCATATGCTAAAACTCGCTCTGAATTGCCCCAACCTATTTGCCTTGCGTTATCCGCGCGGTCATATTCCCAAAATGTATTCGAGTCTGTCCCCCCAGCCTTTTGATATCGGCGAAGGCGAGATCCTGAAAGACGGACAAGACGTGACCTTGCTTGCGTTGGGCAGTACGGTCGAGATTGCTTTGAAGGCCCATGAACTTTTAAAGCATGAAGGGGTGGATGCGCAGGTGATCAACATGCGCTTTGCGAGTCCTTTGGATGAACGCATGCTTTGCACGGCAGCCTCCAAGCGGCGGTTGATTTTTACTTTGGAGGAACACGTGCTTTCGGGGGGATTCGGTTCCCGTGTCTTGGAATGGTATGAACAGCATGACCTTTCTCCGGAAAGGGTGAGACGTTTGGCGTTGCCGGATGAATTTATCGAGCACGGTTTGCGTGAAACGCTTCTGGATCGCTGCGGTCTTTCACCGGAGAAAGTGACGCAACGGGTGCTTTCCGAGATCCGCATGAAAGATATTGCGAGTGGGACATTATGAGAAAAGTCGGGATTGTCGCCAATTTAAATAAACAGGGGGCCGCCGGGCTTTTGAACAAATTGCGGGAGTGGCTTGAAAAGCGCGATGCCCAGGTCTGGCTCAGCGGGACTCATTCGGTCGAGCAAATCGTCGAAGAGTCCGAGTTGATCATTTGCCTCGGCGGGGATGGGACCATGCTGGCGGTTGCGGATCATATGAAAGTGCGGTCGGTGCCGATTTTGGGGGTCAATTTGGGGAGTTTGGGATTTCTAACGGAAGTCAAGCAAGACGAGGTGTTTGAGGAGCTTAATTCTTATTTTCTGGATCAATCGGTCATCGAAGAGCGGTTGATGCTTTCCTGTTCCACGCGCAGTGAAAAAACCAAACAAGAAAGACGTTTTGTGGCCCTCAACGATATTGTGATCAGCCGGGAAGGATTAACGCGCCTTTTGCGGGTCGATGTTTTTGTCACGGGAGAAAAATTGACGAGTTTTTCCGGGGACGGTTTGATCATCGCGACGCCGACGGGTTCCACGGCCTATTCGCTTTCGGCGGGAGGGGCGGTCGTACACCCCAAATTAGAAGCCCTTGTGATTACGCCCATTTGCCCGCATGCCTCGGCGCTTCGTTCACTGGTGGTGCGCGGCGATGAAAAAATTTCGGTGCGGATTCAAACCAACCGGGACGGTGAAAAGGCCCTCTTGACGGCCGACGGTCAAGAAAACGTCGAAATCGACGATAGCTTTAATGTCGAAATAACACGGTCGAATACTCCCGTAAAATTGGTCAAAAGTTCCAAGCGCAGCTATCTGGCGACCCTGCGGGAAAATTTCAAGTTTCCGGTTTGATTTCAGAGTTCGGTACGGTCCAAGTAAGGAGATAAACATGTCGAAGATCCTGATTATCGATGACGAAAAGGGGATTTGTAACGAATTCCGGGTCCTGCTCGAGGACGATGGCCACAAAGTGGATATGGCCAACAACGGCCTCGAAGGAATCCAAATGGTTCATGACCACGATTACGATGTTATCTTTCTCGATGTTCTTATGCCGCGGATGGAAGGCCGGGAAGTGTTTGAGAAGATCAAGCAGATCAAAGATATCCCGATTGTGATTATGTCCGGTTTTCTTCCCGCAAATAAGGAAAAAGATATTCTGGCTTTGGGTGCCATTGCTTGTTTGCGAAAGCCGCTTGATCTCAAAAAGGTTCACAGCATCATCAAAGACGTTGAATCAAAACTGGCCGGTTAGTATGCGGACTTGGACCGGCGTTTTCTCGGAATAATCCATCTCATGATCCGCACGCGTTTTGCGCCATCCCCGACGGGTTTCCTTCACATCGGCGGTGTTCGGACCGCTCTTTTCAGTTTTCTTTACGCGCGGCGTCAACAAGGCGAATTTCTGCTCAGGATCGAGGATACGGATCGTGAGCGGTCGAAACCCGAATTTGAAAAAGACATTTTGAACGCCCTTCAGTGGCTCGGTCTTCGATGGGACCACGATGTCCTGTACCAGAGCCGGAGGCTTGGGCATTATCTGGAACTTGCGCGGGATCTTGTCGGACGCGGTCTTGCCTATGAAGAGGTGAACGAGGGAAGGACGGCGGTCAAGTTCCGGATGCCGAAAACGGAAATTGTTTTTCAGGATGCCGTTCGCGAGGAAGTCCGATTCGACACTGCGCTTTTTGACGATTTGGTAATTATCAAATCCGATGGTTTCCCGACTTTTATGTTTGCCTGCGCGGTGGACGACCACGACATGGAAATCACGCATGTCATTCGCGGGGAAGACCACCTTTCCAATACGCCGCGGCAGATCCTTCTTTTTCAGGCCTTCGGATGGAAACCTCCCCAATATGCGCATCTGCCGCTGATTCTGGGATCGGACGGGACCCCGTTGTCCAAACGTCACGGTGCGGTTGCATTGACGGCCTACCGTGAAGAAAGTTTTTTGCCGGAAGCGCTGCTGAATTATCTGGCGCTTTTAGGCTGGAGCGGCGAATCCAACCAGGAGTTGTACCGCCTCGAGGAACTGGTAAAAAAGTTCTCTTTGAAACGAATCACCAAATCCGGTGCGCGCTTTGACCGTGAAAAACTCGAGTGGGTCAATATGCAACACATCAAAAATCTCGCGGAACCGGATTATCTGGCAAAAATGACGGCTGCGCTCGAAAACGAATCGAAACAATTCGACCCGGAAGTCTGGAAACGGCTGGTGCTCCTTTATCGTCCGCGGATCAAAACATTCAAAGACCTTTTGAACCAGGCGAATTATTGCTTCAATGAAATCGGGCCGTATGACCGTGAACAAATAAACCGGTTTTTCACAGATGAGCGGCTCAAAAGCTGCCTTGAAAAATGGGCTGAAAACGCTAAAGGGCTGCCAAGTTTCGGCGATATCGCGCAGCTCGAAGCCATGACCCGCAACGTCGCGGACGATCAGAAAGTCGAAGCTAAAATATTGATCCATCCGCTGCGATTTGCCTTAACGGGCCTGACGGCCAGTCCCGGATTGTTTGATCTCATGAGCGTTTTGGGAAAAGAGGTCTGCCTGAAGCGGGTGGGGCAGTTTTTAGAGTCGGCGCCCGCGAAATAATGAGCAAGCACGGAGGTGTGCGATGTCGAATTGCCTTTTTTGCAAAATCATTCGCAAGGAAATCGAGGCCAAGTTTGAATACGAAGACGATGATGTCATCGTCATCCGTGACATCAATCCGCAAGCTCCGGCGCATCTCTTGATTATTCCCAAAAAACATATTGACCGGATTTCAATCGTTGAGCAAACGGATCTGGATACCATAGGAAAGGTCATTTATCAGGCCAAACAAATCGCTGCAAGAAATGGATGGGAACATTACCGGCTAGTGTTTAATAACGGTGAACA
>JAQTOZ010000284.1 GCA_028713205.1 Candidatus Omnitrophota bacterium
AAACCAAACCATGGCCGAAAGGTCTCCGTTGTCTTTGATTTCTCCGACTTCTTTGAAGGTCCGATCCAGGATAACCGGCGTTTGGCTGCCCCAATCCTTGAGATATCCGTCCACGCTGATTCCGGCCGAGGCATAACGGGCCTTATACACCGGCGGTTCTGGCCACGGAATTTCCTTGGTCCCTTTTTTAAATCCGACCTTCCGCATCGCTTTGCGAAGATACGGATTTTTCTTCATTTTTTTCCAAATCAACCCGGAGCGATAATTTTCGATCATCAAGAGCATCGCGCCCTGATCAATACCGATCACTTCCTGTGCAAACCAGCCGCGGTCGAGATTAAACGCATCCGAAAAACCGTACAACCCCCAGAGTTTGTCCCCGAGATCCTCGTAAAAATGCCTGAGACAGGCGATGCATTCCTGCGGGGCAAAAACGATGGAACCTCCGCTCGCGGTCGGGGCAACCGTCCCATCGTGTATGGCCCAACCGGGCGGTGCTCCGTAGGCACGATAACCGAATGGACCATCCGAGGCCGTCAATCCCCAGGAGTCGGGCCCGTAGGTCGCAAAATTTTTGGCTTCATCGATACAAAAAGCTCGATTCGCAAGCGTGGCATTGACCGAATTTTTGAAATAGTCCGCAAAGCCGTCGTTTTTATCGCGGAAATCAATCCAGATGTGGGAATACTGATGAGTAAAAAGGGGCGGCATTTGAATCAAACGATAACCGTGATAACTTCCGACCGGCCGGGCAATCTTTTTCCAACTCTCGGCCGGAATCGGATGCGTCGGAGACCCGATGGCCAAAAGATAGAGAATCATCGCTTCGTTGTAATGGTCCCATCGCATCCGGTCAAATCCGCTTTCGGGATACCACCCCATCACCAAGGTCTCTCCGCCATGCAGCATCCACGGAAAGTCGACGCGCTCGTAAATTTTCATTGCCAGGTCGCGGATTTCGGAATGATCGAAATATTCCGCCGCAAAAAGCGCGCCCGCCAAAAAAAGCGCGGTGTCGATTGACGAGAGTTCGGAACGATTGGCCCTTTCCCCCGAATCCATTTTAAGAAAATGATAAAAAAAGCCGTGCTCTTCGGGGGCTTGCTCCAGGAAAAAGCGTAGCGTCCGGCGGGTCCTTTCGAAAGCAGTCGCATAATCGATCCAACCTCTTTCAACGCCGACCGGGTAAGCCGACAGCGCGAAACCGACCGCCGCGATACTCGCGGGCGCCTGGATTGCGCCTTTCCTGAAATTATCCGCCCGGTCGCGCACAAGCCCCGTGCGGGGATCGCTCTCCTTGACAAAATAGTCAAAACACCGGCGCTGGATCTCGTCTAACAGTTCTTCGTCAGTCAATGTCACGGCGGCTTGTGCCTCTTGCATCGACACCCCCTCCAAGCTCCATACGAAAATAAAAACCGACAGGACAATCCGGATGACTCTCACGCACGAACCTCCTAGCCAAAACCCAGGGCTGCTTTCAATCTGTTTATTCTAGTTCATTCGTGCGATACGTCCACGAAATATTTAAAATCAAAACGTAACCGCTAACCGAAATACACCAGCTTTTTTATCAACATCAGGAGTTCCGCCATGCGGCTCTGATGAGAACCTTTTTCAACCACCGCAGGTTTACCGATTTTTCGAATCGCCTCGATCTCATCGCCAAAAACGGCATCAAAGAAAATAATCACGGGAATTTCCAGCCGTTGTTTTTGAATGGTCCGATAAACTTCGCGGCCGTCCAAGACCGGCATTTTGATATCCAGCACGAGGACATCGGGCTTTTTCCTGGCAAGTGCCCGCAGCCCCAATTCCCCGTTCTCGGCATAATCAATCTCGAAGGCCGGCTGGCTCCGTCCTTCGAGATAATCACGGACCATGTTACAAATCTCGATTTCATCATCGACAACAAGAATCTGGACGGTTTCCGGAAAGAGCAAACAATTCATCAGTTGTTTTTGAAAATCCAGCCACGGGATTTTTTCATCAAAGGCGGCATCGTAAACCAAGTTCGATAATTTGCCCGATGGTTTTCCCAACCGCACGATACGAAAATGGCCGGTACTGGCGCGGGCCACTTTCAATTTTTGGATCAACGGCAAAGAAAGCATCCCGGGATTGAGAAAGGCCATGTCGAAAACGGCGTTTTCGAACTTTTGGCCTGCGGCGTGGGCGTTGTCAAAAAAGAACAGCTGCGAGGACGTATCGTCAAAAAATTCTTCTAAATAATCGATCCAAGGACTTCCGGCTTTTTCGAGAATCAACAGGTTCCGTTTTGGCATAGGATCAACCGGATAGGGTTATCATTTTTAGTTGCCAAACATGAATAAGGACAATCCGCAATTCCGTCTGTGAACCGCACATGATGCCGGCTCCGTGCCAAACAAAACTTGGCTAGTTGTGCTGTTGGGCCTCCGGTTTTGGACCGTATAACCCATTCGTGATCCGAACCATCAAACGGCGAGGGATCATGCGATAACCCATTGCCATGATACGATTTAGAAAACCGTAGACCGCCGTGGGCCCCCCGCCATTCTGATAAGCATCGAGCCCAAAACGGACCACTTCTTCGGGCGTTGCCGGCAAAAATATTTTTCTTTTTTCGATGCCGGCCTTGGAATGAAATTCCGTCAGAGTATTTCCGGGACATAGACAAAGAACGCGTATGCCGCGTTTTTGATATTCACCCCATACGGCCTCGCTAAAACTGACGACAAATGCCTTGGTCGCCGCGTAAAGCGACAGGAACGGGATGGGTTGAAAAGCCGCGGTGGAAGCAATCTGGATCACACCGCCCCGGCCGCGCTCAATCATTGTGGGAATAAAAAGGCGCGTCAGCAAAACAAGCGAACGCACATTGAGCATGATCATTTCTTCAACACGCCGTATCTCGCTGACGTCAAACGGGCCATAGGCACCCAATCCCGCGTTGTTGATCAACAAATCAACCGATAAGTCCTTTTCCTTCACGGCATCGAAAAGAAGCTGGGGGATTCCGCCAAACTCAGATCGGAAACAAAGACATGCGCCTGAATCGCAAATTGTTTTTTGAGTTCCGCGGCAAGTGTTTCCAGTTTG
>JAQTOZ010000285.1 GCA_028713205.1 Candidatus Omnitrophota bacterium
TCCATAAAGCCGCGATCATCCAGGAATTTCCGGATCGTCCGGATAATTTTGCTGCGCTGTTTAAATGTTGCGCGCACATCATCGTTGACGATCAAATCCACGTAACGGTTGCGGTATCGGATCTCGATGTCTTTAAGACCGTGCCACTTTTCCGGCAGAACGCGAACGATCTTGGACAATCGCTCGAATTTCTCTATTCGAATTGTCTTTTCACCTGTCTTGGATGTAAAGAGCGTCCCGTCTATTCCGAGGATATCGCCGATCGAAAGCGAAGTAAACGCCTTAAAACCTTCCTCCGATAGGACATCCCGTTTGCCGTAGATCTGGATCTTGCCCGTTTCATCTTTCAAATCGGAAAAAATGCTTTTCCCCATGATTCGACGTGCCATAAGTCGTCCTGTGTATGAACATTACGCCCTTCGGAAAAATTCGCACGAATCGATTCTATGGATTCAACCGGCAAAAAACGCCCGCCGTAGTCTTGCAAATAATCACTCATGTAAAACTCCCTCGATAGATAAATCCATCGCTCAACGTCAACAACTATTGAAATGCTCTTACATATTGATTTTTAACAACTTAGAAACCGGCAAGCATTATATTACAGGGGATAATGGGGTGTCAATTGATGCGGATTGAGAAGAGCGTCGAAACAATTTCTCCTTGCCGCAAGGCTTCAACATGACTAGGAAAACAGGCACAATCACTAAGGTACAAATATAAGCAAAGAAGATCGTGACACTGACCAATACTCCGAAATGGATGGTCGGTCGAAAACTCGCAAAAGCGCTCGACGCGAACCCAACGCACAGGATAATCGTCGAAATCGACAAACGTTGTCCTACATTCCGGAAGGTATGATGCAAGGACTGCAGATAATGCTGCCGCATCGCAAATTCGAGTTTAAAACGGTACAGAAAATGGACTGTCGCATCGACCACCATACCCAAAACAATCGCTGAAATCATGGCCGTCGGAGACGACAGTTCAATTTCACAATACCCCATCAACCCGTAAATCGCAAAAATCGGTAACAGGTTCGGGACCGCAGCGAGGAGGCCCATCTTAAAAGAGCGGAAAAGCAATGTGATGAGGATCAGGATCGAAGCAAAGGCAAACCCGAAACCATCCATCTGACATTTCACCAGATCTTTAGCAATTTTCCCGAGAAGAACCACATGACCGGTCAAATGGTATACGAACATATCCGACAAATTATCATCCATGTACCGTCGGACCCGCTCCTCCATCAACGCCCCTTCACTTGTCCCCACTGCGCGCATCCGCCCCTCGAGCCTGACCTGCTTGAAATCCGGCGTCACCACTTTCCACAAATCCGCATTATCGGATTCCGCCATCGCTTCGAAATAAGCTTTTAAACGGCCCTCACTCTTTGGGATTCGATAACTGATCGGAAGCCCGTCCCTCGCCTGATTGATTTTCTTGATCAAGGTGGTAACCGTATTCACCTTAACAATTTCAGGCTGCCCTTCCAAAAAGGTCTTGAACTGATCAATCCTTCTTAAGGTCTCATAATCGATGACAGACTTTCCGTCCTTGCGCTCCAGAACAAATCCCAGAGAGTAAACACCCGTCAAGTTTTCATCGATAAAGCGCGTTGAAATGGCAAGAGGACTGTCGGCCTTCATCTGTTTGACCAAACTCGTATCCACTTTGAGTTTTTGAATCCCCAAAAAAGAAAAGACCATAATCGCAATCGTCCCAGCCAGGATCAGCCATTTCCAGTGAAATTCTATATTCTCAAGGAAACCAACAATCAGCCGGTTAAAGAAATGTTCGCCTTTGACCTCCCGGTGACTGCGGTATGGAAGAATGGGTAAAAGGATCGGGGTCAAAATCATTTCTGCAACGTACGAATAAAACGTACCCAACGCCGCGAATAATCCGAAACTTTGAATGGCAGGTACCGGACTGATCGCACCGGCCAAGAACCCAAGGATTGCCGCAAAATGCGTCAGAAAACAAGGGACGCCCAATTGTTGCATGGTCAACAGCACGCCCTCTTTAAGGCTTTGATGATGCGCACGGATTTCAAGAAACAGACTGATGATATGAATGGAGTTCGCCACCGAAATGATCATGACAACAGGCGCCAAAAGAGAAGTGACCAAATTCAATTCCTGCCCCAGCAGACTGATCGAACCCATCGTCCAAATCAACGCCATAAAAACAATCGACATCGCAAGAATGACGCATGAGAAATTCCGGTAAATGAGCCATGTGCATAGCACAAGAAGAATGACGATCGTCGGCACAAAGATGAGTTGATCCCGCCGGATATAGCGGATGAAATCATATTGTTCGACCGGAGAACCCGCGATATAAAAAGCCAAATCCTTTTGCTTGTACGATGCCAGCAACTCTTTCAACTTTTTGATGAATGTTCCGCTTGATTCGCGATCTTCGCCCGAGGGCTTGAGATAAACCAAAATATTGGCCACCTGACCGCTCGGCGAAACCAAATTATTCCGGAACAACTCATTGGTCAGAATTTTCTTTTTGTTTTTCATCCGGCTCTGGGGCTTCTCAAAAAATTCTTCCAAAGCCGGTTCCACTTTTACGCCTAAAAAACGATGGCGGATGTCCATCGCGTTGGCAAGACTCACCACGCGTTCCACTTGAGGGTACGTCGTAATC
This sequence comes from Candidatus Omnitrophota bacterium, assembly GCA_028713205.1. Classification (GTDB taxonomy): domain Bacteria; phylum Omnitrophota; class Omnitrophia; order Omnitrophales; family Aquincolibacteriaceae; genus JAQTOZ01. The sequence goes on from JAQTOZ010000285.1 coordinate 2,659, forward strand.
CGGTCCGTCAAATCTCGAAGGATTTCCAGGTTATTGTCCGCAAACAAATCCGGAGTGGCCATCGCGATCGCGATCATATAGTCACTCCCAAAACGGCTGCTAAACTCTTTGTAGTATTTATATTCGGGCGAGGTTTTGACGAAAAGGGGTTCCGTCGATGGATCAATCTGAAGGCGCATCATTTCCTCGCCCGTCCAAAAAGTCACCAACAGCAACGCCAGCGACAACGGCCATTTAAACTGCCATATGAGGTTTGCCAAACGGCGAAACATAGATGTGTATTATAGCAAAGCTGACGCACGAACTTCAGCTTAACTTTTCCCCCTCTTTGTTAAACTTATGATATGATTCCGTCAACATGCAAAAATTCATGGATCCTCTCTTTTGGTATTTCGTAATCATCGGCGCTATATGGGCTTAC
>JAQTOZ010000082.1 GCA_028713205.1 Candidatus Omnitrophota bacterium
CCTCATGGAGGGCGTCCGCGGCTATTTTTTTTCCTGGGTTGTTATCGTGCTCGCGTTTTTGAGTTACAAAAATACCATCCGGAAATTTGATGCTGCTTTGGACCATGTCGCTCAGCTGAGTGCGATCTGATCATTTGTGCGTTTAGTGCCACCCGTGAATTATTTTATGATCAATCAGACGTTGCAGGGCCATGGAAGGAGTTATCCGGGGCGCTTGTCGCTTAGTTGATTTAAGGGTAAAGCCGTTCTATAATGCGCCCATTATTCCACGAAACTGAGAAGGTAGAGAGGCGGGGCTATTATGGTGAAAAATCGCGCACGAGTTGTCGGAATCATCTTGATCCTTGCGGCCGGCTTGACCTTTTTTCAGCTGACGCGCCACGGGCTCAGTCGGTTCATGTCTCAGCAGAAACCGCTGCTTGCACCGGCCACATCGGTGGTCGACAAACAATATAACTTTCATCTGGTGACACCAGGCCTTTGGCGGTCTGCTCAACCCGGTCGGGCATCGCTTCAACGCATGAAATCTTATGGTCTGAAAACCATCGTCAATATGCGTACGGAGCCGTACATCGATCAATGGGAAAGCAAGCTGGCGAAAAAATTAAACATCCGTTATTACCCATTTCCGATTGATTTGCGGCAGCCGCCTAAACCCGCCGTGATTCGACAAATTCTTTCCGTCATTTGTGATCCCGCCAATCAGCCTGTTTTGATTCATTGCGCCGGGGGCAAAGACCGCACGGGGATGATGACGGCCATTTACCGGCTGGAAGTTGAGCACATGAAATTTGAGGATGTCCGCAAAGAGATGTTGATGTGCGGTTATGATGAAAAGCGTTATCCGTACCTGATTGAAACGGTACGGGCCTGGAGTCAAGGCCGGCAATCGTGAGCTTGTGAAAATAGACGTGAATGGTCCCTGCGGCGTGTGTTGGCGCCACAGGCTCAAATCTTATTATTCGAGTTCTGTTCGGTTCCGGTAAATAAATGTCGGAGAGGTGGGCGATGAAAAAATGGGGTTTGGCCGTTGCCGGCTTATATGGGCTCCTCCTCTTGATTTTGACCTGGCCGGTTGTGAAAATTGCGCTCATGCAGCACAAAGAAACGATCAATGCCGCGAATTTGTTTACGGCATGGCAGTATTGGGTATGGCTGGTTGTGTTTGTGGTGGGGCAATATCTCTTTTTGGCAGTCCCTGTGGATTTGGCCGACAAACGTCCGGTGTCGAAGAGGTCGCTGATCTTTCAGATTATGGCTTCGAGTTTGATGCTTGGAATTTTGGTCGGTGGTTGCGCAATATCGGTTGGCGAAGCAATCAAGAAGGAACTTGTTTCTATGTGGGTTTTTTGGTCCGCCCTCGGAATTTCATGGGTTTTTTGGTCGGTTGTTTTTCTACGATGGCGTTTGAAAGCAGATCCTAAGGTTTTTCTTGAGAAGCAATGCCGCTTTCTGTTCAGGGGGAGCATTCTCGAGCTTCTTGTGGCGGTTCCGACTCATATTCTGGCCCGGGGAAGAGGCTATTGCTGTGCGGGATTTGAAACCGTGATCGGAATCTCCTGCGGCATTGCCGTGATGCTTTTTTCGTTCGGCCCCGGAATTTATTTCCTTTATGTCGATCGCTGGGCCAAGTTACATCCGAAGGGTACAGGCCAAGCATCTCAGACTCAAGACTCATGACCCAAGACCCAAGTCCTATGATTGAAAACCAAAAGTACAAAATATTGAAGTAAAGATCGGATAAAGCTCGAATGACGAATACCGAAGTTCAATTTGATGTTTCCAGAATAGGGCCGGCTTTGATTCCGTCTCCGATGAGAGGTGTTTGCTTTACGGCCGACGATGCCAAGATCCTTTATGATACAAGTCTTTCGTCGGTTCAAAAGTTCCTCGAGGAGGGGAAGGTGCCGCCTCAAATGGAAATCGCCGGTCCGAGAGAAAAAATTTATTTCGATCCCTCCGGACTCCGTTGCGGAATTGTTACTTGCGGCGGGCTTTGTCCGGGGCTTAACGATGTGATTCGTTCGATTGTCCTGAGCCTTTATTACCATTACGGTGTCAAAACGGTTTATGGCTTTCGATATGGCTATGAAGGTTTGGTGGGCCTACAGGGTCAAGCGCCGATCGAGTTGACTCCGGAAAACGTGAGTGGGATACATGAAAAAGGAGGTTCGTTTTTGGGCTCGTCACGGGGGCAACAGGACTCGGCCGAAATCGTAAAGACTCTGGAGCGTTTGAAGATCGGAATCCTTTTCACTTTGGGAGGTGATGGTACCCTCAGGGCCGCTCATGCGATTCATCAGGAAATTCAAAAGCGCGGATTGGAAATAGGTGTGATCGGAATTCCAAAAACCATCGATAATGATATCTCTTATGTCCAAATGACTTTCGGTTTTGAAACGGCGGTGACGGAGGCCAAGGCCGTCGTGTTTGCCGCTCATAATGAAGCCGTCAGTGCGAAGAACGGGATCGGGCTTGTGAAATTGATGGGGCGTGATTCCGGTTTTATCGCGGCCTACGCGACGCTGGCCGGAGGTGAAGTGAATTTTTGTTTGGTTCCGGAAGTCCCTTTTACTCTCGATGGTTTGTCCCTGGCACTCCAAAAGCGGCTGCAAACCAAGGGGCATGCGGTCATCGTTGTTGCGGAAGGGGCGGGTCAGGATTTGATGCAAGCCTCGGGTGAAACAGACGCCTCCGGGAATGTCCGCTACAATGACATCGGCATTTTTCTAAGGGACAGGATCAAGGATCACTTTAAGAAAATCGGGATGGAAATAAATTTAAAATATATCGATCCGAGTTATACGATCCGCAGTGTGTCCGCGAATGCTCACGATGCCGCGTTTTGTCTGCTCCTTGGTAAGAATGCGGTGCATGCCGGGATGGCCGGCAGGACCGATATGGTTGTTGCGTACTGGAACCAGCAAGCCACGCACGTTCCGATTTCGATGGCCGTATCTCAGCGAAAGAAAATCGATCCGCAAGGGTGGTTTTGGAACAGTGTAATTGCGACGACCGGCCAGCCAGCGCGAATGTAGAGCGGCGAATACAGAGCACCAGAACACATGGGTAGGGGCGGTTCGCGAACCGCCCCTACAGTCAACTCGAACCCTTGATTATCCGATCGCAATCCCTCCTGTTTCACCCGTGCGGATACGCACGCACTGTTCCATATCCAAAATAAAAATCTTTCCGTCGCCGATATGCCCTGTCCGGGCCGTGCTCTTGATGGCCTCGACCGTTTGTTTCACGAACTCATCGTTGACGGCAATTTCGAGCTTGGCTTTCTTCAGCAGGCTGCCGGCTTCCTTATGGCTGCGGTAGACTTCGGAAATCCCTTGTTGGCGTCCCCGGCCGAGGACATTGGAGACCGTTACCAAATGAATTTCTTTTTCCTGCAGAAGGTTCAGGACTTCATCCAATCGGTCCGGCTGAATAATCGCGATGATATATTTCATGATTTTCCCCCTTATTCGAGAAGCGTGTAACCGGCTTCCCGGTGTTGTGTGAGATCGAGTCCGATGCGTTCTTCATCTCCCGAAACGCGCAGGCCCATCGTCATATCCACGAGTTTCAAAAGGACCGTGGAGAGAATGAATGAGTAAGCAATGGTGATCAATACTGTTTTTAACTGAATGAGGAACAGCCCGGGATTTCCGTAAAAAAGGCCATCCGCACCGGCAGAGTTGACGGCTTTGGATGCCCAAAGTCCGGCGGCCAAAGCACCCCAAATTCCGCCGATACCGTGCACACCGAAAGCATCGAGCGAGTCGTCATAACCGAATTTGGTTTTGACAATAGCGACGGCGATATAGCAAAAAATGCTCGCTCCGATACCGATCCAGATGGCATCGATAGCCCCGACGAAACCGGATGCAGGTGTGATTGCAACAAGACCTGCCACGGCCCCCGTAATTGTGCCGAGCAATGTCGGTTTAGAACTAAATTTCCAATCGAGTAGTGCCCAGGCTAATCCAGCTGAAGCGGTTGCGACATGCGTTACGACTAGTGCATTGACGGCCAATCCGTTTGCAGCCAATGCGCTTCCGCCGTTGAAACCGAACCATCCGAACCACAAAAGGCCGGCGCCGAGAACTGCAAATGGCAAATTGTGCGGCGGAGATATGCGTTTCGGAAAACCTTCGCGTTTTCCCAAAACAAGGGCTGCGGCGAGTGCCGCGATGCCGGCATTGATGTGAACGACGGTCCCTCCCGCAAAGTCCAGTGCGCCCATGTTTCTCAAGAACCCGCCGACGCCCCAGACCCAATGGGCGATGGGATCGTAAACCAAGGTTGCCCATAGCAGCGAAAAAACACAGAAAGATGAAAATTTCATTCTTTCGGCGAATGCCCCCAAAATCAATCCGGGCGTAATGATCGCGAACATACATTGATAGATCATAAATGCCTGATGAGGGATTGTCGCTGAATAGGGTGCATAAGGTTCCAGTCCGACTCCTCGAAGTCCGGACCAGTTCAGGGATCCGATCAGTCCTTTGATGTCAGGGCCGAAGGAAAGACTGTAGCCGAAAAGAACCCACTGCAATGTGATGAGGCAGAGCAAAATGAAGCACTGCATCAAAATGGAGAGAATGTTTTTCTTTCTGACCAGTCCGCCGTAGAAAAAGGCGAGACCCGGCGTCATGAGAAAGACCAAGCCTGCTGAAATCAATACCCAGGCTGTGTCGCCGCTATTGACTGCTGCTGCCGCCTCTTCGGCCATGGCGATTGTTGGGATCAGGAAAAGCCCAAATAGGAAAAGGAGTGTAAGGAGAAACGGTCTTATTTTTAACATATTGAATCCTCCAGTCAGTGATTGAATTCCATTTTGTAGCAAGTCTTTAAACGCATGACAAATACGTATTACAAATATGTCGACTTGCTTGGCCTTTACTAGGCGGCCAACTTCGATGCAGTGTCATAACGCAAGACGGATGCCAAGTTGCATTCGTGATGTCATTATTCTGAATTTCGAAGGTTTCGTTGAATTGAGCAAAGCTTTGGATGAATGCTGGTCCATGATCGAAAGGGGTGATAAAAAACAGACTAGCGTATTCGATCAACATGGAGCAAGCCGAGAGATTTGAATGTAACTATGACGGACCGTTTTGCGCTTTCGTAAAGGGGTAGGTATCCTTTAATACATTTCGGGTTTGACGAAAATCGCGAATTTGCGCGATTAAGTTTCAGTGGTGAAACGATGCGATGTCGACACTTGGCGGAGTGTTCAAAATCGATACGTAAACTCAGCGCCATTTTTTTGTCGATTTCTTTGCTTCTTTTGCAAAGTCTTGCGTACGCGGAATCCGGGACGGTTGTGTCAAACCCGACACCCGCCAAAAGCCGTACCGGTTCCGCGTGGCATAACCAGCCCGCGTTTTCCGGTTCTCCCATTCAGTTTGAAAAAAATTCAAAATTTTCCATACCCGCAAAATGGGGGACCCTCGAATCCGGTTTTCAAGGTCAGTCCGGCAAAACGATACTCTATATTCAAGATGCGCATGACTCTCTAGAGATTCAAAAGAATATTGTGAGATTGATTTCCTATTGGGTCGGGAAAGGAACCGTCCGGACGGTTTATGAGGAAGGTTATGAAGGTAAGTTGCCTACCGATGAATATTTTGATTTGATTCAAGACGCCGGTTTGAGACGCGCGGTTGCCGATCACTTGATGGACCGCCTGTGCCTTGGCGGGGCCGATTATGCGCATGTTACGCGTCAAAAAGATTTTGACTTGATCGGTGCCGATGATCTCGGCCTTTATTTCGACAACGTGCGCTTTTACGCGGAATTTAAACGTTTACAGGCTGATTCAAGGCGGGAAATCGATTCTCTCGACGCGGAGATCGAAAAACTGGCTTACCGGTCCTTCCCGGAGGACGGCCGGTCGTGGTTGAAGCTCAAAGAACGCCTGGCTAAAAAACAAATAGACCATCTGACCTATGCCGAGCGCCTGGTTGCGCTGGCCCATAAAAAATTTGATCCGTCTGCGCGGAAAATGCGTGCACAGCGTTATCCAACGCTTGATGCCATGATCGATGCTCTTCATGCCAAAGATCCGGAGACGATTGCGCGCAGTAAAATGCTGGCCGGCCAGTATAAACAGTTTTTTGAAGAGCTGGGACGTTTGGAATCGGATTATGCCGGTGCCTGGCTGGAGAGCGACGCAAACCGTGCGCTTTTCGAGTATTTCCGGTATTTCGACTTGGTACGCAGACTTTGCGAATTTCAATTATCATCGGCGGAATATGATGCTTTCAGAGACACGCGTTTTTCCATCGACACGGACCATTTGTCCCGGTTTATCGCAAACCAGACGCACAAGCCGGTTCTGCTTTACAAAAATTGGGAAACTTCGATTCAAAGTGCGATCCGGTTTTACGAGACAGCCAATCAACGAAGCCGGGCATTCGGTGCCCGGTTGGATCATTTCCTTGCCGATCGTGACCAAAACTGCGCGATTTTGGTTTACGGGGGATTCCATCGCGGCGAAATCGAGCGGCTCCTCAAAGAAAAACAAATTTCTTATTTTGTTGTCACTCCGAAAGGGGCTGCCCTAAGTCCGAAGCATGAACGGTATTATCAGGAGCGCATGGCGCTGGGGGATGGACATTTAAGATTCCCTCCCGGTCTTGCGCGTGCGACCGCTCCGCCGAAATTGTATCTTGAAACATCCTCCGCAAGATTGAGCGACTATTTGGAGAAAAAACTTCCGCCAAGAGTGTTCCGGCGGTTGCGGTCTGATTTAGCACTCGCGCGTTCGGAGACACGATCTGTTATTTTCCCCGGCGTGGGCGGGCGCGTGCAAAGTACTTATGAGCAATGGCGTCGTCATTGGATGGCGATGTTAGAACGAGACCGGCCGACATGGCTTCTGCTGCCCGGTTTTTCTTTTCCGTACGGCGGAAGCACGCAAGGAATTAAGTATGATCCTGAGCAGATTCCCGCAGATCAAATCGGGGCATTTCGTGCGCTTTGGTTACCAAACATGCGGGAAAAAGGCGGCTACAGTATCGATCGTGACCAGATTCGTTCCCTGGTACGCAAGCCTAATTTGTTGCATATGCTGGGGCCGGGTTATTTACTTACGGATCCCTTGAATGAGGATTTTATCGTTGTGAGCAATGGATGGCCGAGTTCAGTCTATGATGCCCAGTTGATCACAGATACGGTTGAACCACAGGTTTTAACGCTCGATGCGATTCGTGCCGAAATCGAATGGGCTTACCGCGGGGGCTTTTTGGAATATCACCATCTTCATAAATTCGTCGATCATTTGCACATTCACCTTGTGCCGATGGAACACGCTCCGATTTCGGCCTATGCCGACCGTTTTGTGACAGAAAAATCATCCGGCGATTTGCGGATCGGGCATTTGGATTATCCTCAGCGCAATATCGCGCTGACGTCCAAGAATCCCGTCACGCTGCTTCAGGCTGTTTACTCGCTGGGCAGTCTGTTGGAGCGGGAAGATCATTTTTTTATTCAAGCCTTGTTTCGTGTCCCGGATACAGACGAATTAACCGCCGTGTTTGTGTTGACGCAGCGGACACCGCTTCCGATAGGCTTTCGCGTCGCCGGAACCGTGAATAGCGCGAATTTGGAGTTTCAGGAGGACCCTGAGGCGATGCTTCGCGAGATGAATGCTTTTTGGCTTGCGGAATCTGAACTTGCCGAGATCCGCGAAGGGTGGTGGCGGGATTGGCAAGCCGAACAAGCGAGGAAAACGCACGAGGATTTGTCTCCGAACGTTTCCGGTTTCGATCAGGAATTGACCGAAGCCGAACTTGCCCAGTTGATCGAGGATTTAGAAAAACGTGTTCAACCTCGCGCAATTCCCAAGACAGAGACTGAACCTGCGCCGCCTGACTTGGTTTTAACCTATCACGGGCGGATCGCGCCGCTTAAAAATCTGACGGTGTTGATCAAAACCGCCAAATGGCTGGCGCGCTATTTTGAAGGCTCCGGAAAACGGATTGTTCTCGAAATCATGGGCGGAGATAAACGGAATACACACTATGAGAAATATCTACGATTGTTGGCTGAATCGGAGGGGATCGGCCATTTGGTCTATTTCCGCGGACCCTTTGAAACCAGTGAATTGCAGGACCGATATGCGCAATCGCCTTTTCCCATGCAAAAAAGGATTTATCTGTTTCCGGGTGAAAATGAGTCGTTCGGTTTGGGTCCGTTGGAGGCGATGCGCTTGGGAATTCCGGTTGTGGCCTCGATGTCCGATTCGGTCAAAGAGATTGTCGATGATCCCGAGTCCGATGAGGCGGGCGGCGTGCTTGTGGATGTCCGAGGTTTGAATCAAGACGAAAAGGCTGTCCGTTATGCGGCGGCGGTGCTGCAACCGATGGGAGAACCTGATTATTGGGAGTATTATCGCCAACATGCGCGATCGGTTTCGCTTCGTTTTCGTCCGGAGATCATGGCACAGCAATATGATCAACTGTTCCGGTCGTTATCCGGGAAACCTTCGGGGGAGCCGTATGAGCTTCACTATATTTCACCCGGGTTGTTTCCTTATGAAGATGGGGGAGTTGCACAATGGGCCAGGAATTTACTCTCGCCGCTGTTGCGGTGGTCTGAGCCGCAGCATTCCGGTCTAACGGGACCGTCTGCCATCCGGATGACCAGTCTTGAGCCCGCGCGTCCCGGGATGTCTGAAGGAAATCGCGCGATTGCTGACAGCCTGTCCTTGACCAGCATTCCGGCGGCGGTTTTTTCTACCCCAAAGCTTATTCCGGATGAGCGAACGCTTCGGGAAGTCATCAGGCCCGTGATGAAGAGGTTGATGGCGCGTATTTTGAACATGCCGGCCGAGGGGCCATTCTCAGATCGTTTTCGGACCGGTCAAACAACCCTGGATGATATCGAAATATTGCACGAAGCCAATTTGATTTTCCGGAAATATGATTTCCGTGACATCGTAGAACGATTGGGGTATGACTTGTTCCGCGAATTGGTCCCGGGATGGGTGGAATCGGTGACGCCGGAAGAGTGGGAAGCCTTTCGTGATCATGCCTTTTTCGGCCGTAAGTATTTCGACTTTCTGCAACTGACGCCGGTCGAGGACGGCGATGTGATGATGATTGATAGTCCGCATCCTTTCGGAATGTTGGGGGTCTTGTCCAAGTATTATTCCGAGAGTGGTCGACGTGAAATTCCGAAGGCCATGGTATTTGTCCAGCATAGCCGGGGGGAGCGGTCGCATTTTGAAAAAATACGCAAAGATTCGCGTCTGGGTCCTTTGACGTGTCGAATCGCGGAGCAGTTTTTTGTGTACTTTGTACGGTTTTACCGGGAGCACGCCGACCGTATCGTGTCGGTAAGCCATGCGGTGGATGATGACGGCCACACGGTGTTTCAGGTTCCGCAAGAGCGATCCGAAGTCATTTACAACGGAATCGATTTTGCGTTGAAAGAGCCCAACCGTTCGGAAACGCGTCGGGTGAATGATGCGGAAGGAGGGACATCTTTAGAAACGGATGTTGCCAAAACGTTCGAATCCGCGCGCTCCGAGTTAAGGGGATTGTCCGCATCATCAAGGTCATTAGATCTTTATGGATTGATTCAGTCAACAAAGGATATTCCTGCCACAATGTTTTTCGGCTATACGGAAGTGATTGACGAACAAAATCCGGTAAGGATGGGATTGGTTGCGTTGGCCTCGGTCTTGGGACGGGGGGCTCAGAAGATCATTATTTATGGGGCCGATGATCTTGGCGACGATCGGTTGGCCGTTTTCCGAAAACTCGGTATTGTTGTAACGGATGCGTCGTTGCAAGATGCCTTCTCCATCTACGGCGATGATGCGAACCGGCGCAATGTCAACGTGTCCAATCAGCCGGAGTTGCTTTTGGAAGGTCTCTCTAAGGTTTCTGCTGAGAAGCTGAAAAATGTCCTGATGCAAGATGAAAGCGAGATATGGGCCGCTTATTTGCGGGCGATTACGGATCCTTCATTACCTGTGCCCGGCATGGATGATTCCCAGGGTTATTACCGCGTGGTTGGAGAATTCCTCCGAAGTGAGCTCCGCAGATTTCAGGCAGGGCTTGCGATCGCTCTGTCGGCTTAAAAAACTGCCATAAAAGTTGCTTGAGTATCAAGAATATGTTAATTTATCACCACGACTAACCCGAAAAAGGAGAGCCCTTTATGGTGAAAAAAAAGTCTGATGACACAGAAGAGAAAATTCTTGATGTTGATGCAAGTATGCAGGGGACGATTACTTTTAAGGATCCCGTGAATCTTCGTATCAATGGCAGTTTTGAAGGGAAACTGATCACGCGCGGGAATCTCACCATCGGTGAAAACGCGAAAGTCAAGGCAGGGATTCAGGGAGATCGGATTATTGTGGCCGGCAAGGTTGACGGCGATATCAATGCCGCCGTAAGCCTATCGGTGATTGCCCCGGCAGTGATACACGGTAACATTGTCACGCCTCGTTTGAGTGTGACGGAAGGTGCTGTGATGGAAGGGCAACTCTCGATGATGAATGCGGGACCGCAGGGCGGAAGCGAAGATGTGCTGTTGACCCTGAAGGACGTGTCGCAATATTTGGAAGTTGAAACCGGTGTGGTGGAAGAATGGGCAAAAAAGCAGAGAATCCCGGCCCGGTTTGAAAACGGCGAATGGGTTTTTTCGAAGTCGTCCATCGACCGCTGGATTCAGGAAGAAAATATTCGCGTCTAATTTTCGATAACAAATTTGTGATTGTCAGATTGTCTTGAACGGTTCGGCCGTTTCTGTTTTGTGCTGGCAACGAATGATTGTGTCAGAAATGCCGAGTGCCGTTTTAGCGGTAGTCTTCGAACAAAATGCTTTTTCGGGTTAGAAAATGATGGGTTTGTCGAGGTCGTCACTTATGAATACCATGCTCACGATCGAAGAAGTGAAGCAGTTTCTGGATGCCGAGCAAAAGGAACTTGAGAAATATATTCAGGAAGGCAAGCTGCATGCCTATAAAATCGGAGGGACCTATTTGCGTTTTCGCAAAGAGGAGGTGGAAACCCTCCGGTTCGAGATTCGCCCGCGCAAAAACCGTTTGCCGGCAACCGGCAAATCCTTATGGGCTCATGTCGTTGATTTTTGGCGCTTTAATAACTTTTATATCGTGTCCCTCCTCTTCGTGCTTCTGGCCGTTATTTGGATGGTCGGTTTCTGATTGTTCGAGACACTGTGGATATTCGTCAGGGAATAGATATCACCAATGTTCGCCGCATGCGCGAGGCCATCGAGCGCCGCGGTGAGCGGTTCATCCAGCGCATTTTTACGGCCGACGAGCGTGCCTACTGCGAATCAAAGCGCATGAAGTATGAACATTATGCGGCCCGGTTTGCGGCCAAAGAAGCTTTGATGAAGGCTGTTGAGGTCAAACGCAAAGATCGCTATCGTTTCCGCGAGATTGAAGTCCGGCGATACCCTACCGGAAAGCCGTTTATTTTTTTGAAGGACATCATGTATCAGCGGTTTCAATTGCCGCGGAATGCCCAGATTGAACTTTCGATGGCGCATGAAAGGGATCAGGCGATCGCGGTGGTGCTGATTGTGATGCCTTGAGAAATTCGGGTTACATGAGGTTACAAAAGGTTCCCGCAGGTTACGCAATGTTACGGCAACCTCATGTAACTTTACGTAACCTCTTGTAACCTTGGGCAACCTTGATCATGAAACGGACCTTGATTGTCAATGCCGATGACGCGAATCTGACGCAGGGCGTTACCGAAGCGATCCTTGCTTGTCACGACGATGGGATTGTGACGAGCACGTCGTGGCTTGTGAATCGTATGAGCTGTGAGAAAACAGTGAAGGCTGTTCAAAAGCGCAAGCGGCTTGGCGTCGGGATTCATTTGAATGTGACATTGGGTGATCCGGTATCGGTGCCGGCGAAGGTGCGATCGCTTTTGCAGGACAACGGGCAATTCAAAGGCTATCCGAGGCAACTCTTGAAATGTCCCAAGGCCGGAGAATTGGATGCGGAATATCAAAGTCAGATTAAGCGGTTTAAGCAACTCTTCGGGAGATTGCCGACACATCTTGACACGCATCATCAATTGCACGATCATCCGCTTTTTTTTAAAGTGATTGCTGCGATCGCCAAACAGTATCGATTGCCGGTACGGCGTTGCCGGGTGTCGCGGATGAGCGGGGCCGGCCCGGGAAAGATTTCCACAACCGATTTTATTTTTGGAAACCTGAGTCCGGCGGGGTATTGGCGGCGCGAAACATTGGAAAATATCTTAATGAATTTACCCGAGGGGACGAGCGAAATCGTTTGCCATCCCGGAAAAGTTGACCGGCAACTCGCGGCGATTACTTCCTTCACAACGGGACGTGCGAAAGAATTTGAACTGTTTCGTTCGGGGATGCTCAG
>JAQTOZ010000083.1 GCA_028713205.1 Candidatus Omnitrophota bacterium
GAGTCCTATGAAAGAACAATCTCCAATGCAAACAGCGCTTCCCAATGCCACGTGAGGGGCAACGTGGACATGGTCACCGATCACAGAATCGTGACCGATATACGAACCGACATTCACAAGGACATTCACCCCTAAGCAAACACCCGGATCAAGAACGGCGGCTGCCATAATGGAAGGGGCTTGCTTCATATGGCATGAGGAAGAAATAATCGCCTTTGGATGAATCACGGCAATGACTTGAAAACCATGCTGAATGGCTTTATCGTAGATTTTCTTCCGGACGGTAAGATCGAGAGACGAACCCATTCCAATAAAAACATGCCGTAATTTTTTTTGATAGAGCTCGGTTAGAAGTTCATCGCCTCCTAAAACCGGCGCCCCTAAGAAATATGTGTTCCAAAGTTCTTTCTTAGGATCCAGCATACCAACAATGCGATATCCGCCTGCCGCCTGAATAGCTTCCACGACGACCTTTGCATGACCGCCAGTTCCAAGTCCGAGGACAGGAATCTTCTTTCCCTTCATAAGACCCTCTTCCTTCTAAGCATATCGAGTGTCAATGGGCTCACGTACGTTAATTTACCACGACATACTGTTTCTGTGCATAAGGAATATCGTTTATTCATTGTTAATGATTGAGTAAAGAGCCTACGGCTCTTTCATGATCGGCACCGTTCTGCCTTATTTTTATCCGTCTCGATCATTGATCATAAGGCTAGCGCACTCATCGTTTTTGAGAAAAATCGTGCGGGATCTTCTTTTTTGCCCGTCCAAAATCTATTGCAACTTGTCCAATCGAAGCTGCCCGCATGCGGCGCGGATATCACGGCCGGCCGTCTGCCGGATGGTGGCGCGAATGCCTTGCTTCAGCAAAACCGAACGGAAATGCTCCATAATTTCCGGCGTCGGCGATTTGAATTGGCTTTCGCGGATTGGATTGCAGGGGATGAGATTGACTTTCGTGTCCAGGGTCTTGGCCAGCCGCACCAATCCCGCGGCTTCTTTGTTTGAATCGTTCACCCCGGGAATCAGTGTGTACTCAAACGTGATCTCGCGCTTTAAGTCGCGGTGGATTTTTTTGAGGGTCTCCATCAATTCTTTGAGCGAATATTTCCTATTGATGGGAACAAGCTCGTTCCTGGTTTCGTCATTGCTGCTGTGAAGCGAGATCGACAGGCGCACGCGGCCCTCGCTCCGGCTGACGAATTCCACAATTTTGGGCGTTAGGCCCGCGGTCGAAACCGTGATGTGCCGCGCGCCGATTTCAAGCCCCCAAACGGCCTGGAGGATTTTAAGCGTCTTCATCGTCGCTTCGAAATTGTCCAGGGGTTCGCCCATGCCCATAAAAACAACGTTGGTCACCCGGACTTTGATTTGCTTTTCAATCCAAACCACCTGCTCGATAATTTCGCCGGCTGTGAGATTGCGAATAAACTTCCCCTGGCCGCTTGCGCAGAAGGGACATCCGATTTTGCAGCCCAGTTGGGTCGAGACACAAACGGTTTTGCGGTCCTTCTGGACGATCAATACGCTTTCAAGCAAATGGCCGTCGCGGGTCTTGAAAAGAAATTTTGTGGATTCAAGGCCCGTCAGCCGACCGGCCTCATCAAAACTCAGGCCGGCAAGATCATAATGGGCGCTAAGACTATCCCGGAATTCGCGCGGGAGATTGACGGCCTCTTCCAGCGACGCGATGTGTTTTTTGTACAGCCATTCCAACAGCTGCCGGCCGCGATAGGCGGGGACCTTCCCGGCTTTTGCGAATGTTTCGGCTTCTTCAAGGTCCAAACCGTAGAGGGTGAGCTTTAAATCCATTTCTTGAACTTCATCCAGATCAGCATCACACCCGTCACGAAAATGATGGAACCCCAGGACAAATAATATCCATACATCCATTCAAGTTCCGGCATATTCTTGAAATTCATGCCGTAAATACTGGCGATCGTGACGGCGGGCATGGTCAACGTGGCGAGCACCGTCAAGCGCTTGATGACTTCATTGAGCCGGTTGGACGAATAGGAAAAGTAGGCCTGAAGAATGCCTGTAATCATTTCCTGATAGCCTTCCACGATGCCGTAGATCCGGAACAAGTGATCGTAAATATCGCGAAAATAAATCAGGTTCTTGGGACGGATAAAATGGGTCTGATTGCGCGTCAAAAAGTTGATCGTTTCCCGCTGCGGGGAAAGAATACGCCTGAGGTGGATTACGTCGCGTTTGACCTGCAAAACCGTGGCAAGATAATCCCGCGGCGGATTGTTGAATATCGCTTCTTCCAGGCCGTCCATTTTGTCATCGTACTGATCGAGCATCGGCAGGTAGTAATCCACGAGCTGATCGAGAATGGTGTGGACCATCATGTCCGGACCGCGTCCCATTACGCCCTCGGTCTTCCGCAAAACCGTATCGCGTGTTTTCTCAATGCTTTTCAAGGTCTCTTTGTGAAAAGTGACGACATAATTCTTCCCGAGAAAGATGTCCAGCTCGACCGTGACCAATTCCCCTTGGGGGCTCATGCGCACTCCGTGCATCACCAGGAAAAGATATTCTTCATAATCATCCACTTTGGGCTGGGAAATGTCCGAGATGCAGTCCTCCACCGCCAGCGGATGAAAATTGAAAATTTCGACGAGGGCATCGCTTTCAAATTCATTCGGGTCCTCAAAATCCGCCCATAAGAAAGCTTCTTTGTCGTTCATGGCCGCAAGCATCTGCGCCCGCGTAAGATTGGTCTCGAGCGGTTTCCCGCGTTGATAAAAAAATGTCGTCAGCATGTCATTTCCTCAGCTTAAACCCGATCCGGAATAAATAAACTGTCGTTAAGAATACGGCAAAACACATCAAAAACACAAGTCCCATGCACGGAAAGACCGGCACGTCGGAAATCCCCAGCATCCCGTGGCGCAGGCCGTTGACCATATAAAACATCGGATTAAACGATGTCAGCCACTTGAGCGCATCCGGAACCATCGAAATGGAGTGAAAAACCCCGCCGAAAAACACCAGCGGCGTGATCACAAACGTAGTGATAATCGACAGATGTTCAAACTCTTCCGCAAACAGGGCCACGATCAATCCGATCGAAGAAAACGTCAGGGAGACGAAGACCAGGAAGTATAGAACCTCGAACGGGTGCGCGACGGGAAAACGGACAAAGATCAAGGACACCAGGTAAACACCCGCGGTCGTCACGAGGCAACGCGTCAGCCCTCCGATCAACATGGCGAAAACCATTTCAACGTAAGAAAGCGGCGTTACCAGGAGTTCCTCGATGTTATTCGCCCAGCGGGAAATGAAAAGAGAGCCGGAGGTGTTCGCGTAGGAGCCGTCAATGGCATACATCATGATGAGTCCCGGAATCAAAAAAGAGAGATAGGAAACGCCCTGGACTTGCTCGATGTGCCCGCCCAGGGAAAAACCGAAGATGAATATATAAAGGAAGCTCGAAACCACCGGCGGGAAAATCGTCTGGGAAAAGACCGATAAAAACCTCACAATCTCGCGCCAGACAAGACTCCGGAAACCTATCCAGGACTTCATGCGCCGCCATCTCCTTTCTTGCCGATGAGTTTTAAGAATGCATCTTCCAAAGTCGGCCGGCGCACATCGATTTGCTCCACCTCCACGCCGTGGCCCTGCAAAATCTTGAGCACGGCAGGAATGGCGCCTTCCCCGGCCTTGAAACTGATTTTCCGTCCGCTACTTTCAACGGTAAACGGCACGGATGAAACCCCGGCAAAAACTTTCGTGACGTCGTTCTTCAAATAGAATTCCATTCGGTCTCCGCCCATTTTACGGATCAGGGCCGCCGTGGAATCTACCGCCACGATTTTCCCCTGATGGATCACGCCGATCCGTCCGCACAGGCGTTCCGCTTCTTCAATATAATGCGTGGTAAGCAAAATCGTAGTCCCCTCCCGGTTCAACTTTTTCAGAAAATCCCACAAAAGATAACGAAGCTCCAGATCGACCCCGGCGGTGGGCTCGTCCAAAATCAGAATTTTGGGCCGGTGCATCAGTGCGCGGGCGATGAGCAACCGGCGTTTCATGCCTCCCGAAAGCTTTTTGTAGCCTTCCGTCCTCTTCGAAGCAAGACTGAAAAATTCCAGAAGTTCGCCGGCGCGCATCTTTGCTTCGCGCGACGGAATTCCGAAATAGCCGGCTTCGAAAACAAGGATTTGTTCAACCGAAAGAAAAGGATCGAAATTGAATTCCTGCGGCACAAGTCCGATCGCGGCGCGTGTCAGCCGATACTCCCGTGTCACATCGTGGCCAAAAACACGGACTTCGCCCGATTGATAATTCGCAAGTCCCGTTACGACATTAATCGTAGTCGTTTTCCCGGCGCCGTTGGGTCCCAGAAAACCGAAGAACTCGCCCGGTTCGACCGCCAAGGAAACATCTTCAAGCGCCTTGAACCGGCGGTAAAACTTAGTCAGATGATTTACGGAAATTGCGGGAAGCATAGGGAATTTTTTGTCCGCAGAATTTTAGGAAGCCTCGACAGCAACCTTGACGATGGCCTGATATTCTTTTAGCTGACCGTCGCGGATGGAACCCCGCTGTTCGACCACTTCGAAAAAATGAGGTTTCCCGCCCGACTTGATCACCTGATCCACGGCGTTTTTCACAGCTTCACTAAAACCATCCGGCGAAATTCCGACCACTTCCACCATTTGAAACATAAAACCCCCTTTGAAAAATACGTTCTCCAAATTCACGACATCAACCGCATCACACACGGTCTACCTTGGACCGTGGTGATACCGCCATTTTTATGAGAAAAATGGCGGAGAGGAAGGGATTCGAACCCTTGAGACCTTGCGGTCTACTCGCTTTCCAAGCGAGCGCACTCGACCAGGCTATGCGACCTCTCCGCGATAAATTTAAATTATAGCTCAACAAATTTTCTTACCGGGATTCTCCGCCAAACTGCGCAGCGGACCCGTCCACAAAGCATCTCAAGCGCAGTTTCGACGGACCCGCCAATGCTTTGTGGCGGGGAACCCTTGAGACCTTGCGGTCTACTCGCTTTCCAAGCGAGCGCACTCGACCAGGCTATGCGACCTCTCCGCGACGACTAAACTCAGCGTTCAGCGGGTAGCGTTTAGCATATAGTAAAAAGCCTTTCTATCCGCTATACGTTCGACGCTAAACGCTATCTTTTTTCTTTCCTCAATCCCCGGAAAAATTCCTGTAACAAAATTCTCGATTCCGTTGCCATCACACCGCCGGTAACGCTCAACCGGTGATTCAGCCGGTCATCCTGTGTGATGTGGTAAAGGCTTTGCGACGCGCCCATTTTGGAATCGAGCGCTCCGAAAATCAAGTTTTTACATTTTGTCAGCACAAGCGCACCCGCGCACATCGGACACGGCTCCAGCGTCACGTAAAGCGACGCCCCTTCCAAAGACCCACGATGATTTTGCTCGCCTTCCGCAATCGTCTCGGAAGCCTGCGTCATCGCGATCATTTCCGCATGCGCCGTCGGGTCACGCAACATTTCCATTTGATTGAATCCGCGCCCGACAATCCGGTTTTTATAAACTACCACTGCTCCGACCGGGACTTCGCCTTTGACCAAAGCAATCTTGGCCTGCTTCAGCGCTTCTTTCATGAAATGATCGTGTATGGAAATCGGTTCGGGCATGATCGGGATGTAGTTTATCGCTTAAAAAGATTCTGTCAATTTTTCGTTTAGCAGGACACGAAGGCCGGTATACGGCAAGGACGCGGTGTCCTTCCAAATATGCAGGGCTCATATTTATGAATCCGGATTAAACCTTGTATGACTGGCAAAGGCGCTTTCGCATATTAATCAAATCTAAAAGAGCGCCATGTATTCTTTGAACATAAAAAGCCGGTTCCGTTTATAGCTTGTAATTTCCTCGAGGATCTCCAAGCGCTGAAAATCTTTGATCAGGGCATTTGCCGATTGATGGGTGCCGATCCCCAATTTTTGCTTGGCCTGGTTGACCGTTAAGATGGGCTGCGAAAACAATTCCTTGAGAAGTCTCTGCGCAACCTTAGTCTTTTTACCCAGCGTCATGATCTTCTCTTCGGTTTGATGACGGAGCGCAATGATTTTTTGGAAGGTGTCTTTACCTTTCTGAGCGGTATCCCGGACACCGACGAGAAAAAACTTGAGCCATTGTTCGAGATTGTGCGTTGTTCTTACGAGCTGAAGCGAATCATAATAAGCGCCTTTATTCCTTTCGAAAAAATCGGATAAATAGAGCGTCGGCTTTTTTAAAATATCTTCCGCAACCAAATACAGCGTTATCAGGAGACGCCCCAACCGGCCATTCCCGTCAAGAAAAGGGTGGATCGTCTCAAATTGATAATGGCTGATTGCGATTCGTATCAAGTGCGGCATGTCCAAATCCTTGTAGTGCCAAAACTTTTCGAGATTGCTGAGAAGCTCCGGCAAATCGTCATGATGCGGCGGGATGAAATAAGCGTCTTGCAAACTCGAGCCGCCGATCCAATTTTGGCTTTTTCTGATCTCCCCCGGGTTCCGGTGGCGTCCCCGAACTTCCGATAACAAAATCT
Organism: Candidatus Omnitrophota bacterium; assembly: GCA_028713205.1. Lineage (GTDB taxonomy): Bacteria > Omnitrophota > Omnitrophia > Omnitrophales > Aquincolibacteriaceae > JAQTOZ01. The sequence goes on from JAQTOZ010000083.1 coordinate 6,553, forward strand.
GATGCGTCTCCCTCAAGAGACGCATCGAGAGGGGCAGTCGCGCAAGCTCCTCAATGGCAAAATTCATCGCGCGGGTATAGTTTTGAACTTCTTTCCAGTCGTCTTTCTTTTCGGGGTTGATTTCCTCCTCGGGCAAAATCGCTTCGTCGATTTTCGTTTTCGTCCCTTCGATTCTGCTTGAAGCCGTCGCTTCTTTGATAATATGCATCCTGATAAAAAAATCGACGTCCGGGACCAGAAGAGAAAAAGCGTTCAACTCCCCCAGGTTGCGATTCGCCTCTTCCAAAAGGAGATCGATTCTTTTGTCTTCCCATGTGAAATCGAGGGGGATCAAAGAAGGAATAAAACTCTTGTATTGATACTGTTGTTTAAAGCTCCCGGCATTGAATTTGATGTTCGGCATAACTTTACATTTCCCTTTGTATATGTAAAGTATATAGATTTAATTTACATGTGTCAATATTAATGTAAATATAATCGCTATAATTATCGATAAGCATCGTATCCGTCAACAGTTAAGGACTAAATGAAGCAGGAAGGAAGTCGGAAGAATACTGATTAAGCCCTGTACTTCCGGAAGGGGGACCTTAGCTTAGTTACATTGAAGGGCCGCTTTCAACTGCAGAATGATGAATGAAATTTAAAGAACGCGCCTGGCAGCTTGTCCGCCAACGATGTGTGGCGGAGAGTCGACTCCTCCACCCCGAAAACCATATCCTTAATTTGCACATCGCAAATTAAGTCTATTCGGGGTTCCGGTAGGTCAGCCGCGGCCTCATTGTAAGTCGCACCTGTCGGTGCTCCATCCCATCTGTTCGGCCGCTCCCTTCGACTCCCGCTCTAAAATATAATAAAGCAGCTCAGCCCTATTTTTGTTGAGCTGCTTTTTTATATTCGCGCCCGGCAGGAGTCGAACCTGCAACCTTCTGATCCGTAGTCAGATGCTCTATCCAATTGAGCTACGGGCGCTGATAACTTATAAAACATATCAATCGAAAAGCAGCGTCTGTAGCGAAATTGGATAGTTCCAATTGTCCGCCAAACAACGCAACGGATTCGCCAACGCTTTGTGGCGAAAGCTACGGGCGCACATACGGTAATATTTCAAAACCTTCGGTCATTCAGTCGGGAAGAGGATTAGCTCCACTCCCTGTTGTCTCGCAGTCCCGCATGTCTTGGGCGGGACGGGCGCATGAAATTTAGCGTATTGTACCAGAACGATTTAGAATTTCCAGACTTTCAGCCCAGAATCGGGATTTTACCCAAGTGTCCAAAAAGTGTCCATTTTACGGGCTAACAGGGCTACGGCACGGCTCTTGTGCTCGGGCGACAAATGACCCTTTGAAGGACAGACACTAATTCTTTTGTGATCGTCCGTGACGAGGGCAGCCGATCAAATGATCATTCACCAGCCCCGCGGCCTGCATGTAGGCATAGCAAATCGTGGAACCGACAAATGTAAAACCCCGCTTTTTTAAATCGCGGCTCATGGCATCGGATTCTTTTGTTTTGGCAGGAAGTTCTTTGATATGGCGCCATTTATTTGGGATCGTTCTGTCATTCGTAAATTGCCAGATATATTTGTCAAAACTGCCAAATTCACTCTGAATCTTCAAAAAAGCTTTCGCGTTTCGGACAGCGCCGCTGATTTTCAAACGGTTCCGGATGATTCCGGCATCACTCAAGAGCTTTTTGATTTTCCGCTCGTCATACCGAGCCACGGCTTCCGGATTAAAACGACTGAAGGCCTTCTTGAAATTTTCTCTTTTATTGAGAATGGTGCGCCAGCTTAGGCCGGCCTGAAAGGCGTCTAACAACAGATATTCAAAATGCTTCCGGTCGTCATGAACAGGCCTCCCCCATTCCTTGTCATGATAATCGATCATACGGCGATCATCGTTTGCAAGCGGCCAACACCGTCTCATTTAGGATTCCTTTTCAAGGGGCGGTCCCATAAGTTTAAAATAGGCACGATCTTTTTCAGCACATAGATTGATTCGTCATCCCGCCTATCCTGTCCTCGGACGGGACCCCGCCACAGGCGGCGATGGAAGGCCTCTGGCAATGACATACAACTAATCCTGATGGTCACTTTCTTGCCGATATGTTCGTAGCTTTGTATTTCGCGCCGTACATGCGCACGGCCTCCGAGCAATCCAGAGTCTGCCATCCCCCTCCAAATTTCCGGGGTTTGAGTCATCCCCTGAACTTTTGCTTGCCCACCATGATTTGTAGATGAGAAGGGGATCTTTAGTACTATAGCAAATCCCACTTCTTATAGAATTGCCTATTTGAAAAAGAATAATTTAATAACTGTCTTTTCCCTTTAAGGTTGTTTCTGAATCGTACCGGAATATATCTCGAAATTGTTTTTATAAGCAATTTGAAGAAAGTTTTAATAAAAGAACTCCTATTCTGCTTTGACTCATTCCTATGTTTGGCATGATAAATCATTTGATAATCAGACTGGATAGGATAAACCGAAAAGAGAGGGACTAGGTCGGTTCTTACAGCGTGCACCATTATGGAGACGGGGTGTTTTGATACTAAACCAACTCTGCTTTTTAGAACCGCGGGATCCGAGACAGAGTAGCACTCAATCCTAGGGCTGAGTTCAAATCCCGGGAATGGATGTTCTGCTAAAATAACATCTTGAATTTTAAATCCGTTCAGCGGCTGAAAAATCCTAAAGAACAATTCCGGACTAAATTGATAGAAGCCATGCCCAAGATGATTGCTGGCTGGATTAATTGTAAAAATACTTCCTCCTTTCTTGAGCATTCTCATGCAATTTGCAATCGCAATTGGAAAATTAAAGATATGTTCAAGAGATCCGCCATCGATCACAACGTCAAAATTTTCATCATACCGTGAATCGATAGGCCAATTCATGTCGTGAATGATATCGGCGCCTTCATAATCAGAATAATCGAGCGATTGAATGCTTTTTGCACCAAGAAATATTTTTAAAAAAATATTCGCATCTTTCAGAGAAGAAAGAATATTCTTACCTAATTTGTCAGAGCCCCCTGCATATTTGCCCAAATGTTTTATGTCGCATGTCTCGATATTTAAATCTAACCGCCCAATTGTAAGTATGTTATCGAAGCAAATATGATTATTTTTCGCCTTAATCAGCAAATTAGCTGTAGCATAGCTTATCCCCATCTTCGTCCTCAGTATAAACTTAGTATCCCTTCTCATCGTCCGCCAAACAACGCAGCGGTTTCGCCTACGCTTTGCGGGAAAGCTACAGGCGCAAAAAAACATTCAAGACGATATTGCACAAACCGCGTACACGGTTTTACTTGAACCGTGACGCATCTATCCTTGCGTCAAAACACAAGGATGGACACACAAGCGTAACCTATTTGCACAAAATAACTTATGGAACCCTTATTTTTCAGCTCAGGTTCGTAATTCTTAATTTGTTCCAAAAGCGTTTGCCACTCCCAGCTGAAAGTGTGGTAAGAGTATAACCAAAAAATCGCACGATTAGTAGCGTGAAAATAGCATGTGATACCCCCTTCAAACTCAAATCAAGCTCTTTAATTTCTTGCTATACATATCGTTCGAATTTGTCTTACAGATTGATTCGTCATCCCGCCTATCCTGTCCTCGGACGGGACCCCGCCACAGGCGGCGATGGAAGGCCTCTGGCAATGACATACAACTAATCCTGATGGTCACTTTCTTGCCGATATGTTCGCAGCTTTGTATTTCGCGCCGTACATGCGCGTAGCCTCGGCGCAATCCATGCGGTCCAGAATCACTTCGATCAGCGCAAATTCGGCCGGACGGTCAGCCGCTCGTTTCAAGGCCGCCTCGAGGTCGCCTTCCGTTTTGACCGCGCATCCCCAGCCGCCGCCGAACACGGACGGTAGTTTGGAATATTTCCAGCCCTGAAGATCGTTGAACGCGCCGTCGACCATGACGCGTTCGATGGTGTAGCCGTCGTTATTCATCAAAAAGATGATGGGATTCAGTTTCTCCCGGATAATCGTCGACACTTCCTGCGCGGTCATCTGAAACGCGCCGTCGCCGATAAAAGCGACGACCCGCGACTTTGGCGCAGCCAAAGCGGCACCGAGTGCGGCCGGCGTGGCAAAACCGATGGAGAGATAAAAGGCCTGACCGATACAGGAAACGCCCTTGGGCAGAGACAGCGTGGCCACGTTAAAAATGGAATCGCCGGATTCGCCGATCACGAGGGAATGCTGATCGATAAAACGGTTCATCCTTTGATAAAAGCGTTTGACCGTGATCTTGTGCCCGGGACGGGGCCGGTAATCTCCGTCCGTCATCCCGGCCGCGCAATGAGAAGGCGATATTTTGACCGGTTTGTGTTTCTTCATGCGGCTTTTCAAGCTCACCATGAAATCCTTGAGGCCGACATGATTATAAATATGGTGCTTGATGCGGACCTTGTCGGAATTGGCCACGATCATGCGTCCGGGATCCAAGAGGGCCTTGCTGCCGCCGATCTGAATGTCCGTCATAATCGTCCCGAGGCACAAAATAATGTCCGCTTCCTGAACGGCCTTGCGCGCGCTTTCCCAGCTGGCGTAACCGCCGTAAACACCGACGAATTGCGGATGCTCTTCCGGGATCACCGTGCGCCCCAGCAAACCCGAAGCAAAGGGATAGCCCGTATGCTCCACAAGTTCCTGCAATTGGCGGCGGATGCCCAACCGGTGCGATTCGACCCCGACCAGGGCTACTGGGCGTTTGGCTTGCTCCAATAATGCCAAAGTCTCGGAAACGGCTTCATCCAGGCAGGCTTTGTCGCTCGTGATGGTCGTATCGACCGAAAACGGGCCGGGTTTCGGGCAGGGCATGGAAATCACATCGATCGGGATTTCGATATAAACCGGCCGCTTGAATTTCAGGCAGGCCGCGATCGTTTTATCGATTTGTTCCGGCGCCTGCTCCGGATTGACGAGTACGCAGGATGAAACCGTGATCTTTTCGTACATGTTATATTGAAGATTGATGTCGCCGGTGGTGTGATGCAAGAGATGATGATGGGACCTTTCAAAAACACGCGGCGCGCCGCTGATGACGACCATGGGAATGCGTTCGGCAAAGGCGCCGACCACCGCGTTGAAAAGACTGTAGCCCCCGACACCGTAGGTCACACAAACGGCCGAGATACCGTTCATGCGGGCATAGGCATCCGCCGCATAGCCGGCGTTGAGTTCGTTGCAATTACAAACGACCTTCAACCTGCTTTCTTCCAGGTACCGGAAAAATTCGAGGACATAATCGCCGGGAACACCAAAAATATGTTTCAGCCCCGCCTGCTCAAGACGTTTGATCAGATAAGTCCCGATTGTGGATTTATGCTTCTTGGACATGCTATTCTCCTTTTTCCTGTCTTTGCCGCCCCGTCCTGCCGCCATAGCCGCAAAACTAAACGTAAACGGCGCGCAGCCATTCGGCGGCGCTTACATCCAGCTGGTCCGAACGCCGGACTTCATCAAATCGTTTCATCAAATCGTCCATACGCAAACGGGATTTTTCCGGCCCGGACACGTCATAAATAATCCGGCCCTTATGCATCATAATAAGGCGATCGCCGAGATTGACGGCCTGCTGCATGGAATGCGTAACCATGATCGTCGTGAGCTTTGCGCGGTGGATCACTTCCCGCGTCAGGCGTATCACCTGCTCCGCGGTTTTCGGATCAAGCGCTGCCGTGTGTTCGTCGAGAAGGAGGAGCTGCGGATTGCCCCACGCCGCCATCAAAAGCGTTAAGGCCTGCCGTTGGCCGCCCGAGAGTGTCCCCATTTCGTTGCCGAGCCGG
>JAQTOZ010000084.1 GCA_028713205.1 Candidatus Omnitrophota bacterium
CTCCTTAGGGGTTGATTGTTTCTCTCAAAACAAAAAACGACACGCTTGAGTTTTATCTCAAGCTGTTGAAATAAGTTATAGACAATAATTTTAATGCAACGCTAGTGGCCGACAGGCAGGGACCCGCTAGCGGAGGCGAGACAGGACCCCGCAGCGCACGAATCGGATGAACGCCTTACACGAACCGCACGCAGACGATCGTGCAATCGTCGTGCGGCAAAACACCTTTTTGAAACGCCTTCCCTGCCTCGCTCAAATGCTGAATAACGTCTTGAGCGTTGGATGCCTGGGGCGCGTATTTTTCGAGGAAGGCCCGTACACGTTCCATGCCGAACTCTTCACCCTTGGGATTTCGCATTTCCTTCACGCCGTCGCTGACGACCACAAAAAGATCGCCGGGTTCGTAGGAAAACTCCGCCGTCTCGTAAACGGACTCTTCAAAAAGTCCGAGCGGCGTCCCCTGGGCCTCCGGTTTTAATTCGGCCTTTTTCTGCCGGGCACTGTAAAAGACCATCGGGTCCTGTCCCGCGCTGGAAAACCGGACCTTGCGCTGCGGGGTGTCGATCACGGCATAATGCAGCGTCAGAAACATTCCCGAAGGACCGGTGCGCGCGAGAATCGTATTGATGATCTCATTGACATTCCCGGGCTCAAGCACGGATTTATTTTCGCGTCTGAACTCGCTGACCACCCGGGCCATATAAAGGGCCGCCGGCACGCCTTTGCCCGACACGTCGCCCAGACAAATCCCCAAACGCCCCTGCCCCAAATCGACCCAATCGTACAAATCCCCACCCACCTGCTTGGCAAAATGGCACTGGAAAGCGACATCGACGCCTTCCTTTTCGGGCATGGTCTGCGGCAGGAAATTTTCCTGAATACGAGCGGCAGTCTGGAGCTCGCGTTTGATGAGTTCCCCCTGCAAACGCACTTCGAGATATTTCATGAACAAGGTCACGCCGTATCCGAAGATCATCATGACCAACGGCACGAAAAGCAGAAAAATCAGTCCCAAAAAACAAAAGGCCAGAATGTTTCCCAGCGCATAGACAAGCGACGTCGCCAAAAGAATGATGAGTCCCCGGGACGGAGTGCTCGCCCGCGTCATCCAGACCGTCCAGAGCGATAAAATCAAAAGGATGACGGCATCCAGCCACCACGGTGCCGAACGCAGATACCGGCCGGACAAAAGTGTGTGAATCGCGCTGGCCTGTAAAAAAACTCCGGGATCGCCGGGCGAAAAAGGCGTGGTCACCATGTCCGTGGTGCCCGTGGCCATGTCGCCGACGATCACGACTTTTCCGGCGAGGATTTTGCGCATTTCGGCGTCTTGCTCGCCGCCCGTGGCGCGAATCACCTGCGCAAACGACACGACCTTGAAGGAATTGAGCGCGCCCGGAAAATTCAGCCACAGATACCCCTTGGGATCCAGCGGCAGGAGGTCGACCCACGCCGGATTTCCCGGTTTGTCCCCGCGATACAGGGATTTGATGACGACAGACGGATGATAGAAATCTTTCCCGTCCGCCCGCACACGGGGACGGAATTTGCGAAAAACACCGTCGCGCTCCGGTTCCATATTCACAAAGCCGACCCCGCAGGCGTCCTTGCGCAAAAGATCGATGGGGAAAACGGCGGAAAACGGTTTTTCCGAATTGATATAAAACGGCAGAAGGACATTGCCGAATTTCTGGATGGCGTACCCCAAGGTCTGGTCTTCTGTAGGATCGGGACTCGGTTCCGTGAAGAGGATATCGAAAAAAATCAGTTTCGGGGCATAACGGGAAAGCACGTCAATCAAAACCGCGTGAGTGCCGCGCGGCCACGGCCACTGCCCGACGGCGGCAATGCTGGCATCGTCGATGCCCACGATGACGATATCGGAGACTTGGATCGACGGACGGAGCCGGAAGCGCAAATCGACGGCATCGGTTTCGTGGAAATCCACCACGTTGAAGAAATAGGAGGCAAAAAGGAGTACCGCGATTCCGGGGACGATCACATAAGGATGGAGAAAGACCGTTTGTTTTTTAGGCGGCATATAAATGGTACCAGGTACCGGTTGTTAGTCGGCAGGAGGCAGTCGGCAGACGGCAGTCAACCAATTCGCGTTCATTGCCTACTGCTTACTGCATACTATATTGCGCTGCGTTTCTCGTCCCTCGCCCCGGTCTTGTGTCTTGCGTCTTGGGACTTGGGTCTTCTTGCCCCGCTTACCCTTTGCGCACCAAACGCCAGGGACGATGCTTCAAATCCTGGGTCATATCCCGCAAGTTGGATGAGATCATGGAAAAATTAGTGATGATCTTGGCAATATCTTCCTCGTGCCCCGCAAACATGGTATCCACCCGTTCGACCAAGGGATTGAGCGCGACGGTCATTTCATCCATACGGTCTGCCAGCAGGTTCATCTTCTGAATCAGCAAATACATCGGAATCGGATCAGTCCCGGTAATCAGCGCACCCGGCTTGAGCACCGGCGTGTCGACGGACCCGTGCGAGAGCTCCAGAAATTTTTCGCCCATCAGCCCCAGGGTATCGATGAACGCCTCCGTGTCCTCGCGTAGCTGAATGGTATCGCGGACACTGATCTTCAAATAGACCGGAAGCTCTTCGCCTTCGCGGATCTCGATCTTGTCCACTTTGCCCACTTCATGGCCGGAAAAATAAACCGGCGCGTCGACCTGCAGCCCGTTGATGTATCCGAACCGGACTTCATACGGTTTGGTGGTGCCGGTCATGAAATCGCCGACGATAAACGTCAGCACGAGCAGTAGCACGATGGCCGCGGTGATCAGAATGCCTGATTTGACTTCCGTTCCTGAATAAGCCATGATCAATCCTCCTTAAGTTTCTAAGAGTCCTTTGAGATACGCGTCACTGGTTTGATAAAAAGGAATGGCCCCTTCCGGCTCCCCTTTGATGAACTGCTGGACGTACGGGTTTTTCGAGTTCTGGATTTCATGCGCCGTACCGACTTCGAGGACCTTCCCTTTATGTAAAATGACGACTTTGTCCGCGATCCGGAACGCGCTCTTCATTTCATGCGTGACGACTACGGAGGTGATTTTGAGTTTGCGGCTGAGGTCGTGGATGAGCTGGTCGATCATGCTCGCCGTAATCGGGTCCAAACCGGCCCCGGGTTCATCGTAGAAAACCATTTTGGGGTCCAGGGCAATCGCGCGCGCCAGGGCCACACGTTTTTTCATACCGCCGGAAATCTGATAAGGCATGAAACTTTCGAAACCGGTGAGCCCCACCAGCTCGAGTTTGACTTTGACGATAATGCGTATGATTTCATTGGGCAAATCCGTATGTTCGCGTAACGGTAGCGCCACATTGTCTCCGACCGTCATCGAGTTAAACAGCGCGGACCCCTGAAACAGCATCCCGAACTTGCGCCGCACCCGGTTCATATCTTTTTCTTTCATGCCGGCGACATTTTCACCGTCAATCCAGATTTCGCCCTCGGTCGGTTTCAAGAGGCCGATGATGTGCCTGAGCAGCGTACTTTTTCCGCAACCGGAGCCGCCCATAATCACGGTCGTTTTCCCGGCGGGAATTTCCAGATCGATCCCGTCCAGCACGGCCCGGTCGTCAAACCGTTTGACCAGTCCCTTGATCTCCACAATATTTTCCGGATTTAAACTCATTTAAGTTCCTTTGTTCCTTCACGTACCACGTACCACGTATCACGTACCACATCGAATGTCATCCTGAGGCACAGCCGTCCGCCAAACTGAGCGGCGGATCCGTCCGCGATTTCTGGCGGAAAGGATCTCGGTTTGAGATTCTTCGTCGTCTTCGCATACGCGAAGCGACTCAGAATGACAGGCAACCACAAGGGTTGCCTCGTGTCTCCGCGTCACCCTTTCGCCGTGTCGCTTTCCCCGCGCCCCTTGTCTCGTGCCCCTTGCCCCGTCTTGGGACTTGAGTCTTTCTTGTTAAGTCGGAATCGCGTAATAAAAAACGGCCGTCGCAAGACAGTCGACGACGATAATCAGAATAATCGAAATCACCACCGCCTGGGTCGTCGCTTTACCGACGCCCTCGGCGCCGCCTTCCACCGACAACCCCTGATGACAGCTCACCAGCGCAATCAACAACGCAAAGATACCGCTTTTCGAAAGCCCGGTATAAATATCTTTCAGGACCAGCGCATCGAAATTTTTCGCCAGGTACAAATAAGGATTAATATGAACGCCGATCGTGCCGATCAAAAATCCGCCCAACATCCCCATCACGTCCGCGACCACCGTCAGACACGGCAGCATGACCATCAGGGCAATACAGCGCGGCACCACCAAATACCGGATCGGATTGAGGCCCATCGTGGTCAGTGCGTCGACTTCTTCCTGAACGGTCATCGTCCCGAGTTCCGCCGCCATACGGGCGCCCACGCGTCCCGTGATGACGATCGCCGCGATCAACGGCCCCAGTTCCCTGGCCATGGACACGCTGACAAGGCTGCCGGTATAAATGACCGCGCCGAACAGCTTCAATTGATAAGCTGCTTGCAACGCCAGCACCATGCCGACGGAGGAACCGACCAGGCAAATAATCGCCAGCGAATCGACCCCCATCAAAACCATTTGATGGAAGACATGCTCGCTTTTGATCACCTTTTTCTGATAAAAGGCGCTCACCACAACGCGCACGACGCTGGCGAAAAGATCGAACAGGCGTCCGACACCGGCAAAAAGAAACGCGCTGGTCTCACCGATTTTTCCGAAAAAATCCCTCACGGCCGACTCCTTGATAATTCAAATGGGACCAAGAAACGCAGGATCGCGTCATTTTAGCGTAGAGCTTTTGGCGTTTAGTAAGCCAACCTATCCGCTACACGCTATACGCTGAACGCTTTCTCTTTACCCCTGCGTACCTGGTACCGTTAAAAATTACTGCGCGACCAGCTGCAGGGCTTCGACTTCCGTGTTCGCCAGCGAAAAGACCTTGTCCAGCTTGGCAATTTCGAACACGCTGCGCACGGCCGGGACGAGGTCCGTCAGGACCAGCTTCCCGTTGTAGCGTTTAATTTTTTGAAGGGCCTCCACAAACGTCGCGAGGCCGGAGCTGTCAATGTAGCTTACCTTTTTCAAATTGACGACCACCTTGCGCAACTGTTTCTGAAAAACCTCCTGAAATTTGTCCCTCAGCTCGGGCGACGTATGGAAATCCAATTCGCCGTCGAGTTCGAAAAGCTCAATCTCGTTTTGCTTTTTTTGATTAATCTTCATGAGAGTTCCCTCTCCTCCTTTGAATCCAATTATGAAACCTGGGGCGCATTTTTCTTGAACTTGACCAGACGCAGCAAATTGCCTTCCCCCTGGGGAGATGTGTATTCCACCTGGTCCATCAATTTTTTGATCAAAAAAATGCCCAACCCCCCGGGGTCCTTTTTGGGGAGCTCCGGGTCCGGGACCTGCGTCAAATCAAACGGCCTGCCGAAATCCTGGATGGTGACCGAAATCTGATCGTGTGAATCCTGGAAAACAACTTTGATTTTGCCTGCCTGTCCCTGATAGGCATGCCTGACGACATTGGTCAAAACTTCCTGAACAGCCAAAAGAATTTCCCCCGACTTTTTCTCATTCACATCGCTTTGCTTCAAAAGCTCACGGAGGGTTACCCTAAACGGCGGGAGATTTTCGCTCTTGGCAATTAACTCAAACATTTTCTCCATATACGCGAAAGGCACCTCAGTCCTGTAAGTCCAAGCGGGTGAAATACATGCGGGATTTTACAGTGCCGCGGCCAAATTGCCAACTATTGTTTTTTAGGGATAGCTGCAGACCCAAGTCCCAAGTCTCAAGTCCCAAGACACAAACCTTGTAACTGGTGACGTGTGACGGGATACGTGGTACCAATCTATCCGCTATACGCTATACGCTGAACGCTTTCCCTTTTGCCCGGCCCCTTTTTCGAGGTACCCCTTGTAGTTGCCCGTCATTCTGAGTCGCTTCGCTATGCGAAGACGGCGAAGAATCTCAGACCAAGATCCTTCGACTCCGTCTCGCTTACGCGGGACTCCGCACAGGATGACAAAGGGGTAAATCCAGCGGCTCGCAACGACGTAGTTAAAATATCAATACGAAATGTGAATAGTACAGGTGTATTGTTCAAGAGTGGTGTTGACAAATATCGAGTCATTCCGAGCGACTGAGCGAAGCGAAGGAGTCGAGGAATCTCAAACAGATCCTTCGACTTCGTCCCGTTTTTGCGGGACTCCGCTCAGGATGACAGGCCGTTGCACCGCAGTCTTGTGTCTTGAGACTTGGGTCTTGTCTTGTTTCTTCCACCGCGTCTCCGCGTCACCCTTTCGCCGTATCGCTTTTCCCCTCTCCCCAGCCTTGCGTCTTGGGTCTTGAGACTTGGGTCTTGTCTCTTCCCCCGCGTCTCCGCGTCACCCTTTCGCCGTGTCGCTTTTCCCCTCTCCCCAGCCTTGGGTCTTGGGTCCTGGGTCTTGGGACTTGGGTCTGTTTCCCCCTCAAGTTCTCCCGGCACAATTCCGTAAAAGTGTACGATCATGAAAATCAGCTATTACTTTGCCGCTTCGGGATTCTTCAACAGCCTTTTCGCCATTTTCCTTGTTTACTATATTTTCCTGCGCAACAAGAAAAATCCGCTGAACCGCAGCTTCCTTTATTTTGGCATCGCCGTCGCGGGTTGGAGCCTCTTTTATTCCGTCTGGTGCATGGTTTCGGACGGTGCTCTTGCCGAACGGTTGATTCGCACATATATGCTGTTTGCCACTTTGATTCCGGCGACATTCTTCCACTTCGCCGCCCATTTTACGGATACTTATGAGCGGCACAAAAAATCATTGATCGTTATTTATACGCTTGGCTTTTGCTACTCGGCCGCAGCGCTGACACCGCTAATGATCTCCGGCGTCAGGAAAGCAATGTTTTTCGACTTTTGGCCCAGTCCCGGTCCGTTACTGCTTTCCCATGTGATCTACTTTGTCCTCGTCGTTCTTTACGGCTTCGGATTGCTCGCCGCAAAGTATCATCGCTCCGACACTCTCGAAAAAAAGCGCACTCTGATTGTGTTGATCGGTTTTATCATCGGCTTCGGCGGCGGCGTAACCAATTATTTTCTTTGGTTCGACATCCCCGTCCCGCCTTTCATGAATTTCTGCGTCGGAATCACCTTTGCCATGATTGCCTACGCCATGGTCAGATACGGCTTGATGGATGTCGATGCCGTCGTTGAAACGGTACGCGCCAACCGCCTCTCCGTGCTCGGGCTCCTGTCCGCCAGCATCAACCACGAACTCAAAAACCCGCTCTATATCGCCCAGGGACTGATGGAATCCTATCAGGACAGCCTCGAGCGCAATGTTTTTGCTTCACCCGAGGCACGGGACGAGGCCTGCAACGAAATGCTCCGCAAAGTCCTCTATCAGCTCAATCGCGCGCTGGACATCATGCACGGTTTTTCGAATCTTGCGCGGGTGGACGATTCGCCCCGGAAAATCGAGCAGGTCTCCGTTCATTTGATTTATCAGAACGTCAAAAAAATGCTGGCGCACGAGCTCGAGATCAGGAAAATCAGGCTGATCCCGGACGGCATCGACGACCTGGAACTCACGACCAACCGGCGCGAATTCGAAGAAATCCTCTTTAATTTGTTCGTCAACGCCTGCCATGCCATCGACGGCGAAGGCGAAATCAGGCTGGAGGGCCGCGACTCCGGGACCGCGGTAACGCTCGAAATTTCCGATACCGGCTGCGGCATTCCCGGGGAGGATCAAAGCCGGATTTTTGAGCCCTTGTTCTCGACGAAATCGGGGCATGGCACCGGGTTGGGATTGTACATCGTCAAACAACTGGTGGAACGGAATAACGGCAGGATCAGCTTCAAGTCCGAAGCCGGACGCGGCACCACCTTCAAGCTCGAATTCAAACGCTGAAAAAGCCGTCAGCGATCAGCATGCAACTCTCTGCGCAACTGTAGCGTAGAGCGTTTAGTAAGCCAATCTATCCACTACACGCTATACGCTGAACGCTTTCTCTTTTGCCCGTACCTGAAGCTACGCTTCCTTCGTCATTGCGAGGACGGCGTAGCCGGACGAAACAATCTCATTCATAGCTTTATTCCATAAAATTAAAAACGTGACACCGAAACAATTTAAAAAGCCGAGATTGCCGCGCTCCCTTTCGGGAGCTCGCAATGACGAAGAAATTATTTCCGCGTTTTCAGTCTTGCCCCTTGCCCCGTCTTGTGTCTTGGGTCTTGGGACTTGGGACTTGGGTCTGCATTGCTATTTCATCACTGGAAATTCCAACACAAAGCTCGTCCCCTTGCCCACTTTAGAATCGACCATGATCCGGCCGCCGTTGCGCTCGACGAGTTGCCGGGTCACGTAGAGTCCCAGGCCGGTACCTTCTTCTTTGGTCGTATAAAACGGCTCGAAAATCTGCGCCACCTTGTCCGCCGGAATGCCGTGTCCGGTATCATTCACGCTGATTCTGATTTTCTCCGCATCAAACGCGGCATGGATTTCTATCCTTCCCCCGCTTTTCATCGCCTGGCAGGCGTTGACGATCAGATTGAAAAAGATCTCTTCCAAATGCCTGCGGTCGGCATGCACCGGAGGCAAATCCGCGGGAATGTTTTCCGTCAGCTCGATTTTGTCGAGCTCCAGTTCGTGGCGCACGAGGGGCATGATATTTTCGATGAGCGCCGCGAGCGGGACGGCCTCGATTTGCATTTCGCGGTTCAGGTTCTGCTTGGAAAAGGCCGCGAAGCGCTTCATGATCTCGAGCGCCCGCTGAGACTGCTCGCCGGTCTTTTTCAAAACTTCGCGCGCTTTGGCGAGGGCCTCGGCATCGTTCTTGAAAATGCCGTCTTCCGTATTCGCCAGAAACGAATCCGAAAACCCCTGGATGATATAAAGCGGGTTCTTGATTTCATGATTGATACTCGTCGCCAGGGTTCCGATGGCCGCCAGTTTATCCCGCTGGGCGGCCCGGGCCATTTCATACTCATCGAAAAGGTTTTTCCGGATCATGAAATAGGCCATGACGAATGGATAAACCGGAAGCAGGAACAAACCGTATTGCGGCACCATGATGTCGTAGACTGGGAAAAAAGTGAACGCCCCTCCAAAAAACCCCGCAAAAGTGGCAATAATAAGTCCCTTAATCTGTTGTCTTTCCCGGCCTTGAGTTAACTTCATTTTCCTAAACAATTGCCAAAAACCAATCGGGACAACGATAAAATAAAGAATAGTATGCATATGATAGAGAACACCAGGCTTAGTATAATTATCAAATACCATGGCAGGCGCAGTACGCGTAACAAAATGAGGCGTGAATGCAAAACAACCAACAAAAATAGTTACGAGGTAAAAAGACAATAAAGATTTTTTAAATTTCCGCTGCCGTTCAGTGTAGACGCAGCAAAAATGAAACCAGGTAACCGGAATAAACAAAGCCGCCGAATTAGATACCCTTGAGCCTAAAATAGCAACGGAATGAGAGGTATTCGGCGTAAGCATAATGGCAGCACCGCCACTCCACACGGCGACAAAACAGGAAAAGACAAAGTAAATTTTGGCGACATTATCATTACGCTTGAGCCAAATCAGCAGGCTGATGAAGAAAGTGCAAAAGGAGAAAAAGAGCAGCGAAAAAGTGTACGGGGTCACGGCTTCGCGAGTCCCAAGGCCGCGCGGATTTCTTTTTCGAGTTTGAGAATGGAAATCGGTTTTTCGAAGACGGCGTCGATGCCGAGGGCCGCGCCGCGTTTGGCGACGATCTCATCTTCATAGGCCGTGACGAGAAATATCCTGGCTTGCGGGACAAGACGACGCAGTTCCGGGCAGGCCTGATCGCCGTCGAGCCCTTTCATTTTGAGGTCGAGCAAAATCATCCCCGGCCGTACCTGCTCGCAAATCCGTATGCCCTCCCGCCCGTCCAGGGCCGTATAGACCTCGAATCCGCGCGGCTCGAAATGTCCGCGTATCATGTCGAGCACGCCCTGTTCGTCGTCAATCACCAGAAGTTTGGGTTGAGGCATGGCTTTCTCAAATTCGTTAGACCAAAGACTACAGACCACAGACCAAAGTTTTCAGGCCTGTACTGTTCTAACAACCGGATAGTCATTGCGAGGAATCCCGCCGTAGGCGGGACGACGAAGCAATCTGGGGTTGAGATTGCCGCGCCCCGAAAAACGGGGCTCGCAATGACACGATTAAAACTGTAACCACGTCTTGTGAATAGTACAGAAGTTTTTTGGTCTATAGTCTGTTGTCTGTCGTCTGTCGTCTGTCGCCTGTTGTCTGTCGTCTGTTGTCTGTTGTCTGTTGTCTAGGGTCGATTGTCTGTCGTCAATGTGAAAAATAGGTGCGACCGTTTTTTATTTTTTTACCAATCAAATAATCTTTGCGGATTGGATTTTATAAGATGATCGCGGATCGTTGTTACAAAACGGTTGGCCTGCTGAAAAGAGTCTCTTAACTCTTCGCCGCCCATTTCGAAAAGCCCCTGATATTCAAACTGATTGCGTCTTTTCCTCAATCGGTCGAATTTCAAAATAAGCATTTTAAACTCATCGCCAAGGATTCGCTCGACGGCCAGGATCACTCCTTGATGCTGACGAACCGCACCCGGCCTGAATCCATAAGCGCGGATCAAAGCATTGGCAGAATGGAACATGGCCTTGTAGCTAAAGTCCATCGCGCCCGGTTCGTCAAAAGGCAAATTTCTTTCCGCCGATTTAAGATCCTCAAAAGACCTTTTGATGAGCCGCTCGACTTGATCCCAGCCAATGCCGGGCTCGGTCTGAAGCTGACCGTCACGTATCAGGTCCTGCAAATCAATTTTTTTCATGGACCAACTCGAGGCGTTTGTTTTTGAGTAATCCGAGGACGAAGCTGTCCTTCGAATCTTTTTTGGATTCCCATTCCGCTTCGGTATAAAAAACGTAATTGATCTCCCGCCCGAGCTCCTTTTCCAGCTTGTGCAGCTTCTCGAGCAGCGGGTCCTCCTCGAATTCCCCTTTTTGGACGATCAAGCAAAGGTCGATATCCGACCCTGCCCGTTCGGCATTTTTCGCAAACGATCCATAGAGGAAGGCATACCGGATGCCGGCATGGCCCTGCAATAAATCCCGGAGCGCGCCCTGCACTCCGAGGGTCTTAAATATCATCGATTTGAGTTCCCGGTAAAGCGCATAGTCATGATTCAGCTTGAAATATTTCTGGAGTCCCCGCTTCTCAGACATAAAAACGCCTTCTTTGACCAGCCGTGACAATTCCCGGGAAAGATTGGCCGCATCCACACCGAGTTTGAGCGCAATTTCTCGCAGGTACAGGCATGCTTCGGGATTGGAAAAGAAATAGGCCAGGAGCCTCTTTCTGAGGGGCGAACGCGATTGATGCAAAAGTCCGATAAGGGATGTTGTCATAATGTACAACAAGTGTAGTACATATCTACAACAAGATCAAGGGCATTTTAAACGTGGGAGGGGGAGGATTTCAGACTACTTTCTGCGATTTACGAGAGCCCAAATATCCTCGTCTCCCGCACGCCCTGTTCGTCGTCAATCACCAGAAGCTTGGGTTTCGCCATAGGTTTTCAACATTTGGTTCCGGTGCATCGCGAGACAGGCATCGCAAAACTGCATGCCGGGTAGAACCAGAACGTAATTTATTCCACAAAATGGAACCGTCCCCTATTTAGTTAACCGCCAGAAGCTCCCGGTAATGCGCCCAACTCAATTGTGACGGTACCGTCACAATTGGTACATTTTGATACATTCTGGCAAACTGCAGCATGTAATAAAGCTCTCGCTTGCCGGTGCCGAGATCCTGCGACAAACGCTGGATGACTTGCCCTCCATAATCGGCCCGTTCCTGATGCCGCAGCACATGCTCGTCGATCAGCTTGCCGGTTTCCCACGCCTCACGGACTTTCTCCTGTTCGGCCGCGGATTCGATACGGGACTGGGAATCAGCCCGGGTCTGCCTGATGGCGGACAGGAGCTGGTCATAGGTTTCAACCGGAACAGTCCCGGCGCAAACGGACCGGGTAGGGATAGGAAAATAGATGAGGAAGAAGAAGGCGACGAGTAAGCATGGACCGGACATTCGTCTCAATGTTGCCATGATGGAAAAGTATACGACGGATAAAAACATGGATAAAGAGGAAATTCGACCTGTCCCCATGGGGGACTGAGCTAACCCTGGTTTGACGGACGTGTTAATTAAGTTGCGTTTACCCCTTCCATCATCTCCGGCGTTAAATAGTTTAAAGATTGATGCCGCCGTTGTCGGTTATAAAAACCCTCGATGTAATCAAA
>JAQTOZ010000085.1 GCA_028713205.1 Candidatus Omnitrophota bacterium
CTCAGAAGCGCTTTTGCCAGGCGTTTAGTATCGAACACGTCCGGGCGCTTTCGGATCATCGCGATACCAGCTTTGGGACAAATTACGGAGTCCTGATCAAAGAACTGCGTTACTGGCGCGGGCAATCTTTATCATCGACTCGACCGGGGTGGTTCGTTATGTCGAGTATGTCAAGGAATTGACTTCACCGCCGAACTACGAAGCTGCGCTGGAGGCCTTGAAGAAAGTCAGTTAGATCCGATCCGGTCCGGTCAGAGACAGGGTAATGCTTGTCAAAAAGCATTCCGGCACTTAAAATACCGGATCTATTTTGAAACTTCAGGAGGAAACTCAGAGTGCCAACCTATGATTATCGGTGCAGTGCGTGTCAGTATCAGTTTGAAAAGTTTCATTCCATTACGGCAAAACCAATCAAGAAGTGTCCCAAGTGCGGCAAGATGTCGGTCAAGAGACTGATCAGCAGCGGGGCAGGCGTTTTGTTCAAAGGGTCCGGTTTTTATCAAACAGATTACCGTTCCAAAAATTATAAGGAATCTGCCCGGAAAGAATCATCGTCCAAGGATTCGTCGGGATGCAAGTCCTGTTCGGCCGCGGATAAGTGCCCTTCGGCGAAGCATTGATCTTTTTGTCCCGCTCTTGAGGAGAAACGCATGGCGTTTGATATTGAGAAAATTGCTGAGCTCGCGCGTTTAAAGTTAAAACCCGGGGAGAAACAAAGACTCGAGAAAGACTTGACCGCGATCCTGGCGTATGTCGAAAAATTAAAGGTTTTGGATACCGAACAGGTGGCGCCGACCAGCCACGTGTTAAACCTGGAAAATGTCTTTCGCGCCGATGAAGTGCGCCTGTCCGATACAAGAGATCGCGCGTTGAAATATGCGCCGTCAAGCGAAGGTGCTTTTTTCAAAGTCCCCAAAGTGGTGGAGAGAGAATAGCAGGGGCGTATTTCCATGTCAGAGACAACCCGTCCTTTTTATCAGTTGACGCTTAAAGAAGCGATCCGGATTGCCCAAAGCAAAGGCCCCGATGAAATTCTGAAGGCCGTTTGGGAACGGGCGCAAGCGTTAAACCCCCGCGTCAACGCCTTTCTCCGGCTTGACTCCGGGAAGCCTGCCGGGGGAACGGCTGTTTTGCAAAAACCGCTTTGCGGCGTGCCCGTTTCCATCAAAGACAATATTTGCATTCAGGGTGTCGAGACAACCTGTGCTTCAAGAATTTTGAAAGGGCATGTGCCGCCTTACGATGCGACCGTGGTCGAAAAGTTAAAAGCGAATGGGGCGACGCTTTTCGGACAATGCAATATGGATGAATTCGCGTTCGGATCGTCTTCGGAAACTTCCGCTTACGGCGTCGTCCGCAATCCCTGGGATTTGGAGCGCGTTCCGGGAGGTTCCAGCGGCGGTTCTGCCGCGGCCGTTGCGGCCGATATGACCCTTGCGGCGCTTGGAAGTGATACGGGAGGTTCCATTCGACAGCCGGCCTCTTTGTGCGGTGTCGTGGGATTCAAACCGACCTACGGGCGCGTTTCCCGTTACGGTTTGATTGCGTTCGGTTCCAGTTTCGATCAAATCGGTACCTTGACCAAGACCGTCGAAGATTCCGCGATTCTGCTCAATGTCATTTCCGGACATGATCCGCGCGACTCGACGTCGGCCAATCAGCCTGTCCCGGATTACACACAAGCCTTGAAACGCGATGTCCAAGGATTGCGTATCGGCTGTCCCAAAGAATTTTTTGTCGAGGGGCTTGATCCGGAAGTGGCCCAAAGCGTCGAAGAGGCGACACGGACGCTGAAAAAACTAGGAGCCCAAATTAAAGAGGTGACGCTGCCGCACACGCCTTATTCGGTCGCCGTTTATTACATCGTCGCGGTGGCGGAAGCAAGTTCCAATCTAGGACGTTTCGACGGTGTCGAATATGGTTTGCGTGTGCCTGCCAAGGATCTGCGGGATATGTATTTCGAGACAAGGGACGAAGGCTTTGGGCAGGAGGCCAAGCGGCGTATTTTACTGGGCACATTTGTGCTTTCGGCCGGTTATTACGACGCCTATTACCGCAAGGGACAAAAGGTGCGCACATTGGTCCGCGATGATTTTGAAAAAGCGTTCCGCGAAGTCGACTTGATCATGGGCCCCACTTCGCCGACGGCAGCGTTTAAGCTAGGTGAGAAAGCCGAAGATCCGCTCGCCATGTATCTTTCCGATATTTTTACCATCCCCGCGAACCTTGCCGGCATCCCGGCTGTTTCGGTGCCCTGCGGGTTTACGCGTGCCGGTTTGCCGATAGGCCTGCAGTTGATGGCGAGACCTTTTGACGAAGCATTGCTCTTGCGTGCCGCTCATACGTTTGAACAAGAAACCGAATTTTTTAAGAAGATGCCTGTGCTTTAAATGATGGATTACGAGCCTGTGATCGGATTGGAAGTGCACGTACAACTGGCCACGAAGTCCAAGCTCTTTTGCGGCTGTTCGACCGAGTTCGGTTCGGAGCCGAACCGGAACACATGTCCCGTCTGTTTTGGCTGGCCGGGTTCTCTGCCGGTATTAAACGAGCAAGCGCTGCGTTTTGCCGTCAAAGTCGGGCTTGCGCTCAATTGCCGGGTTTCGGACCGGATCCAATTCGACCGCAAAAATTATTTTTATCCGGATCTCCCGAAAGCTTATCAAATTTCCCAGTTCGAGATGCCGATCAACGGCAAGGGTTGGGTCTTCATCGATATCCCCGGTGCCAACGGAAGCGTCGAGCCGCAAAAGGTCGGTATCACGCGCGCGCATCTCGAGGAGGACGCGGGCAAACTGCTGCATGAGGGGATCAAGGACGGCAGTCTTGTCGATTACAATCGAGCCGGTATCCCGCTCCTGGAAATCGTTTCGGAGCCGGACCTGCGCAGCCCCGAAGCTGCGTATGAATATCTTGTGACGCTGAAGTCGATTCTCGAATATCTGGAAGTCAGCGACTGCAATATGGAAGAAGGCAGTCTGCGCTGCGATGCCAATGTCTCGGTGCGTCCGCGAGGCGAAACCAAACTGGGGACCAAAGTCGAAATCAAAAATCTGAATTCTTTCAAGGCCGTTCAGAAGGCCTTGCAATATGAGATCGAGCGCCAAAGCGATATGCTGGAAAATCGCGAGAGGATCGTGCAAGAAACGCGGTTATGGAGTGAAGGCAAAGGCCAGACGTTTTCCATGCGTTCCAAGGAAGAAGCGCACGATTACCGCTATTTCCCCGAGCCGGACCTGGTGCCCTTTACGGTCTCCGCGCCGTTGATCGAAGAAATCCGGAAAACGATTCCCGAATTGCCCGAGGCACGGGCGCGAAGAGTGATGCGGGATTTCGGATTGTCGGAATACGATGCGCACGTTTTGGTGCAGGACAAAAAGCTCGCAGATTATTTTGAGGCCTGTGTCCGCGAGAAGGTCAACCCGAAATTGGTCAGCAACTGGATCCAGTCGGAACTGCTGGCCTTGGTCCATCAAGCCAGGATCGGCGTCGAGGAATGCCCGGTCCAACCTGCCGGACTTGCGGGGCTCATCCGGTTGATTGAAAATAATACGATCAGCGGAAAAATCGCGAAGGATGTGCTTCCGGAAATGTTTGCGACCGGAAAATCCGCCGAAGCCATCGTGAATGAAAAAAGACTTGTCCAAATGACGGACACGAAATTAATTGAGGAAGTCGCCCGGCGGGTGATCGAGGCCAATGCCAAAGTGGTTCAGGAATTTCGCTCCGGCAAGCAACAGGCGCTTGGCTTTTTGGTCGGGCAGGTGATGAAAGAAACCAAGGGCAAGGCCAATCCGAAACTTGCGAATGAAATTTTGGTCAAATTGCTGAAAGCATCCTAACCCGCAAGGCCCCGTGGATAAACCCATCGATTCCAACCCTTTTTTGAAGTGTTTTTAAAAACTATGCTGACAATCGGTATTGAAACTTCTTGTGACGAAACTTCCTGCGCTGTTTTAGAGGGGCAGAACCGGATCCGGTCTAATATCGTGTCCTCAAGCCTTCTTCGGCATGTTCCGTACGGTGGGATTGTCCCCGAAATTGCTTCGCGGCATTGTCTTGAACAAATCGATTTTGTTTTTTCGCAGGCGCTTAAACAAGCGCGCGTGAAAGCGAAAGATTGTGCTCTCGTTGCGGTGACCGAAGGCCCCGGGCTTATCGGGTCCCTGCTTGTCGGAGTTTGTTTTGCCAAGGCACTGAGCTACGGACTGGGCGTTCCGCTTGTGGCCGTCAATCATCTGGATGCTCACCTCGAATCCGCATTTATTTCCAACGAAGGCAAATTTAAGGGAGTGCTCAGTTCCAGGAAGCCCGCGCGTTATGTCGGTTTGCTGGTGTCCGGAGGGCACACCCTTTTGACTTATCATGTGAAGAACAAAGTCAAAAAGTTGGGCGAAACGGTGGACGACGCCGCCGGCGAGGCCTACGATAAAGTCGCAAAGATTCTGGGCTTGGGTTACCCGGGCGGGCCGGTGATTGACAGGTTGTCCCGGGAAGGGAATCCCCGTGCGATTGCGTTTACAAAACCGAAACAAAGTCAGCGCTTTGGTTTCAGTTTTAGCGGGATCAAGACGGCGGTTTTATATTATGTGGAGAAACAGAAAAAGCGCGGGATATCGCCATCCGCTTTCAAAACCATGCAGAAAGATATCGCAGCGAGTTTTCAACATGCGGTGGTCCAATGGCTTGTCGAGAAAACTTTGGATGCTGCGGAAGTCCAAAGAGTCAAAGACATTGTTGTCGGCGGAGGGGTCAGTGCCAACTCGCTTTTGAGGGAGCGGTTGGCGGCGGAAGGTCTGTTGCGCGGGATCACGACGCACTTTCCGCATCTGTCGTTGACGAATGATAACGCAGTTATGATCGCGCGCCGGGGAGTCGATCTTTATAAACGGAAACAATGGGCGGACTGGACTCTTGCAGCAGATCCCAATTTAAAAATGGTCTGAAAACCATGGGAGGTTTTATGTGCCAAATTTCAGCACAGGACATTGATTTTGCGTTCAGGTTGATTGCAGCGACCGTGCTGGGCGGAATCATCGGATTTGAAAGAGAGGCGTCCGGGAAAGAGGCCGGCTTCCGGACCTATTCCCTCGTGTGCATCGGTGCGGCCTTGGTGATGATTATTTCCATCCAGATTTTTGATATATATAAAGGTGCGGCAGGGATTGATCCGTCCCGTATTGCCGCGCAAGTCGTGACGGGCATCGGGTTTCTAGGAGCGGGGGCGATTATTCGTTCGCCTCAGGGGATCAGCGGTCTTACAACCGCGGCCGGAATTTGGACGGCCTCAGGGATCGGGCTTGCTTGCGGACTCGGTTTGTTCAAGCTTGCCATTGCGTCCACGATCCTGGTGCTCTTCATTTTGGTCGTCCTTGCGAAGGTGGATTGGGTCTTGATTGAACACAAGAAGCGGCGTTCGGCCAAGTCATAAAAATCTTTTTGGATATTTGCAAGCCCGTCATTGACACCCGAATGGCAAAAAGATAGAATCCCATCTCTATGAAAAAACTTAAGATAGCATTACCCAAAGGAAGTTTGGAAGAAGCGACGTATCAGCTCTTTAAGCGGGCCGGATATTCGGTCAGCGTCAGCAGCCGCTCTTACTTTCCCGTGATTGATGATCCGGAGCTTGAGGTGATTCTTTTCCGTCCGCAGGAAATGTCCCGGTATATCGAGGATGGGGTGGTGGATTGCGGTTTGACCGGCCATGATTGGGTCGTGGAAAACGGGTCCAAGGTCAAAACTTTATGTGAACTTCAGTATTCCAAACGCACAAGCAATCCGGTGCGCTGGGTGTTGGCGGTTTACGCGGATTCACCCTTTAAAAGCGTAAAGGATTTGCAGGGCAAAAAAGTCGTGACGGAACTGGTGAATGTTACCAAAAATTATCTAAAAAAAAACCGGGTGAAAGCCGAGGTCGAATTTTCCTGGGGTGCTACTGAAGTGAAGCCCCCGCGGCTGGCGGATACCATTGTCGAAGCAACGGAAACGGGTTCCAGCCTTCGCGCGAACAATCTGCGCATTATTGATACGGTACTGACCTCGGTCCCGAAATTTATCGCCAACGAGGCAAGTTATCGTGACAGTTGGAAACGTGAAAAAATGGAAAACATGGTCATGCTCCTTGAAGGGGCCATCCGGGCACAGGCGAAGGTCGGGCTCAAAATGAATGTTTCCAAAAAGGATCTGCCGAAGGTTCTCAAGATCCTTCCTGCCATGAAAAAACCGACCATCTCCGGTTTGTCGTCGGAAGGTTGGTTCGATGTCGAGACGATTGTCGATGAGTCCGTCGTGCGCGAAATTATACCCGCCCTCAAGAGCGCCGGGGCTTCCGGAATCATCGAATACCCGCTCAATAAAGTCATTCCGTAAGAAATTCTTTTTGATGCTCGCGGATTTTAATAAAACTCTTAAGCTGGACACGGATTTGGCCGATGGAAAGAGGGATTGAATCATATCCATTTTGTCAGAAGAGGAGACGGATGTATGCCTTGGGCACATAAACAACGCAAAAAGAAGATGAATAAACATAAGCGCAAAAAGAAATTGCGCAAGCATCGTCACAAGAAGAAGGCTTGGTCGTAATCGAGCGACCGGGAGATCCCGTGTGGAATGCATCGATGAAGAGACTTCAGCGATCTCCCGGTTGCTTTTTTCTTGATGTTTGAATCGGTCCTCCATGAAATCGCTCACCCTACTGAGTCCGGCGAAACTCAATTTATATCTTCGCGTTGTCGGCAAATTGCCGGGTGGGTATCACCGCCTGATTACACTGTTTCATCGAATTTCTCTGTGTGATACCCTTCGCCTTGAACGGACGGCCAAAGGATTTTCATTAACCTGTACCGACCCCCGTTTACCTACGGATTCCCGGAATATCGTGACTCAAGCCTACCATTTGGTCAAAAAGAGATTCCCTCTATTGGGCGGGGTTTCCGTCCATTTGACCAAACGGATTCCACTGGGGGGTGGGTTGGCCGGCGGATCGAGCAACGCAGCGGCCTTTCTGATCGGATTACGTCAATTATACGATCTCCCATTGAGTCTAAAAAATCTCGTAAGTCTCGGTGCCAAGCTAGGTTCCGATGTTCCATTCTTCCTCCATAATGTCAAACAGGCCTTGGGGGAGCGGCGCGGGGATGTTATCACTCCGGTAGCTCTGCGGTCCCGAAAATGGTTCGTTTTGGTCCTTTCAGAACGCGGGTTGAGCACCAAACTGGTTTATCAGGCCCTTCCCGAGGATTTGCCGGGGGTTTCCTTGACAAAAGCACATCGGATTGCTAGAATCGCCTGCTATTTTCTGGAACATGCGGATTTATTTGAAGTTGCGAAGGGGTTGCGTAATGATTTGGAGCGCCCCGCAATACGATTGAGTCCGTCTATCCAGAAGATTATAGGAGATATTGTTCAGCTGGGAATTCCTTCGGTGGCGATGTCGGGAAGTGGACCGACGGTGTTTGCGCTTCTTTCATCTCACCAACAAGCTGAGAAGTTGGCAAGGCGGTTACGTAAGACACTATCCCCTAAAAGCATTAAAGTGTGCCATTCTTTTTAGTCGGATTTTTTGACGAAGCGAAAAGGGGCGACCGCGTGAAAGTTACCGAGGTCCGTATCTTTCCCAAAGAAACCGGCGATAAGAAACTGCTCGCTTTTGCTACCATCACGTTTGATGATTGTTTTGTCGTGCGTGATTTGAAGATTATCGAGGGCAGCAAGGGGATTTTTGTAGCCATGCCCTCTCGGCGGGTCAAAGTATCGTGTCCCAAGTGTGGTCATCGGAATGTTGTTCATTCCCAATTTTGCAATCAATGCGGTGGAAAGCTTGACGCCAATTTGTTGGTCGAGACGTCTTCGGACGACGATGAAACAAAATTACGGCAAAGCGAGCATAAAGATATTGCGCATCCCATTACCGCGGAGTTTAGGGAATACATTCAGAAGACTGTTCTCGATGCTTATCGGGCCCCAAAAGGGCCGAAGCCGAAATCGTAATCATCTAAATACCGCCTCCTTTTTTCGAACAAAATCTTTATGCAAGGGCAAGACAAGCGTGCTGATATTGCCCGGTGGTGAAATGGTATCACACTGCTCCGCCAAAAATCGCGGCGGACCCGTCCACAAAACACAGAGTTGCGATTTTTGGACGGACCCGCCGGTGTTTTGTGGCGGGCCTTTGGATTCAATTTCGAAAGGTGTGAAAACCGGCAAAAGATCAGAATGAATTATACGACTTACGTGCTTCAGAGTTGCAAGGACGGCAGGCGCTATGTCGGCAGTACGAAGGATCTTCAAAAGCGTTTGGAAAAACATAACCGAGGGGAATGCCTGTTTACGCGAAATCACCGGCCTTGGGAGCTCATTTACCATGAGGTTTTTTCAACGAGATCTGGGGCAATTAAGAGAGAACGTTTTTTTAAAAGCGGTGATGGACGCAACCAGTTAAAAAAATGCTCGTCGGAACAAAAAGGGTGCATTCATTGCCCGGTGGTGAAATGGTATCACACTGCCCTTTGGAGGCATGATTCCTGGTTCGAGTCCAGGCCGGGCAGTACATTTGTTTTAAAATTCACGATCCAAAGGTTGGATTAAAAATATGATTATTTCCGAACGGTGTTCGTTTTGCGGGCGGGACAAACGAAAAGAAGTCCGCAAGATTTTTTCCGGGCCCGGCGTCTATATCTGCGACATTTGCATCCGTATCTGCGCGGATATCCTGGAAAAGGACCAATCCGGCACTGTCAAACGGCATGACCTGTCCGAAGGTTTGATCATTCCGAAGCCCCGGGAGATTAAAGAAAAGTTGGATCAATACATCATCGGGCAGGAAAAGGTCAAGAAACAGCTTGCCGTCAGCGTGCACAATCACTATAAACGCGTCAAAAGCCGCGGCCAGAGCGAGGACATCGAACTTGAAAAGAGCAATGTCCTGCTCATCGGTCCGACCGGGTCCGGGAAAACGCTTTTTGCCCGGACGCTTGCCAAACTGCTGGATGTCCCTTTTGCGATCGCCGACGCGACGTCTCTGACGGAGGCCGGTTATGTCGGTGAGGATGTCGAGAATGTGCTTTTGCGTTTGCTTCAGGCCGCCAATTTTGATGTCAAGCGGGCGGAACTGGGGATCATCTACATCGATGAGATTGATAAAATTGCACGGACCTCCGAAAATGTGTCGATCACCCGCGACGTTTCCGGCGAAGGGGTCCAGCAAGCTCTTTTGAAAATTCTCGAGGGGACCATTGCCAATGTGCCTCCGCAGGGCGGGCGCAAGCATCCGCAACAGGAATATATTCAAATCAATACGAGCAATATTCTTTTTATTTGCGGCGGGACGTTTGCGCATCTGGAAAAAATTATCGAAAAACGCGTATCGCACAAATCTCTCGGTTTTAAAATCGTCGATTCCGTGAGCGGTGAAAAACGGAATTTGGGACACGTTTTATCGTATGTGGAGACCGAGGATTTGCTTCAGTACGGATTTATCCCTGAATTTATCGGGCGTTTTTCGGTGATCGCGGCCCTGCATGGGTTAAACGAAAATGATTTGGTCCGGGTTTTGAGCGAACCGAAAAATGCGCTCGTCAAACAATACGAGAAATTTTTTAAATTGGAAGGCGTGACCTTGAAGTTTGAACCCGAGGCGCTTCAAGAAATTGCCCGGCGGGCTTTTCGCAAAGGGACCGGTGCCCGGGGGTTGCGCACGATTCTTGAGACATTGATGCTGGATGTCATGTATGAGGTCCCCTCGGAAGGAAATGTCAGCCAATGCATTATGACGCGTGAAGTTGTCGAAGGGAAACAACCTCCCATTTTGATCCGGGGAGGGGAATGGGCGCAAACCGCATGAAGCTCAGCAATACCTCGCGCGAATCGTTGGCAGCCTATGGTTTTTTGCTGCCGAACTTTTCCGGATTTTTGATTTTTACGTCATTGCCTATTTTGGCGTCGCTGGCCCTCAGTTTTTCGGTGTGGGATGCGCTTTCGGCACCGCCGAAGTTTGTCGGTCTCGACAATTACATCGCTCTTTTTAAGGACCGTTATTTTTGGAAATATTGCTGGAACACGGTCTATTTGATGATGAGTATCCCGATCGGCATGGCCGGGTCCTTGTTGCTCGCGATTTTATTGAATCAAAAGCTGAGAGGCATTGTTTTTTTTCGCACGGTTTATTTTTTGCCGACGATCTGCTCGGGCGTTGCGATCTACATGTTGTGGAAATTGATTT
The DNA here is from genome assembly GCA_028713205.1 of Candidatus Omnitrophota bacterium. Classification (GTDB taxonomy): domain Bacteria; phylum Omnitrophota; class Omnitrophia; order Omnitrophales; family Aquincolibacteriaceae; genus JAQTOZ01. Next base: position 10,223 of record JAQTOZ010000085.1, read on the forward strand.
ACAATCCGGACTTCGGCGTTTTGAACACCATGATCGCAAAATTGGGCGAATGTCTGGGGCTTGTTTTGAAAGGGCCGTATTGGTTGACGGACGAGTTGTGGGCCAAGCCCGCCCTGATCATCATGGGCGTTTGGCAGTCGGTCGGCGGGTACAACATGATTCTTTACCTGGCGGCTTTGCAGGGCGTTCCGCGGGATCTTTACGACGCCGCGGAAGTGGATGGCGCAAATGGCTGGCAAAAATTCTGGAATGTCACGTGGCCGCAGATTTCACCCACGACATTTTTTATCGCGATTATGAGCATTATCGGCGGCTTCCAGGCGGGATTTGATCCGGCTTATATCATGACGGGCGGCGGTCCAAACGGGGCGACCACCACGATTATTTATTACCTGTACAACAATGCGTTTATTTGGTTGCATATGGGGTATGCCGCGGCGATTGCTTGGGTGCTGTTTTTGATTGTTTTTACATTGACCATTTTTCAATGGCGTTTTTTTGGCGGGACAGTCCATTATACATAAGGCGGTAACGATGGTAGAGAACAATACGCATAAGCCGGAACAAGGTGCGCCGGCCAAGAAAATGGACCAGGCAGAAATCGAGATTTACCGCCAAGCCAAAACGATTGAACGTGTTATTACCATTCAGCAATTGAAGCGCAGGCAGCGTCTCAAGGACATCGTCAGAAAGTTTGGGATCTACGCGTTGTTGGCATTGGGTGCGGTCAGCATGGTGGGACCGTTCCTTTGGATGGTGACGACATCGCTGAAGGAAGCGGGCGATGTGTATTCCTACCAAAAGGAGTGGTGGCGTGAATGGATCCCTACGACTTTTGTTTGGCAGAATTACGTGAAGGCATGGCAGGTGGTCCCCTTCGCGCGTTTTTATCTGAATTCCATTTTTGTAACGTTGTTGATTACTCTGGGGCAGGTCTCGACGAGCGCCTTGGCCGCATACGCGTTTGCGAGGCTGCGTTTCCCGGGACGCGACCGATTGTTCTTTGGTTATTTGGCGACCATGATGGTGCCCGGCGCGGTGACCATGATCCCGGTCTTTATTTTGCTCGAAAAATTCGGGTGGATTGACACCTACAAGGCGATGATTTTGCCGGCGGTTTTCACGGCCTATGGGACTTTTATGCTGCGTCAATTTTTCCTGACGCTGCCGCGGGACCTTGAGGATGCCGCCAAAATCGACGGTTGTTCCTATTTCGGGATTTTTTGGCGCATCATTTTACCTTTGTCCAAGCCGGCCTTGGCGACGCTGACGACTTTTACGTTCATGGGGTCGTGGATGAGCTTTATGTGGCCGTTGATTGTCATGAATACGCACGGCAAATTTACGTTGCCCATCGGATTGGCGTATTTCCAAAATTTGCATACGACGGATTGGACACTCTTGATGGCCGGGTCTGTGATGATGATTTTGCCGATCCTGATTGTTTTTACTTTTAATCAGCGGTTTTTTGTTGAAGGTATCAAGCTGACCGGGATTAAGGGGTAAGCCTTTCATGCAAGCCATCGTTCTGGCCGCCGGCAAGGGCACGCGGATGAAATCCCAGTTGCCCAAGGTTTTGCACCGCGTTTTGGGAAAACCGCTTTTGGAATATGTGTTGGCCTGTTTGGCCGATATGGGTGTTCGAGGCCCGAAGGTCGTCATTGGCTATGGTGCCGAGGAAGTCCGTTCTTTCTTGCGTGACGCGGGGGACCGGTTGAACATAAAACCGGATGTGGTCCATCAGCGTGTGCAACTTGGAACGGGGCATGCGGTCATGATGGCGGAGGGATTGCTTGCGGGATCGCGCCGGGACATTCTGATTTGGCCGGGCGATATGCCGCTCGTGAAACGCTCGACGCTTGAGGCGTTGATACGGGAACATGAAATTTCGGATTCCGATGTCAGCGTGCTTTCGTCCTTGCAGGTGAATCCGACAGGATATGGCAGGATTCTGAGAGCCGGCGGACGTTTTTATGCGATCCGCGAAGAGCTTGATGCGACGGAGGCCGAGCGCCGGATTCAGGAAGTCAATACCGGAGTTTATCTTTTTAAAGCTGCGCCGCTTTTTAGCGCGCTTAAGAAAATT
>JAQTOZ010000086.1 GCA_028713205.1 Candidatus Omnitrophota bacterium
AATCCGATCCTCGACCGTCATAGAGTCCTGTCTCATTTTCATTTCCCGCAAACTACGGTCGAGGAAAATCGTTCCGTAGACATTATTTAAATTATTGGTCAGCACCCTTTGCGCGGATTTCTCAACGAAAAGTTCCTGAGTTTGATGATTCGGCGGACCTAATACCACAAACGCACCATCGGATTTCCGGATGCGCTTCCCGAGAATCGTATCCGCAACCGGCATCATCTGACCGTGCACGAGAATATTGAGAGCCCCCGGGACCAGACGGGCATCTTCGATTTGGCGGACGGTACTTTGATTTAAGTCATAGGTATTCGTCAGGACACGAAGCCCGTCGCGACCCACTTCATAGTCCATCCCCGAATTGATCAAATTCAAAATGCCCATCGTCCCGCCTCCTGGGCCGGTGTCATCGAGATATAGACTCAAATGCCGCTCGGCACCGTCTCTCAATATTTCCCGTGCCTTGGCACTTTGTTCCATCCTCCACTGAACCGTACGCCGCAGCATTTCCGGGAATCCGAATTCCTCCAAATCGGACAACGGCGCCATCAATCTTACCGTCTTGTCGAGCCGCATCTCGGACCGTCCGGAGGCCGGCCCGGACTGTCGTACCGCCGTTGCGGCACGTCGAGCCTGCCTGCCGGTCAGGCGGGTCTCGGAGCGGGCGGCGAGGACACGGTCGATGGCCGCGGCCATGGCTTCGGGGTCGCGGAAAGGCGCCCGTTCCCGGCTGCGCGCCCCGCCGATTTCAATTTCATCATTGGATGCCGCCGAAAAAACAAGCGGTTGTCTTAAAGCACCGGACCCGATCAGGGCACTTACCGCATCGCTATATTTTTGCGCGACGGCCCAAATATCCCCCGTGACGGGTTGACCGGACACATAACCGGCCTGGCGGACAACATCGGCGCCGGTCGCGGTCGACGTTGGCATATACGGAGCCGGTGTTTCAGGTAATAAAGCAGACGGCGACATCGACACCGGACGAGCGGTCGGAGCCTGTCCTTCCGGAATCGCCTTATAATATTCAGCAACAACCGCGGGGTCATCCATCCCGGAGAAGCCGAAACCTTGATCATTGCCGGTAACTAGCCGGAGTAGTTCATCAACCAAATGTCCCAGGTTTGCCTGCCGCCACAGAATATACCGTATCAATTCTTCCCGTTCGGCATCGGAAACACTTGCCTCCGCTACCTGGGCCCGGATCTGCTCTGCGGGAATGGCTTTGATTTTCGTGATGGTCGTCCGCATCACATCAGGATCAAGATCAAACGCTGCCAAAAAGGCCGCCCCAACTCCGAAGCGTTGGATATCCGCACGCACATCCGCCATCACCTGACGATAAACCTCGACTGCAATTCTTTCTCGAACCTCGGGTGGTTGATGGATCAAATCCGGATAAGCCGCCATTCTCTGGCGCACACGGCCGAAAAATACATTGCGATTAAAGGCAGGATTTCTTGTCAAATGGAAAAGGTCATCACAAAGAAACTGCATCATAAAATGAAGCTGGAACCAGGCCTCGCGCGTGTCATCGTAGACCAGATCGTCGATCTTAAACGCCTGCGAATTATCGATCGCCACGGCCGCTTCGCCGACAAAAACATTATTGGCATATTGCGCGTTCAGTTTTCGGGTAAAGACATGGCCGACTAAAAGAGAAGAGAACGAACCGGCGGCGTCCCGGAACCGCAACTCGTCCGGACTGACACCCCCCTCCTGAATATCACTGGGCACCACAACACGGATAAAGAAGTAATCCCGGCGGCCTGCCTCGAGATTGGCAATCACCTCCGGCGGCAAACCGCGGTCGGGAAGCGCGGGATAACGTATCCCGGCAACATTCGTCACATCATTCAATAACAAATAACACAACATCTCTCTTTCCGGAGACGTCCAGTCCCCTTCAATATCCGCCCTTCGGATAAATCCGGCCTCCCTCCGCTTCAGGACCCATAAGCTCCCGTCCCGGCCGTCGCGGTAAATACCTTCATGCGACATCTTTTCACTGATCTCACCTTGCATATCGAATTCACCAGATTGAATCCGTGCATCATTCGGGAAAACAAGCTGTTCCGGAACGTTTACCCGTTGCACGGCATCGCGCAAAGTCCTGAAATGTCTGTGCGCATTTTGATGAAAAACGCGCCGGACTTTTTTTGAAATCCCGCCGCGCGTTGCAGGATTCACTTGCGTATATTCGGCACCGGCAGCCCCATCGATACGATCAAGGCCGAAATCCTTATCGTCGCCCAGCAGATAGCGCAATAGCGTTTCGACTTCCTGCCCCAAATGATCGCGGTTCCTCTTAATCAGTGTCGCAAGGGCCTCCGCTTCCCTCCCCTGATAACCGCTTTGTGCCAAAGCCGCTTCAATATCTTCATCGCGCATGGATTGAAACTCCCCGATGAGAGGGGCCAGGGCCGCCCGGACCGCTGCGGGGTTGTTGGGATCAACGTAAAGCTGGGCGCGAACGTACCCGATCCCATATCCGTTTTCCAAAATCTCGCGTTGCATTTTCTGCAGATACGTCCGCATGGTCCGGCGCTGAAGTTCCAGCACCAAACCGCGGGCAGGCGCTCCGCCCTGATTCAAAATCGTGCGCATGTCGGAATTGACGGCCTGCATTTTTCTGGCTTCGTCCTGATAAATCGCTTGAACGTCCCGGATGGTCCGCTCAGGTTGGATGCGCGGATCTCCGGTCAAACGATAGACGACAAAAATGACGGCATGCATCACAAAATTGGCCAGGTTTGCATTGAAGTCAAATTCATAAAAATTGTCCAAAAACGCCTGGGGTACGGCACCGCCCGCGGCAGATCCCAGCACAGCCTGGATCGTGTGCAGGAGATTGTCATTGTCCAGCGCTACTGGAAGCGATTGACGTCCCAAATAAGCGATCGCGGGTGTCGGATCGAATTTGCGCATCATCAAATTGAAAAGAAAAATGCGCCGCGACGACTCTGCCGGGTCCGCAACGGGTAAAACCGAAGTGCCGTCCGGCCCGGAGACATTACCTTCAACAATCACGCGCTGCAGATAGAACTCACCCGCCTCTTCAGGGAGTATTCTGACTCCGAGACGCGCCAAGGCCTGGGCTTCTTCCGGAGTCAGCATCCGTATCGGCGCCGTGTTCATTCGACGACCTTCCCCAAAAAGGATTGAGGCAAGCCTTTCCGTCCGCGGATTATTTTCATAGCGCTCGACCTGTCCGCCCATCGGCTCGGGCACTATTGTTCTTCTCCCCCTTCTAAGGATCCATTGCACACGCCGGCCGTCGCGTTCCTCCTCAATGAGTGTGACACCGAATACTTTATTGGGATCAATCGCATAAGGGAATGGCCGGAATTGAAATCCGGGATTGACCTCATGAATCCCAGCGACAAATCGGCTGATATAGGCGTCCACACCCCGGACAAAAGAATTTTGCAGACTTCCGTAAAGTGCATCCCGGTCCGTAACCAAACGCAGAGTGCGGCCATCGTCCAAAGTCACGGACGGAGAATCTGCTGAGGACGGAGGAGTCGACGGCGGCGGGGCAGCAGGTGGCGTCCCGGCAACTGGCTGGGGACTGTCCCCCATGGGGACTGTCCCCTTATACGCCGCCCATGCCTGATCGAAAAGCCTGTAGGAAACAACGACGGCCCTGATTCTCGGCAATAAATCCCTTAATTGATCTTCGACCGGGACCGTTCCTGAAAAATCCAAGAAGACCATCGGTGAACGGCCGTCGGCGGAGACATTCACCTCGGGCGGTTTACTTTTTCCAAACCATCCCTTCCCTACCGATTGAATGGTAATTCGGATCCCCAAACCGCCGCGCACGACGAACTCGCGCTCCGGAAAGGCTCCGATCGCGGCGATCACGGCCTGACGCCGGTCCTCTGGAACCGCGGCATCAAACACGATATTCTCCGGATTACGCAAATCCACCGGCTCGCGGACTTCCGAACGGCTAGAGGCCGCATCAACTTCAGAACCTCCGTTAGGCATCTCGCTCAATAAAATCCTATCGCTTTCTTGCTTGTTACCGCCGTAAACCGTACCGTGATACCTCGTACCGCCCGTCGAACCGAGATCTTTAAAATACCACTGGCCCTTCTCATGTTTCACGAGTGTCTGCTTTCTGGAAACGGTGGTATGCTTGATCAACACCTGATGGGTTGCTCCGCCAAAGGACCCTCTTCCGACATGCACGGTCTCGCCCTCGCCCAAGCTTCCGTCAAATTCCGGTTGTGAACCCACCGTTAAGCGAAGTTCATCCGCTTCGGCGGACAAACCCACCGCTAAACCGCCGATGCCCAGCCAAGATTGTGTACTCTCGACTTCAGGCGGTAACGGACTCAAACCATTCGTTATTTCCGGAACTACCGTCAAACCAGCCGCCGTACGTTGAGGCACCCAATAAAGCGCGGTCACATTGTCCGATGCAAATTGCCATCCGGATTCGAGCACAAGACCAGACGCGTCCGTATCTCCGGAAAGCATAAACGCGCACACGGCGGCAAGAGCCTGGTCCCAACCGCCCTGGACACCGCGATCAAAACGGCCGTCGAGAATTCCGTCGCTCGCCACCAAAAAATGGATCCGGGATTCATCCGCGGGCAGTGCCACGCGGGCGATGTGGGGCTCATGGATCAGGTAATCCTTCATCCAGTAATCACCGAAGCTTCGCGAAATCATGATGCTGTGTCCTTCCGGATTCCGGACCCGCCAGGGTTCTCCTTTGCTCCCGCCCGAAAAAAGGCTTGCTTCCTCCCCCATCTTAATCAGACCGCGGGCAGCAGCTTGCTCTCCGATTTTTCGCCGCTCGCTTTCCAGCGCGCAGGTATGCACGGCACTCTGGTAAATGATGCCTTGATCGTCGAAAATCAGGATAGGCGAATCACCCACGACAAAGGCGTAGGCCGCAGCCTCATCTTCCGGAACATAAACAAACGAGAGCGTCGTCCCGTCAATGTTGGCACGCGTCCTTTCATCGAGGTCGCGGAATAAAAGTTCGAGCGCACGCTGGACATCGCCGCCGGTACTTCGTACATGAAATTCCAATCGCTCGGCCAGAATAGCCTGCAAAAGTTCCGCCGTGCCAGCCGCCACATGTCCGTCCAACGCCGCCATGAGCGTGCCTTTTCCATGCGGGACCGCATCGCCGGCATCGATTTTCTCAAGCAGATAACAATCTTCCATATCCGACCGCTGCCCTTGCACCTGCGAAACCGTCAGCGGCTTTCGTGCCTCGGAACGGCCGGAAACCGCCGCGCTGAGCGTACGCTCATAAGCAACGGCCGCAGGAAAAAGTTCTGCCGCAAGTTCACCCCAAAAACCGGTCTCCTGGCGTATCCCTTCAATCTGCGCCCGGAGAAACGGCATGGCTTGGTCTCCCAATTCACTATGAATCACCCGCAGCGCAATTCTTCCCATCGTTTCCCCGTCCGCAACGGTCAGTGAATTGAAATCAAGGTTGTATCCCATCATTTCATACGCTTCGTACAACGCCTGGTCAGTCGCATGAATCCCTTCCTGCATCCCCGGATCGATAATTGACACATATTCGATCGCATCGCCAGCATCATTGAAGGTAATCATCACATTGCCCAAATTGTGCCGCACATCGCTCACCGCACGACCTAATTGATGGAAAATAACAATCACACGGATCAACCCTTCGAACACCAAAGGCCATCGCTCCCGTCCTTCATGCATAAGTTCGCGAAGGGTCATTCCCTGAATCACCTCAACACTCATAATCCCTAGTTCCGGAATCGGGCGTCCCGCGGACACAAATTCGCCGGTCCTCGGACCGGCATTGCGTCTCGCCAAGAGAGACATACTTTCCCTTTGCTCGGCCGGTAAAAATCCGGCTAAAAGACCGAACTCATGTTCTGTTCCCGCAACCGCAGCACGGAAGACGATAAAATCGCGCTGGCTTCCGCCGAGCGGTTCGGCTCCCGCAGGGCATGTCACTTCGATCACCGGCTGGTTCCTGAGAAAAGCGTCCGTCATTGAAGGATTGGACACCCTCAACGCCCGGATGACAAAACCCGGATCATGCAACCGTTCGAGGATGATGCGCCGTAGATCTTCCGTGAAAGGCTGCCGGTTTTCGGTAAATTGCAAATTTTCGATCCCCGAAATTTCCATCCGCGTTTCCGAGCGGACGACAGCATCAGCAGAGGCTCCTTTTCGCTGAGCCAAATGCGGGAGCGTTGCGCTAAATTTCGGCCAATCGCTTTCTCTCCCCGCTAGCGCAAATGAAAACTCCAGGGAAGCTGACCGCTCAAGCGCCGGCATCGGTAAGCCTGCGACACGAGCGGCCTGGATACATTTGTCCAATATCGTTTGCCTCCACGCCATAACGTCATTGAGCCGACTTCCTTTGTAGGTATAAGGATTATCAAAAAGCGGGATCACCATACTAATCAGGTTGTCGTCCACGGTGTTCGGTTGTTTGCGGCCAAGGTCGATCAGGTTAAAACTTTCACTTTCCCTATCAACCCAAACATTGTCGGCCTTCGAAGGATCCGTTTTGTAACCTCCGGCATTGACTCTTTCGAGCAACTGTGCGAAACGGACATAGGCTGATTGCGGCATATCGGCCGTCCGCTCGAGATGCTGTTCATAGATCCTGTCCGATTCCGTTTGCGCTACCGCATCACCGCTCTTGGCACTTCTGCGAACCGGCCCATACGGCACACCGGCGGGCATGCCTAATTGCTTTTTGAGAATTAAATACTTCCCCATTTGGGCGACCGGTTGTCCGACATTAAGATCCGGGAACGGATCCGGCACCCTTTCAAGAGGCCCGATGGTATTCGGACCCGACCAAGTTGTGTCCGGGGCCTTCAGGACGTAACCTTCCACCCCCGACAAGTCATAGACCTTGGAATTTCCGCCTTCGCGCACATGGATACTCGACTCGAGCGTTGACGCGATTAAACGTTCCGCATTCTTCATTTGGTCGAGCGCCGTAAAACCCGCGCGCGCTAACGCATCGGTCAGATCCTCAAATCCGGTTTCTTTGCGCATCTCGGAGCGGTCGGCCGCCGGAGGTTTTGTCGCAGTTTCTGTTCCGGCAGTTAGCGACGCCGCCGTTTCCACTGTGGGTTCGGGATGGTCATGCACATAAGCGGTGTAGTCCGCTAAAAGTTGCTCCCACGTTTTTTGATAGCCGATGGAGGAAGCATTCACCATCCCCTGCCATTGACTGCGTTTTGGCCCGAACTGTTTTTCAGCTTCGGGACCTTGGCCGAAATAATGCCGAACGACACTTTCCACCGTACTCTCATCGACCGGCTGTCCTTCGGCATCGACCAGATTCAGGTCACCGCGTTCGACGGCCTCATGAAAAGCGATGACCAATTCCCGCGGAACACGAACGGAGCGGGGAACCGTTTCTCCTTTCGGAGGTCGTGGAACTGCCGGAACAATTTTCCTTGCAGTACGCTGCGCCGGCGGTCTCACTGACGAAGATGATTGGCCCGACGCTGCCTGCCGTTTGGCATCGATTTCTCTTTGAATATCAATCGAACGCAACAGCGCAGCCTCCTTCAAACGATTGACTTCACCGATCAACCATTCCCACACTTTTTGAAATGTTTCCCGGTCCGGATGTCCGTCCGGTTTTGTGTGAAGCGCTATTTGTTCACGGATATGACTGTTCAATTCGGTACGGCTGATCTCTGATTGGCGATATTGCAGAAAATAAGGTGTCAGACCCGGATCTTGCTTCGGATCTGACGGAACGACCACTCCCATTTCGCGGAAACGGTCCGCCCAGCCATCAATGTCTTTTTTACGCTCCAGCTGATCGAAACGCCATTGAAGGTCCCGTTTCTTCTGTTTCTGCATGATGGTAATTCTCAATCGCTCGCGGGCGCAAAGCTCCCGGTAAGCAGCTTGGGATGCTTGCTGCTCCGCTAGCCTCAAACGATTGTAAATACCGGGAAAGTATTGATTAAGATTCCGGATAACACCGGCCGTGCGCGAACTCCGCTCACGATTCCAGCGCTCAACTTGTTCCGCTCCGGGCAATTCGACGGACTCCCCGCCGGCCGTCACATCAAAGGGGGCCGTCACCATCATCCATGCCGTCACCCCTCCGGCACTGTTTGTTTCCAACCGGCCCACGGCAACTTCCTCCGTGCCCGGTCTGCCGGCACCGGCGGCCATGAGCCGCTGCACGGGATAACCCATCTGTTTCAAAAACCCGGCTTGTTTCGCCTGTGCCGGTATTTGGACCCGAACAGCGGTCTCTAACTCGCCACGAATTTCATCCATCTTTTTTTCTTTGGCTTCCACCAAATAAAGCCCCGGATCCAAATCCAAATCCTGGCCTTCAACGGCATGTTCAGGATCCACTTTCAACATGAAATCGATCTCATTATGTCCCACATAAACCCCGAGCGCGATCAGTTGCGCCCCTTTGATTCTGCGCACCAGATAATCCGCGACAATCAGTTCACCCGCAACCTCGCGGAACATAGCGCCGGTTGCTCCCGCCTCCGCGTATTGGGCGATCAACCGCCGAACGTAATCGCCCATGCCAAACACATTCCGATATTTCAGAACGAGTCTTTTTAAATCCGACAGACCTTCCAGCGACCAAAAGGCTTCCACTTCCGCCATCGAGATTTTTTGCCGCGCCGGTTTCATCGTCCAGACGAAACGCAACACCGCATCGGCGGGATATCCCAGGTAACGCCCGATCCTTTCCTCATCCTCCAAGCTTAACAATTGACCGCTTCTTCGGCACCAGTTAAAAATCTTTGTAATCTCAGATACCGCTTCCGGATTGCGCGTAACGATGTAACATGGACTGTACCAATAATCCTGCAGCGGAGGAATAACGGCCACCTGCACGCCCGGAATGGTTTTGGCATAGGCAATCATCGTCATCATTTTTTGATCGACATCATGGAACGGGATAAGTGCCGTCCGCTTTCCCGAAGCATCGTTCAAAACCGCCGCTAAATTTTCAAAAACGGGGAATCCCGTCACGGACGTGCTGAGGACTTCTTCGGGCAGCGGTTCCTTGGCTTGTTCCAAGAGCATCGCTTCGGCCGAATCGGCGAGTTCCGCACCTTGAGGAAGCGCTGTTTCCAATTCACTCAAATTGCGTGCAAGCTCAAGGGTGCTTTCAACCCAATTGCTGATCCTGGCATTAGGTTTACGGACTCCTTTCACCGCCGCCTGCAACTCTTCCGCATGCGCACGGGCGGTTTCAAACTGTTCACTCATCAAGGCATCGATGATTTGCTGATCAAGGCCATTCGCGTCACCACGCCTTTCGCCGCTACGCACCTCGGCCCGTTCGACATGGAACGTACCGGACGGTCGTCCGGCGATTTCCGCGGGACGTCGCGTCTCGGAGCGTGCAGGTTGCGCTTGCGGGACCGTCCCTTTCACTTGGATCACGGCCGTATCAAGCTTTGCCGTAGGGGATGTTGCGATCCCGGTCACTTCATACTCGAGTTTTGAGTCCGGATGCGCCTCGAAATACTTTGCAAAAACCACCTCCATGGTTTCGCGCCTGCCTCCGCCGAACAGAGGGCACACAAACGGAACCCCGGGCGGTAATTCCCGCTCGAGTTTTTCGAGTATCGCCAGAGAAAATTCCACGAGCCGTTCATACGGTCCCGTAAAATAGAAATAAATAAAGGTGTAACCTGCAAGCGGCTGATCCAAAAAGTCGCCGCCGACAAGCTGGATACGCGAATAATCGACCCCTTCTTGCCGGGTCCAAAATTCATCGGTCTTCATTTGCTCCCGCAAATATTCCTGAAACCCGACGGCAAATTGATGCCGGAGCGGCGCAAACTCGACGCCCGTAATGTCCGCGCCCGTCATTTCGGCCAGCATGTGTGCGGCCAAACCGTCCCCGCTGCCGACATCAAGGATTTTGTCAGCCGGCCCCAAATTGAATTTCGCCACCATATCCTGAAGCATCTCGGGGAAGGACTGCCAGAGAGTTCCGTACGCCATATGATATTCAGGGAGTACGATCTTTTTCGCCGCCTGCAAAGCCCGGAATTTTTTCATCGTTTCCTGGAGCTTGGCAATATTCGTACCACGCGTCTCAGACCGGTAATACCCGACTTCCCTGAGGCGCTGCCGCGCCGATTCGATATGCGATCTCAAGGCGCTATGGAAGGTAACGATTTCGCGGCGGTTCCGGCTGAGCCAGATCGGCCGCGCAAAAAGGATAAAACGGTCATAAAACTGATAGTCATTCGAAATCGATTCCAGGTAATCAAGACCCGTGACCCGATCCTGGTCCTGGCGCAACCACTCGCCGAGATACTCCGCGTTATCGGAAAGCATGCGGTCGATATAATCCCCCTGCAACCTCAGGATATCCGGATCTTGAGGCGACACTCCCAGATCACGATGCAAGATGGAATCGGGCCGTACGGAAACCTCGCTTGCCAGATCTTCCCGGATCTGAGCGCCCAGTTCCCCGCTCTCCATTTTCTCTCTCAGAATTTCCAGGATATCCCGCCAGCCCGAGCGCAGGTCTTGCGGCGCATACAACTCAAGATGCTCGCGGACAGCCGCGAAAAAGGCACGCGCCCAATAAAACGATAACGTCACACGGGCCATCACTTCACGGGACGCCCATCCGTCGCCCGACTCTTCCTGGGCCTCGGTAAAAACCCAATAGGTGCGATCGACGAACCCGATATACGGATTGATTCCGCCCGGTATGCGTCCCTGGCTTGCCTCATCCAGACGGCTGAGAAAATCGTCCGTAGATTCTCTCGGGTACTGCGGAAATCCCCTTCTTAAGGGATTGAGATAGCGGTCCAAATAAGCATCGATCTCCTTTTTGACTTTCGGTGAAACCATCAAATCGAAACCGGAAAGCAAATAGCCCAAATACGCGGCACATGCCGTTAAGAAACCGATGATGCCGGCGTTAAGAAGCTGATTCAAAATTTCCGGACCGGCCAACACCGCGATTGATTCCGCAGCAACCGGAAGCGTTAACGCGACCATCATGGCGGCGCCGACACTGACCGCTGCCAATCCCCATTTCGGCATGCGCATCTCCGAGCGCCGCATCGGCATTTCCGGGGGTGCTCTAACGGGGTTTAATTTTTCGTGGGCCGGTACCTGGGAATAGGAAATGATTTTTTGCTTGAGGTCTTCCGCTTCATCGGCTGAGATCAACCCCTGATCTTTGGCCTTATCAAGGTTCGTCGTAAAAAAGGACAGTTCCTCATCGGGTACAACATAGGCTGCATGGTCCTGAGCGGGGATGCCGAACCAGAGATAAGGAATTTGCACCACCTTTGCCAAAAAACTTTCCAGAAACTCCGGCAAACCGTACCGCGCCAGCCGGTTAAATTTATCCTGATTGAAAACTACCCAGTAGGGTCCGTAAGATTTGGGACTGCGCAGAGGCGAATCGGAAGCAAAGGGTCCGTAATAGTTGGGCTCAAAAAAGTAATAACATAATCCGGCAAATGTTAGCAGGACCGGAAAGAACAAGAGTGCCATTCCGATAGGCTGTGTGAAAAATACGGCTACCGCAGCCAGTGAAAATCCGAAATATCCCATTCTCCCCGCCCACTGAAAAAACCGGGGCTGAACCGGACGCAGTCGTCCGCTGATCATGATGCTGAGCAAGGCCACTTTTTTCGAAAAGTTCGTGACTCCGGCGCCGAACAATGCCCCGCGCGCCCCGACGCCGTGCCCCCAATGGCCGGACTTGCCGAGCAGCCGCGCGACACGGCTTGCCGCCCAATCCCGTTCCTTCGCGTCGAAGGCAATGTCGTTTTGTGCCGACAAACCCAGTCTTTCGATGAGATCCTCGCTTTTTAAATTTTCGCGCGCGCTGCGTATCTCGGAGCGCGAACGGTCCAGATTCTCCTGCAACACTCGCGCACGCGTCTGAAAAGCCGCAATCATTCTTTGACCTTCCGGCGTAAAGGCCTTGAGATTTTCCGGCGTTGTCAGAATAAGGAGGGATTGTTGAACTCTTGCAAACTCTTGACGGGCGATTTTCTCATAGGCCTCATACCGGTCATAGAGCCCCCGGCCGGTCAAATCGCGCATTCTCGCGAGATAAAAATTCGATGAGGCAAGATAACCGCTGATTTCCAAAAGCGCGACATAGGGAAATCCGCCCTGACCGCCGAGATGCCGCCGGAGATTTTCCCAATTCTGCAAAAGGACATCCGGTTCATAAACAAGTGCTTCAATGCCGTGCGTCCGGATCCACTCATTATGATCAGCCTCAT
>JAQTOZ010000087.1 GCA_028713205.1 Candidatus Omnitrophota bacterium
AACATGGCCGACGATAACAACATTCATGGTGGTTCGTGAATTTCTTTCCATGATATTCCGCGACCTTACATGTACCCTTCCCGCCGCAGTGTTTCCAAACCGCCGCCGTCTTCCGCATCTTGTGCACGGCCAGCCCGCTCCGCGACTTTGGCGAACTTGCCGGTTTTAAGTTCCCGTACGACTTCTTTGGCATTTTTAGCGTTGGACTTCACGGGAAATGTACAAGGATAGCAACCCAGCGATCGATAACGTTCACCTTTTCCTTGGTCGTAATATAAAGAGGTAACAGGAATTTTTTCACGCACGATATACTCCCAAATATCGATTTCCGACCAATCCAGCAAGGGATGAATGCGAACATGGGTCTCCGGGGCAAAATCGGTTTTAAACTGGTTCCATAATTCCGGCGGTTGATCTTCGATTTCCCACTCGTGATGTTTGTCGCGCGCTGAAAAATAGCGTTCCTTGGACCGGCTGCCTTCTTCATCCGAGCGAACACCGACGATCACACCGGTAAAAGCCTCCCGGCTCTCATCCGGAACGTATTTGCCGGTTTGATGATCCAGACGGTAGCGGTTACCGGCGCCCGACAGAGTATTCTTCAAAGCTTCTGTTTTAAGCACGCGACAGCAATGGAGGTGATCGAGTTTTGCGTCCGGGAAGGTTTGCTTGGATTGAAGGGCCTCCTCATTCCTGCCATATCTCATGTCGAGTCCCCATTTCAAAGCAAGCGCATCACGATAAGCAATCATCTCGGGAATCTTGTAAGTGGTATCAATATGAACAAGAGGGAATGGTACGTGTCCGAGAAAGGCTTTTCTGGCAAGCCAAAGCATAACGGTGCTGTCCTTGCCAATCGACCACAGCATTGCCAAATTTTTGAAATTGCCGTAGGCCTCGCGCAAGATGTAAATGGATTGACTCTCTAATCGCTCAAGATGATTCATCCGGCTCCTAGAAAACAATATTATACACGAGCCGTCCCATGGCTCCGTTAAAAATTGAAAGGCTCATCGTTCTGGAAACTCCGACGGCTATCTAATTCCTCCTCGATTCAAAATGCAATACCTGTCCCGTCACTTGCGTCATTTGATCCGAACACAAGTAGACGATAAATTCCGCAACCTCTTCCGGATTGGAAAAACTTGCCAGACAGCTTTCCTGAAGACATCGCTCGCGGACCTCTTGGGGGACTTTTTCGGTCATGCGCGATTCCATAAATCCCGGATTGATCGCATTGACCAGAATATTCCGCTTGCCGAGTTCCGCTGCCAGAGACTTCGCCAGTCCGATCAACCCGCCTTTGGCTGCAGCATACAAAGACGCTCCGTATCCACCGGAGAGTCCCATCCGGCTGACCACCATAAAAATTTTCCGCGGGGAGCCTCTTTTTCCCGCCCCTTTCGGCTGACGCAGCGGCAGAATCACCGGCAATAATTCCTTCGTTAAATAATAAGGCGCTTTTAAATTCACATTCAGGACATAATTCCAATCGTCCTCCGACATGTTTTGAATCATCCCGTCACGCGAAACGGCCGCATTATGAATGAAGACATCCAGCGCCGGCACTTGACTTTTGAACATCTCGGCAAACCGATCCATGGCCGGCCGGTCGGCAAGGTCCAATTGAAATCCCTCGGCACCCAATTGCGCGAGAGTTCTCGCTTCGCCTGCCTGCTGAAAATAAGTAAAGTAAACCCGTGCACCCGCCGCAAGGGCTTTGCGAACAAAGGCCTGGCCCAAACGTCCTGTCCCGCCCGTAATCAGAATTGTTTTGCTTGAAAGAAGTTTATCCAAATCAGGAGGAAACTACCGCAGTTTCGTTTTGGGGTTGAAATTCAAATTCATAACCGGCCCGGTTCAAAATATCCAAATCACATGAAATCGGGTCTCCCTGCGTTGTGAGGTATCCGCCGACGATAAGGCCATTGGCCCCGCCTTGAAGCGCACGAACCTGTTCTCCGGCATTCAAATTATATTCGCGCCCTCCAGCCAATTTGATATTCGCCTGTGGATGGATGAACCGGTAAACCGCAATGGTCTTTAAAATTTCCTTCGGCTCCAAACGCGAACGGCCTTCAAGCGGAGTTCCCGGACGCGGATTCAAAATATTCACCGGCAGGCACCGCGGATGAAAAGGTTTCAGCTCAAATGCAAGCCGGATCCGGTCTTCGCGCGTTTCACCGAGATTCAAAATTCCGCCGGAACAAATTTCGACGCCTTGATCCAATAATAAGCGCATGGTTTCAACGCGCTTGTCATAGGTGTGGGTCGAGACAATCTGAGGGTAAAATTCACGCGATGTCTGCAAATTATTGTTGATGCGGCGGACACCCGCTTCTTTGAGTGCGCGCACCCGCTCCGCCGTCAGAAACCCCAAAGATCCGTCCAAGTTGAGTTTGGTTTCTTTCTTTAAGAGACGGTAGATGTTCAACACTTGTTCAAATTCCGCGTCATTCAGTTCACTGCCGCTCGTCACCACACAAAAATCGCGGATGCCTGCTCGTTCGAATTTCTTGGCCACCGCAAGGACTTCCTCCGGCCTCATCAGGCAGTAGCGCTCCGTTTGCGTCTGAAATCTCGCGGATTGCGCGCAGAACCCGCAATCTTCCGAACAAAGATAGCTTTTGGCATTAACCAGGGAACAAAGTCCCGGTATCGCGGCATGAAAACGCAATGTAATCTCGTGTGCGGCCGCAAGAAGATGATGGATGTCCGATTCGCTTTCAAGCGCAATCATCTCAAGCGCCTCGCCCCGTGTCACTTCACCGCTTTCCAAAACGCGGACTTTGAATTGCTGGATCTTTTCCGTTATTACCGACATCGACACAACCGCCTTTACGCTTCCTTGAAAGATTCGTCCATACTGAGATACCGTTCGCCGGTATCACAAACGACCGCAACCAAATTTTTTCCGGGTCCCAACTCCCGGGCAACTTTAAAAGCCGCCCAAAAGATCGCGCCGGTCGAGATCCCGCTTAAAATGCCCTCTTGCTTGGCGAGTTGATTCGCCGTTTGCCACGCATCCTCATCCGTTACCGGAATGACCTGATCGATGATTTTGCGATTCAAAACTTCGGGAATAAAACCCGCGCCGATTCCTTGAATTTTATGCTTGCCCGGGGTTCCGCCCGATAGCACCGGGGATCCCTTCGGCTCAACGGCCACAATTTTGACATCGGGATTTCTCTGCTTAAAAACTTCACCGCAACCCGTGATCGTCCCGCCGGTACCGACACCAGCCACGAAGGCATCGACCTTTCCGTCTAACGCAGTCCAGATTTCTTCGGCAGTGGTTTCCCGATGTATTTGTGGATTTGCGGGATTGATGAATTGCTGGGGGATAAAACTGTGCTTGGTCTCAGCCGCAATGGACTGTGCCTTTTCGATCGCCCCCTTCATGCCTTCCGCCCCCGGGGTTAACACAAGCTCGGCCCCGTATCGTTTTAACAATTGCCGTCTTTCAATACTCATCGTGTCAGGCATCGTGAGAATCAAGGAGTATCCTTTCACGGCACAAACGAGCGCAAGCCCAATGCCGGTGTTCCCTGAAGTGGGCTCAATGACGACAGAATCTTTATGGAGCAAGCCTTTCTTCTCTGCGTCCCGGATCATACTCAGGCAGATGCGGTCCTTGATGCTCCCGCCCGGATTGAAAAACTCGAGCTTTCCATAAACCGTGGCCATCCGGGAATCGACAAGCTTGTGCAGTTTGACCAAGGGAGTGTTTGAGATGAGATCAAGCATATTTTCAGCGATCGAAGGTTTTGTTTGCTGATGGGGACTGTTCATAGGATCTCCCGATGAATCTCTTAATTTGAAACTTCCGGTTTTCCCGTTCAAATGATGCTTTTATGGCTTCTCCGAACGAGATATCCTTTTTGCTCAAGAAAATTCCAGATCTTTGCGGCAGATTCTTCCGGCGCTTCCTTCTCCGTCTCACAAATAATTTCAGGGTGAAGAGGCGGTTCGTAAGGATCACTGATCC
The DNA here is from genome assembly GCA_028713205.1 of Candidatus Omnitrophota bacterium. GTDB lineage: Bacteria > Omnitrophota > Omnitrophia > Omnitrophales > Aquincolibacteriaceae > JAQTOZ01. The sequence continues at coordinate 3,989 of JAQTOZ010000087.1, forward strand.
CTGTAAACCCTTGTATCTCGCCGGCACGCGCCTTTTTATACAAGCCTTTCACATCCCGGCGTTCACATGCTTCCACGGAAGCACTGACATAGATCTCCACAAACGCGCCAATCAAATGCCGATTGGAATCCCGTGCCTCGCGATAAGGAGAAACGAATGAGGCAAACACCATCACACCATTTCGGGCCAGTAGCTGGCAAACGAAACCAATTCGTTTGATATGGGCATCTCGATCTTCTCTGGAAAAACCAAGATCATGGCTGAGAGATTGTCTGACAACGTCTCCATCCAAAAATTCTGCTTTTAGGTTTGATTCTCGTGCCATTCGTTCAAGAATTCCGGCAATCGTTGATTTCCCTGAGCACGGCAAGCCCGTCAGCCAAAGAACAACACCTTTTACAAGCTTGTATTTTGCAGCCTTATTTTCACGTTCAATCATAGAGTCGCTGCACGCTTATCTCTTTACGATATTGATAGTTACAACAAATTATTTCGCTCTATTTGAATGGAAAAGAGATTGCACTATACAACGAATCAAAAAAGGTGTCAACGAGTGTGCTGGGCAGTCCGATAGCATCCAAAGACAAGCAGATAAAGCTTATAAACGCTACGTTTCCGGTAATTTGCGCGGGTCTGCAATCGTGTTACGCTTGGGCGAACACCTCACGGGCGACAATACCCACCACGCCCAAGGCAACCGCATTTTCACCGAAAGCGGAAGGAATGATCTTTGCGGAATTGGCGGCTTCTTCAACAGCCCATTCTTTTACCGTATTTTTGATCGAATCGAGGAGCGGTGCGCCGCAATCTTCGATCCCGCCGCCGATCACGACAATTTCGGGATTCAAGAGATTGACGAGAAAGGCAATTTTGCGTCCGAGTTTGATGCCTGCTTCTTCTACAACTTTTAAGGTCATAACATCCTTTTCCCGGACAGCGCGGACGACATGTTTAAAATTCAATTTCTCAACATCGCCTTCGACATAATCACGTAAAATAGATTTTTCGCCTTTCTTAATTCTATCCTTGGCCATTGCCGTCATACCGACATCCATCTCCCAACGGCCGAGTTGTTCTGCGATTTGCTGAATGTAATCCTTGCTTGCTTTGAGACTTCCGATGCCAAGTTCGCCTGCAGCACCCGTGGCACCGCGATAAATTTCACTGTTGATCAAAATACCGCACCCAACGCCCGAGAACATATAAATCATGTGGCGCACATCGCGGTCGAGCCCTAGCCATTTTTCGCCAAGCACCGCGGCATTGGCATCATTTTCAACAAAGGTCGGGATATTAAGTTGTTTCTCAAAAGTATCTTTAATGGAAAGACAGACGGAAAGATCTTTTTCTCCGAGGCTTTGCGGCCAGCGAATGGTACGTCCGCGCTCGTCAATAATCCCCGGGACCCCGACGCCGACTCCGACAATTTTGCTTCGGTCGATCTCCGCATTGTCCACGATCTCGGAGGCCAGTTTGACCATGTCTTTAATCATGGTCTCGGAATTTTCAGGAAGCCTTTCGCGTTTGACTTCGGTGATGACATTGATTTCAAGATCCACCAAAACACCGACCACGCTCATCATGTTCAAGCCGACGCCAACGATATAACCGGCCTTTGGATTCAACTCCACCAAAACCGGCTTGCGTCCTCCGGTCGATTCGTCAAGCTCTCCCTCTAAAACAAGCCCTTTTTTAATGTAATGATTCACATAATTGGAAACGGTAACGATATTTAGTTCCGTCACCTTGGAAATGTCCGTACGCGAGATCGGTCCGCTCTTGCGGATGACCTCTAAAATTGAAAGATTTTTGCGTTCCTTGTCGGTTAAGATGCGATCCTTTAGAAGCATTTGTTTGATCATGGGAGTAATTCTCCTTTCCCAAAGCGAGGATTCTGATTTTCAACTCTTATAAATACCGAAAATAACACCGAATATATGGTTTATATGGGGGGGATTATATCCCTAATTAACTTGTTTGCAAAGCACAAGTTAGGTTTAAAAAAATCTTTCTTTAAGGAGGTCTTCGCCCTTTTGCCCCACGGTATCGGCATGGAATCGCTTTTGGATTGAACCGTCTTTTAGATAATTGCAGATCGCCACGATGATCATGCCTTGATCCAGGGCCAAATATTGCGGATTGACCACACCATTTCTCACGTTGACGGAATCATAAAACCCGTATTCACCATAAATTTCATAATCCAATAAGCGCCGGATATTCGCGATTGCGGCCTTCGGCAAGCTATCCAAAGCAAGAAAACTCACATGCGGTGTGATAATCCCTCGATCAGAATAGCCTTTGCTGCCGAGCGCTTTAACACCTAAAATTTCATATTTCCACTTACGACCGCTCGCCGTTGCGCATGGAGAAATTCCCCATACCGGATATTTCTTTTCTTTAAGAGCATAATCACGCTGAAGCTCGGTTGCGATGCGATTGTTAAGTCCGAGCCCTTTCGGCGACAGTTTTTTCTCATTCATGACCAAGGTCGGCATCAAAAATTCAAAGAGGGATCCGCCCCAACTCGGGACAAACTTTTTGTTCCGATAGGTGTAATACCCCTGAAAATATTCAACACCATCGCGCGTTATGGTTTTACCGACAGGCTGTTGATTTTGCCATTTCCAGGCTGCCGGAAGTGTGCGATACAAATACCACCAGTGATCCTGTGCAATATTGCCCTTGCCGATCGCGTAAAAACTGGTGGCGCGTGCCTCGGTCACAAGTTGGCCATAATGGTACTTGCCAAAATCCGTGCGCGGCACATCAAAGCCCACGACCAGCTGATTGTTCCCCGGATCCAGGAATTCTTCGAAATTCAAGCCATCGAGAATGGCCGAAGCGGCTTTGCCGATTTCACCGGGAAAGGCCTGCCGAATCACAACCAATGCGACCGCAAGCCATCCGTTATCGACGGTCGAAATATAATCCCGCGTAATTTCTCTTTTTTTGGTATCAAAAAAATTGTAAAAAAACCCCTGGTAACGGCGCAACTGAGACAAGCTATCCAATAAAAGCTTTGTGCGCGCGGAAGCGTCTTCGAGTTTGATAAAACCCAAATCCATGGCAGACACTGTTGCGAGTAAATCCATCGCAATGTTGGTCGGGGATGTGTAATCCGCCGCCAGAGGTGCATCGCCCACACGGATATGATCGATGACGAGTTGTGTCCGTTTATCCCGGGCATTTTCGAAAAATTTCCATGTGTCCCGCGCGATCTCGAGTAGAAATTTTTTATTCCCGTGTTTCTTCCGAAGTTCCTTGCGGCGTTCGGAATCAAAAACTTTCTTTGGAAATCCGGTGAGATTGTCCATATTGCTATCGAAGGCAACATCATTGAAACCGAAAAAAGCAAGTTCATCAATATGCAAAACGCCTTTCACGTTGGCGTTTTTGGCAACAAGCGTGAACTGTACGGAAAAAACCTGATCGAGATCAAGCCCTTTAAAAACAGTCATGGGCAAAATAATTTCTTTCCAGTTGCTATCGTTCTCTTTGCATCGATCGGTAAAATCATAAATGGCTGTTTCGTATCTCCAATCGGTCAGAGCTATTCGAAGCCTTACCGGAGGATCTTTCTCGTTGGGAGTCCCTTCAAGGGCCAAGCGGCACATGAACACGAGATATTCTGCATGGCTGACGTCAACACGGTTCAACACGCTTTGGAGGGTCGCTGTTTCCTTTTTAGAAAGATTGAAACGGGCGCTCATGGCATAACCGCGTTCCGGATTGCGGGCATCCTCGCGTTCTAAACTGAGGTCTAAGGCGCCTGCCGCAGGTGCTTTTGTCTGCCATAAGGCCCCGCGGGCATTGGTAATTTTCCCGGTATTGAAATCATCGATGACGATGAAATTGGGTGAAGTCTGAAGCGGTTTTGATTTAGAGACCGTCCGGAAGACATTACCGAAATCAATTTCTTCCTGCGTCTGGGTGTCATCTGAGGAAAAAGCGTGAACGGGAAGCAAAGAAATCGTAAGGAGTATTAGCAAAACCAGAATAACGCCTTGAAAACGCTGATTCATGCTTTTCACCACGTACACAACCTGCGACTGCGGCAAAAAATCTTTTTGAAAGGCTCTGCCGATGCCGGGGAGCACGGTAAGCAGCCGGGTTAAGCTTGCAAATTATCCGAGAATGACTTCGACCTTATGAACTTTTGAATCAGAAAAGGCCGGGAGAATATTCTTGGCCCATTTTTTCCCGTCCAACGTAATCTGCTTAACACCCTGGCCGGTATTTTTGGGGTTCTTCACGGCAATATCGTAAATCGCGCCGCGAAAGAGTCTTTTCATCCGGAAGCCCGGCCATTTCTTGGGGATCACCGGATCAATCAACAAACCTTCCCGTACCGGCCGAATTCCCAAAAGCCAGTTTAACACAACCGCGGAATACCACGCGCCCGAGCCGGTGTACCAAGTCCACCCCCCGCGTCCATTGTTCGGGGAATCCGGACCGTCCACATTACCGGGTGTCACGTACGGTTCGCAAAAGTAAAGATCGGGATCAAGCCCTCGTAAGATCGGATTAAAACTCTTATAGACTTTGTAAGCCTGCTCGGCATTGCGCAGCATGCACTCCGCCTGTATCGCCCAAGTTCCGGCATGCGTATAAAGCCCTCCGTTTTCACGTACGGATGGCGCATAACGCGTAATATAACCGATGGTCGGGTCGGTCACATTATAACCGGGTGTAAGTAACAATGGCCCATACTCTTTGTAAAGCCATTTCGCCGCAGAGTTCATGGCTTGCTTCGCCCGCTCCGGCGTCGCGGTTCCGCAAATAACGGCCCAAGTCTGGCAATTCAGGAAAATTTTCCCCCGGTCACATTTTTTGCTTCCGAGCAAATCACCGTTATCTTTGGTCGCGCCCCAATACCACTCGCCATCCCAGCCATACTCGTTAATGGCCTGTTTTAAATCTTCGGCGCGCTTTCTGTATTCGGCGGATTTCTTTTTATCACCGCGCTCATCCATGATCATCGTGATGCGGTTTAAAATCCCGTAAAGGAAATGGCCGAGCCAAAGCGATTCGCCCTTCCAACGGATCCCGACATGACTTAAACCATCGTTCCAATCACATTCCCCAATGAGCGGAAGCCCGCGCGGGGAAAAACGTGTGAACACTTTGTCGATGGATCGCAAACAATGGTCGTAAAGCGTGCCTTCCGTAACTTCTTTTGTTTTCGGATCAGGCAAAAATTTGATTTTCATATCCAAGATCGAATCGTCGGCAGTTTCATCGAGATAATTCAGCGTAATGAAATCAAGCCATAGTAAATCGTCGGAACAATGAGTCACCGCACCTGTCCCCGTACCATGGTGCCACCAGTGATAGACCGTACCATCCGGGAATTGCTGCTCGGCGTGAAGGATAATCTGTTTCTTGGCCAATTCGGGCTTTAAGGGAAAAAAGATCTGACAATCCTGCAATTGATCGCGATAACCGAATCCGCCGCTGGACTGGTAATAAGCGCAACGCGCCCAAAGACGTCCCGAAATCGCCTGGTATTTCAACCACGTATTGGTCATGAAATTCATGGCTTCATCCGGCGTTTCAATCTCGGTCGCGTTCACGAAAGAATTCCAAAGCATTTTGACTTTGTTGAGTTCTTGATCGGCGGTTTTGGCATCGGAATATTTTTTGATGATTTGCACGGCTTGTTCGCGTGAACACGTCGAGCCAAGAAGAAAAACGACAACCTTTGATTCTTTCGGACCTAAATCCACGTCGACTTGCAAGCTTGCGCTGGCATCGCCCCATTTGCCGTCCGAATCGCAAAGCCTTCCGTCCATAACCGCTTTCGGGGCATGGGGATCGCCATAACGGCCCAGAAAAGCTTCCTTGTCTCCGTCATAGGCCACCGGTTTGGTGATCGTCGCGGCATGGAATCCTTCAAGCGGCCGTTCCGTCATACCGGTTGAAATAAAACCGGGCACGAGCGGTGCGCGCTTGAGACCAAAAATAGCACCGTTTTTACGGTCGATTGAAGTTTCAATGAACGTTTTGTGAAACTCACGGTGCGTGTCCGCCCAATTGCCTAGGCACCAATCAAAATACGTGAAGACACTCAACCGTCTTTTCTTGTCGGTTTCGTTGGTAACAACCAGTTTCCAAACTTCGACAGGATCTTCGATATCGACAAAAATCGTTTTTTCGCACTTAATGCCATAAAGGCTGCTGGTTAAAATTGAATAACCTTGTCCATGCCGGACTTGAAAAAAATCAAACTCGGGGCAACAAGGCTTCCAGGTTGCAGACCAAAACTTCTCCGTATCGCGATCTCTCAAATAAATGTATTTTCCCCAGCTATCGCGGATCAAATCTTGATCCCATCGCGTAATCCGCGAAAGGTTTGAATTGTCGCGCCATGAAAAACCGGATCCGGTTTGCGTTTCAATAAGTCCATAATCACCATTGCAGATCACGTTGACCCAGGGCCGCGGCGTGTCCGGACGCGTGATCACGTATTCGCGGCCATCCGCCGTAAAATAACCGTATTTTGATTCGAATTTTCTCGCTTCTTTTTTCTGCAATTTCTTAACTCCCCCGGATTTTATTTTTTGCTCCTTCGTTGCATGGGTACTCATGTATTTCCATTTTCCTTTACTTTAAGATTTGCGAATCTTTGGACTGCAGCACTGCATTGATTTCCAAAGTTACTTCTTTGATCACTTCCGCGGCGGTTTTTTTGCCGTTGAAAATCAAGTCGAGCTTGGGAATCAAAAATTTCTCCTGCACTTCACGCCATCTAGGATGGAAAGGACTGAAGACGATGTCGTTCACTGCTTCGTTCAACATTTTTTTATTGGCCGGAGGCAAGGGATCTTTGACCCAAATATCGCTTTCAGAAACTTCCCGCAATGCCGGTTGCGCAAGCCCGCGCTTCGCAAGTTGCTCCTGCCCCTTCTTCCCGGTCAACGCTTTGACGACTTCCCAAGCTTCTTTTTTGTGTTTGGATGTTTGCAAGATCGCATAGCCGGATCCCCCCGAACCGAATGCGCGAATCCCTTGGGGGTTTTTAGGAAACAGGGCAACATCCCAATCAAATTTGTAATTTCGAAGACCGGGCGTTTCCCATATTCCGGAAAGAAACATCGCAAGCCGCCCGCTGGCAAACATCAAATCCACCCCCATCCCAAGGTTCGCAAGCGCCACGGGCGTCGGCATTACCTTGTAAAGGTTGATTAGATCTGCATAAAATTGCAGGCCTTGTATTGATTTTGGATCATCCAATAGAGTCTTGGTCGGCTTTTTCACATTGTCGACAAGAGCTCCGCCGTTGCCATAAATAAAATTTTGCCACGCCCATCCGTAAAATCCATATTGCACAATACGCCCGCTCGCGTCCTTCTTGGTCAACGCACGAGCTGCCCCCAACATATCGTCCCATGTCCAATCATCTTGGGGATACGATAATCCGGCTTCATCAAAAAGTTTTTTGTTGTAAAAAACACAGGCAAATGGCGCAACATCACGAGGAATCGCAAGTATCTTTCCATCCACCGTAAATCGATCCATGATGGTGGAGAAAAATGCTTCACGCGGGAAATTAGGCCCTTCAGCATTGAGAAAAGGGGTTAAATCTTCGAGTACTCCCTTGCTTGCAAATGTAACAAAATAATCCACTTCCGTCGCAATAATATCGGGTGCCGCGCCGCCGGCAATGCGTGTGAGCATTTTGCTATCATAGCCGGAATAAGGCGTATGCTCGAAGACGACATCGATTTCCGGATGTTGTGTCCGCCACTCGCTAATCGAATTGGTAATAATATCGATCTCTTCCGGACCGCCCCAAAACGCAACCTTGATTTTTGTGACGTTGCTGCTGGGAGAAGTTTTTGAACACCCTTGTAAAATCGGCAGGCAACAAACTAAAATTGCTAACACAATCTTTTGATAGAGCTTCATTTTACTGGCAAAACCTATCCCCTAGTTTATTAGGATTGTCACCCATAGGGTTGTTCATCAGTGAAGAAAAACAGGATTTCGAAAAAGATACTCAAGCGATTTCTTTTGTTGATGAAAAGACTTGGAATTATAACACAGGAACCTCATATGTCAATGGCAGGCCGTCTCTTTTGTCCAGCCAAAATAGAAATGTCCTATTTCTACCAAAATAGAAGTGTCCTATTTTAGGTTTGTGTTGTTAAGAGTTCTTCTGCCTTCTCTTGCTTGGGAGCGAGGATACGTTGCCTCCAGGGATG
>JAQTOZ010000286.1 GCA_028713205.1 Candidatus Omnitrophota bacterium
CCTGGCCTTCAAAAAAACCTCTAAAAATTTTCCGGTACCGGTCCCGATATCGAGGACCGTTTCTTCTTTGCCTTCCAGCAAAAGCCGGCAGGCCTTTCTCCGCCACCAGCCGTCCAGATAAAAGCTCAGAAGATTGTTCATAAAATCATACTGCGTGGCGATCCCGTCAAATATTTCCCGGACGGTGTCCCGGTCCGGTGAGGCGAGGTCAGTTGTAGACATGCAGGATCTCATAATTTGTATCGCGTTGAGCGGGAATAAATCCGGCCTCCCGTATGAGCCGAATCAGATCTTCACGGCGCGTCTTGATTTCAACACCGGCCGACTCCAGAACTTTATCTTCCAGCAGCGTCCCCCCCATATCATCGCAACCGAACCGGAGCGCCAGCTGCCCCATCTTTAGGCCTTCGGTCAGCCAACCGCTTTGAACATGCTCGAAATTGTCCAGCATGAGACGCGCAATCGCGACGGTCTTTAAATAATCTTCCCCTCCCGGAGAGCTTCGAGCTTCGAGCGGAAAATCGGCCGTGGGCGTCATCGTCCATGGGATAAACGCGCGGAACCCCCCGGTTTCGTCCTGGAGCCCGCGCAATTTCGTCAAATGCGCAATTCGTTCTTCGATCGTTTCCAGATGAGCGATGACCATCGTGGCCGTCGAACGGAGTCCTGCTTCATGGACCATTCTCATCACTTCCAGCCAGCGTGCCGCCGACACTTTGTTGGGACTAATCAACTCCCGCACCCGGTCCACGAGGATCTCCGCCCCGCCGCCGGGGACGGAATTCAAACCGGCGTCCTTGAATAATCGCAGCACTTTCGGCAACGGGACCCCGAATCGTTTGGAAATCATATCGAATTCCATCACGGAGAAAGAATGAATATGCACTTGCGGAAATTGTTGGTGGAGCACACGGACCAGCTCCAGGTAATAATCAAGTTCTATCCCGGGATTGATCCCGCCCTGGATCATAACCTGAGTCCCGCCCAAGGCAACCAGCTCTTTGACCTTTTGGACAATCTCATCCAACGATAATGTAAAGGCCTCCGGGGTCTGCGGCCCCCGGTGGAACGCACAAAACTCGCAGCCCACGGTACAAGCATTGGTATAGCTGATATTGCGGTCAACCACAAAAGTTGCCGTGGCCGCGGGACACGAGCGCCGCCGGATTTCGTCAGCCACGCGTCCGAGGCTCAAGAGATCGCACGCATAGAGCGCGGCCCCTTCGTCACGCGAAAGTCTTGTCCCTTCGAGGCACTTGGATAAAATCCGTTCGTGAATGTCCACGGAAAGAATTCAGGTTTTTTTGGAAGCGGCTTTTTTATCAAACTCAAAAAATTCGAGGTTTCCGGCAATCGGCGAAACACCGAGCCGGTGGGCCAATCGGTAATAGAGCAAAAGGCCTTCTTGCATGCTGGCATCAAGACCATAACTAAGGTTGAATAAATAACCGAAGATCTTCGGAAAAGTCGCATCCAGAAAACTCATGTGCATGGCATTTTTGATCAGAGTTTCCAAATCGCTGAGATTATGGTTCAGATTCTCGACCAGGCGGAAATAAAACTCGGTCACCCGGTCGTGTTCATCGCGCGCAAACTGTTTACGGACCGCCCACAAGGAGAAACAAAAGGGTTTTTCCGTCCAGTTCCACCAAAGTTCGCTCAAATCGTATTTATAAACAAATTCGCGCGGTTGATAAAGCAACGCCTCGTCTCCGATCACCAACGCCGCCGGATATTTCTCAAGCGTCGTTTCAATGTCCGCCGACGAGCTGACAAAACGGTTTTTGAATTTGTATTTAAATTTCATCAGAATACGCAGGAGTACCGCCGAACTCAAACTCTCCCGCGTCAACGCGATCGTCGTCCCGTCCAACCCCTCGAGTTTATCGCGGGAAAACAATAAAACGCTTTTTGAAAAATCCCGTGAACCGATCGCCAGATCCGGCAACAGGACATATTCCGATTGATGGTTGAGATACTCCAGCGACGAGATGGGGGCGATGTCCACTTTCTTGTGGCGCAGGGCATAATTAATTTTGGCGGGGCAGTTTTCGTAAATTTCGACCGAACGGTCATCGTCCGTAAAGAGTTTGTGATAAAAAGGCAGCGTGTTGATATATTTGATTCGGCCTATCCGCATATCCGCAGTCGATTCTGGCTTCATCAATCGCACCCCCTTAAATCCTTTCCGCCGGCGGTTTGAGGCTGCCGGTCCATCTCAAATAAAGCGCGTGCTGGATCCCAAACTGGTCGAGAACCTTGCCGACGATAAAATCGACAAGCTCGTGTACCTCGCGGACACCGCCATAGAAGGCCGGCATGGCGGGCACCATCGGAACCCCCAAACGCGATAATTTTAACATGTTTTCAAGATGAATAGCATTTAAAGGTGTCTCGCGCGGCACCATCACCAATTTCCGGCCCTCTTTCAAGGTACAATCGGCAGCCCGATGAATCAGATTTTGTCCTACCCCGTTCGCAATCGCACCTAACGTTGCCATACTGCACGGGACGATCATCATTCCCGACACGGGATACGAACCGCTTGCAATCGGCGCCGTCAAATCCTGGCAAGCATAAATCCGGGTATGTTTCCGAATGGCCGGACCGAAAACTTCAACGAGATCGTCGGCATTGTCCCAGCTTTTGGGGCTGCCCCCCTGCTCTTCGCCGATCACCAAACGCGCGGACTCCGAAATCACGAGGGCCAAATCATAGCCCATCTCGGCCATCACCTGGACCAAACGAATACCGTAAACAACGCCGCTGGCGCCCGTCAAAGCGATGATATAGGGTTTCATGGATGAGTCCCCCGAACGATCAAATCAAGCCACACCGCTGCAAACAAGCCGATGCTCGCGATTCCGTTCATTATGAAAAAGGCCTCCTGGATTTTACTTATACCGCCGGTCCGAATCAGCCAATTCTCACGGACGAGGCAGGCTGTCACACCAAGGATTCCGACAAGGAAGACCAAGCCGAGTCCGGCCAGCCAACCGGCCACAAGCCAAGCGATCACCGCGCCTCCGTGCAGAAT
>JAQTOZ010000088.1 GCA_028713205.1 Candidatus Omnitrophota bacterium
GTAGATACAACGTACTCGAAGCAGAAAGAATTGGCGGATGGCTCTGTCATTATTGCGAGCCCCGTGAATGAGGATGGCAGTGACATTGCGGGTGAGACAAAGTATACGAAACAGAAAACCTTGGCGAATGGTTATACGTTGATTGCTACGCCGGTTGATGAGGACGGAAACGCCACGGTAGATACAACGTACTCGAAGCAGAAAGAATTGGCGGATGGCTCTGTCATTATTGCGAGCCCCGTGAATGAGGATGGCAGTGACATTGCGGACGAAACTAAATATACGAAGCAGAAGACCTTGGCAAGCGGCTATACGTTGATTGCTACGCCGGTTGATGAGGACGGAAATGCCACAGCTGATACAACATATTCGAAACAAAAAGAGTTGGCGGATGGATCAGTTGTTACTGCAAGCCCAGTCTATTCGGATGGATCTGATATTTCGGGCGCAACAAAATACACAAAGCAAAAAACTCTGGCTAGCGGATATACCTTGATCAGTGTGCCGGTAGACCAAGACGGCAACGCGACGGCGGATACGAAATATTCAAAACAGAAAACATTGCAATCCGGAGAATGGACCGGATGGACGCTGACTGTCAGCGATGTGGATGAGAGCGGAACGGATACAGTGGATTCCAAATATTCGTTGCAAAAAGGTATGGATGCCGGGCAATCACTCACCATGACGGATGTTGATGCGGTGACTTATGCCAAAACAGCGGATTCTCAGGTCGTACACTCCTTGTCGGATGCGTTGGGGAATACAACCGAACAAAGAGTTTATGAGGGACCGTTTGTAAAAACACTTGAGGAATTAAACGCGAAAATTGCAGATGAGACATTGAAGCTCGTTCAGATTATTTACTTTAAAGAAGATGTCCAAATCGTTCAATTCCCGTCCTCGTCGCTGACTCCGAACGATATTACCCCGATGCCCGGAACTTCTTATGATCTGACGATTGCCCCGCAAGGGAATGGCAGCAGCGTTGTCGGCAGCAGCCGGGGTATCACTTTCAATTATGACACCACGGTCGGCGGATTCGCCGGCGGAGGTTTCGGTTATTCCGATTCCGTGGATTTAAGCGGCCTCTCACAACTTGTTTTTGGAATACAAAGAACGGCCGGCAGTGTGGGCAACGTTATTTTTAAAATCGAAGATGTTGACGGCAAATTTTCAATGCTCGAACTAAGCGGAATTTCGGGTTCGGAACAAGTTTGGGCGATTTCGACATCCGACCTCGAGGCCCTAGGTCAGGTGGATCTCACCCGTGTCAAATTGATGTTTTTCACGGTTGTCGGTGATTCGGAGACCGGTGTTTTGGAAATCAACCGTATCCCCCAGCCGGCCACCGGAGGGAATTTGAACCAATCCAATGCGCTCGATACCGGAGACATCGTGCAGTTGCCTTCCGGTCTGTCCGGTTTCCCCCAAATTGCGCGGGCGGCACCGGATGGAAATACCAGCACGGTGTCAGCAAGCGATTTCGACCGTGGCGTGGTGTTGGATTATGACACGAATATCGGCGGTTGGGCGGGCGGCGGATTCACCTATGATGATTTCGGGACCGAGCCGGATATCGAAACCGGTGATCTCAGCGGGATTTCCCAATTCACGTTCGGACTTAAGGGCGATGTCGGTACCGTGAAACTTGAAATTTTGGATAAGTTCGATCAACGTGCGGTGGTTTATTTGACCGGCATCAATAGTTTGGAAGAAAGAGTATGGGTGATATCCAAATCTTCGATGAGTAATTCCTCGGCGGTTGATTTCAGTAAGATCCGCTCGATATTCTTTATCGTCGAAGGCACCGGTCAAACCGGTCTTTTGGAAATCAACCGGATTCCCGGTTGGGTCCAGCCTCGGGAGACTCAATTGATTGTGGATTACGTCAAGGATCAGACAACGCAAGTTCTTTTTGATGAGAACGGCCAAGCCCTGAGGCAGAATGTTTATGAAGGACGCCATACCGAACTTGGAGAACTCGTGATAGCCAGGCTTCTGCAAAGTGTCTTTTTCCTGCCGAATCAGCAATTGGTTCAGGATACACAAAACAATCAAACCACCTTGTTGACTTTTGATGCCGACGGACGCGTGGTCCAGGAGGCCGTTTACGCAGGTATCCACACACGTGCGCAATTGGACGCGCTTCAACCGTTTCAGGTCGTGGTCTATGAAGATGTTATCGGGAACGAAGATATCGCACGGGTCCGGTTTGCCGCCGATTACTGGACCAATGAAACGTCCGTATCTTTCTATGATGCGGACGGAAACAACGTGAATCCGACCGAGGTGTATGAAGGCGAAGTCCTTTCAATCGATGATTATTTTGCCACGAATGGGGAATGGTTACGCGCCATCTATATTGTCGATGAGCATCATCAATATATTCAAATGTATGATAGCGTGACCGGCCTGCCGATTACGGTGGACCAGATTTATGACGATCAAGGCCGTTTGCAGAAAGCGGACGTTTGGTATCAGACCGTGCAGGAAACCGATCCTGCGGCCCTCATGTGTTTCTCCGACGGTACTTGCTTCGCACATTGCGATCCGACCCTGGGTTGCGAGGTTTTGGCGGAACGGACGTTCGTGATCGATGCGACTCATCAGCTGACCTATATTTTTGAAGTGGATATCACAAACCCCTTTGCGGATTATGGTGAATGGGGCGAGACCAAATTGATGACCTTCGACGCGGACACCGGGAAGATCGGCCGTATAGACATTTATGACGGGACTCCCGGCGATATTGATACGGTCCCGACGGATTACGCAGCCTTGCTGACGGATTCCGCTGAACCATTTACGCTGGTCCAGACGATTCTCCCATTTTCCAGTGAAGATACGAACGGCAACGGGTCTTTGGATGCTGGGGAGGATTCTAACGGCAATGGCGATTTGGACATGGACCGGCAGATTGAAATCTATTATGAAGCGTCGATCAACGCGTTTGGCATGCCGGAATATACGCAACCCTCTATGACGTTCTTAGACTTTTTTGATCTCAGCACGGGAATGATGAATAAGCGATATGTGTACGACGGAATTGCCATCAGCGGACTTGGTGTTGTCGGCGGAACGCCGCCGCCGCGGTTGCTCCAACTAAGCGCTCCCAGTGATTTGGCGCAATTGCCGGCGGTGCCCGATGAGGCGGTCTTCTTTGTGACGCTGACCAGTCCGGTCAATGGATTGGATTTCCCCGCCGGCCAGACCGTGCGCGCGGCCATCAGCAAGAGCTGGAGGACCGAAGACCTGAACGGCAACGGCCTGCTCGACGAAGGCGAAGACCTGAATGAAAACGGCGCGCTGGATCTTCCCTCGACATCCATTTCGTATTTCAGCGCGGACGGCTGTATGATTTTGACCCAAACTTACGGCGGCAAACTTCTCGGGCCGCCGACCTACGGTATTGATGATATTACCATCCCCGGCACTTGGAGCGTGACCGAGGAAAGTCTGCAAAATCAGTGTTAAAAAGCTGATTCCCAAGGTACGCAATCCCTGCCATAAAACCCGCATGATCCTTTTGTGAAGCGTATGCGCATAAGGCGCGATGATGTATAATAATGCCTCATGAAAGCCTATCTCGATTTCTTAAAATATATTCTGACTCATGGTGCCGGGAAAAAAGACCGCACTGGCGTCGGCACGGTCAGTACTTTTGGCTACCAGATGCGTTTTGATTTGAATGAGGGTTTTCCGCTGGTCACGACCAAAAAAATCCATCTCAAATCCGTGGTTCATGAACTGTTGTGGTTTTTGCGGGGTGAGACCAATGTCCGGTATTTGAAAGAACACGGTGTTACGATTTGGGACGAATGGGCGGATGCCCGGGGGGAACTGGGGCCCGTTTACGGGAAACAATGGCGCTCGTGGCAAGCCTCGGACGGGCGTACGATCGATCAGATCCGGGTTTTGATTGACCACATCAAGACAAACCCCGACAGCCGGCGGCTGATCGTAAGCGCTTGGAATGTCGGCGAGCTCGACGCGATGGCGCTACCGCCTTGTCACTGTCTTTTTCAGTTTTATGTGCAAAACGGTTGTTTGTTTTGCCAACTCTATCAAAGAAGCGCGGATGCGTTTCTCGGCGTGCCGTTCAATATCGCTTCTTACGCGCTTTTGACCATGATGGTGGCGCAGGTGACCGGGCTTGGCTTGGGCCATTTTGTGCATGCCTTCGGCGATGTCCATATCTATCTCAACCATATGGAACAGGTGAAGCTTCAGCTGGGCCGTGAACCGCGCGCCTTGCCCAAGATGCGCCTCAATCCCGAAGTCACAAGCATCTTTGATTTTAAATTTGAAGATTTCGCTGTGGACGGTTATGATCCCCATCCTGCGATCAAAGCGCCCATTGCTGTTTAAGGGGTGGGAACAAGAAATGCAGCGCAAATGGAAAATGATTGAATGGACTCCCCGGGGTGTTTTCCGGGAGAATGGTTTCGGACGGGAAGGAGGAAGGTTTCGGTTCTGGAATGAAAAGTAACGAGACGTGAGACGCGAAGCGAGAAACGCAGAATTCGAAACCCTACTGTTTTTTTATGCTTTATCACATTGTCGCTGTTGCGGGTGATCCGGAAAAAGGGGAGGGTGTGATCGGAAAGAATAATCAGCTCCCGTGGCCGAAATTTCCCGAAGATATGAAATTTTTCAGGGCCGCCACGGACGGCGGAACGGTCATCATGGGCCGCAAGACTTTTGAAAGCCTCGGGTGCCGCCCGTTGCCCAACCGCGAGAATTTCGTATTGAGCCGCTCCGATATAAAAGTCCCCGAAGGCGTCGAACTCTTCCATTCGATCGATGCTAGTCTTCGGCAGGCTTCGCGGGAAAATATTTTTATTATCGGCGGGGCAGATCTCTATCGTCAAACGCTCGAACGGATCGACGGGATTTATCTGACGCATATCGACGGTCCATACAGCGGGGATGCGAAGTATCCGGCCATCCCGGTGTGTTTTCAGGTGGATCCGATCAAGAGCCGGGAGTTGAGCAAGCAATATCACTTAAATGTCGTGTTTTATCAAAAGGCCGATTGCCCATCGGCTTGAGGTCATGATGGACCGGAATTTTTACTTCAAACAACTCGAAATCGGCCCGATGGAAAATTATGTTTATCTGGTCGGTGATAAGCGCAGACACGAGTGCCTGGCCGTTGACGCGGCTTGGGATGTTCGCGCGATATTACAGGCGGCGAAATCCGACGGCATGAAGGTCGTCGGCGGATTGTTGACGCATACTCATGATGATCATTGCAATGCCGCTGAGACTCTTGTGGCAGAGACCGGATGCAAAATTTACGTTCATCAAAAAGAAGCCGGATTTCTCAAAGGGATTGAGGATCATATTGAAAAAGTGGTCGATGGCTCGATCATCACGATCGGCGATTTCGAGATTCGTGTTTTGCACACACCCGGGCATACGCCGGGGTCCGTGTGCTTTCTTACGGAGGACTATTTGTTTACCGGAGACACGCTTTTTGTCGGTGCCTGCGGCCGTTGCGATCTCGAGGGCGGGGACGCGCATCAGATGTATGCGAGTCTTCAAAAGCTCGCGAAATTGGACGACGAGACTATGGTGTTACCGGGGCATGCTTACGGTTCGACGGCAACATCGACGATCAAACACGAAAAACGCACGAACCCTTATTATCAATGCGGATCGCTTTCGGAATTTATCAAAGACCGGGTGGGCGGGTAAGTCCGTGACAACTTTTTTAAAGGACGAGTTAAGACGATGAATGAATTTAATCCTTCGGCGCATGAGGATGCCCTCCGGTATTTTCAAGAGGGATATGAAAAGCAGGCACAGGGTCAATTGGAGGAAGCCATTGACCTCTATAAGAAATCCATCGCGCTTTATCCCACGGCGGAAGCCCATACTTATCTGGGCTGGGCCTACAGTTTCCAGGGTCATTATGAAGAGGCCATCGATGAATGCCGGCGCGCCATTGAGATCGATCCTGAATACGGAAACCCTTACAACGACATCGGCGCTTATTTGATTGATGCGGGGAAATGCGACGAAGCCATGCCGTGGCTTGAAAAAGCCATGAGGGCCAAGCGCTATGATTGCTACTGCTACCCCCATTACAACATGGGGCGCGTTTGGGAAATGAAAGGGGATTGGGCCAAGGCCGTCCGTTGTTATGAGGACGCCCTGAGGGAAAATGCCCAATACACCTTGGCTCGCCGCGCAAAGAACCGATTACTCGCAATGTTTAATTGACGATCCCTAATTAAAAGACAGGAACCTTCCGATAACAAAGGAAGACTTTCCAACTCAACCGAGGGGCCACCGATGCAGAGTTCGCTTGTCATTAAACCGTTGACGGAGACCGAATACGAAATCGCGGTGCGCGCACCCGATTTTGTCGGACTTCTTTCCATTATTACCGGTTTTTTTGCCTCAAGCGGTATCAGCATCCTGCGCGGCGATATCAAAACCGTCGACAAGCAAGCGGTTGATTTATTCAATGTTTATTGTCCTGCGGCGCCGGATTGGGGCAAGTTCCAGGAGGAGTTCCTGGCCCTTTTGGAGAAAGCCCGCACGGGACCGCTCGAGCCGGTCCATTCCGAAATCCGCGGACGCATGATCCGTTTTCTGAGGACCCAAAAGGGATATCAGCGCGAACGCCTGAATCCGATTGATCTTGCCATCGACCAGGACTGCTCGGAGACCGAGACCGTCGTCGAGATTCGCGCGCAGGATACCACGGGATTTTTATACGAATTGACGAATGCGCTTTCGCTCTTGGGCATCAACATCGCCCTCATGGAAATCGAGACCGTTCGCGGCGAAGTCCATGACCGGCTTTGGCTTACCTATGAAGGCAAAAAAATCCTCTCGGAAGAAAAGCTCAAGGCCGTGCAATGGGCGATTTTGCTGGTGAAACAATTCACGCATTTATTGCCGCGGGTCCCGGACCCGGACGCGGCCTTGCAGCAGTTTGCCCTTTTAGGCAAAGACGTTTTTGAACGCGGGGATTTCGGTACCATTCTGTCGACGTTACAGCGCTCCAATGTTCTCGAGGATTTGAGCCGCGTACTCGGGACAAGCCGCTTTTTGTGGGAGGAATTTATCCGGATACAATACGAGTCCCTCATGCCTGTTTTCGGGAATGAGAAGCTCCTTAAAAGGAAAAAGACACGGGCGGAAATGCGTCAAGAGCTGGAAGAAATCCTAAGCGGCAAGGTGCTTTTTGACGGCAAAGTGGAAGCGCTCAATGAGTTTAAAGACCGCGAAATGTTCCGGATCGATCTCCGGCACATTTTGGGACGTGCGTCATATTTGGGCGAATTCGCGGAAGAGTTTACCGATTTGGTCGAGGCCGTGACGGAGATCAGCTTCGGCCTGGCCTGGGAGCAGGCGGCCAAAAAATACGCAGAACCGCGCATCGATGAAAACGACAAGAGCACCATGGCCGTCTTTGGCCTGGGGAAATTCGGCGGCCGCGAACTGGGGTATGCCTCCGATTTGGAGATCCTTTTTGTTTACCGCGATGCGCCCGATTCGGCCAGCGATCAGGTCCATCAAAATCTCGAGTTTTATACGGAATTGGTGCGCTTCTTCCGCAAAATTATCCGGGCGCGGAGCGAAGGTGTTTTTGAGATTGATCTCCGTTTGCGTCCGCACGGCGGGGATGGACCCCTGGCGTGCTCCGTGAATGCCTTTAAACAGTATTATTCGGCGGGCGGTGCGGCGTGGAATTTCGAGAGGCAGGCGCTGATCAAGTTGCGTTCTATCACGGGGGATGCCAAGATCGGTGAGGAAATCGAGCAGGCACGCGACACATTCGTCTACAGCGAACAACCGTTTGATTTTAAGGAGGCGTTGCGGCTGAGGGTCAAACAGCAAAAGGAACATATTCTTTCCGGGACACTCAGCGCCAAATTCAGCCCCGGCGGACTGCTTGATGTCGAATACCTCGTACAGACACTTCAGATCGCTTATGGACGTAAACTCACGGGGGATGTCCGCCATCCCAACACCTCCAAGGCGATGCGTGCTTTGTGGCAGGCCGGGGTCTTGTCCGAGAAACAGTTCCAGGATTTACGCGCCGCCTATGTTTTTTTGCGCAATTTGATCAATGCGCTTCGCATCGTGCGGGGCCATGCGAAAGATTTGACCATTCCCAAGGAAGATTCTGAAGAATTTATTATCCTGGGTCGCCGCATGGGAATCACCGACGATGATGCGAAGGTCCGTACCCAGTTCAAAATTTTCTGCCGTTATTACATGGAGACGGCTTCCAATCTATACGAAACCTGGATGCAGCAGCTCGCCGATCAGGACTGGCAAAAAATCCCCGATGGTTTGGTGACTGTTTCCGAGTCCCTCCGGGTCAATTTGGATAACTTGTTGCGCGGGGAATTGACCGAGCGTGACGCGCGCGTTTTGCAGGCGCTCGGATTTTCCGACATCCCGGACATGGTCAATCGTATGAAACGGCTTTGCCCCAGCACGCCGGCGTTCGAATATTTCGCCAAGGTCATGGACCGGTCCTGGCCGGTTTGGGAAAAACTCGGTGATCCGAGTCTTGCCGTCAAGCACCTGGAATGGTACGTGGACAATATTTCCGACAAAGATGTTTTTTGGAAACTGCTCTCCGAGTCCGAGCGCTGGTTCCCGACGATGATCACGATTTTCGGATCGAGCCGTTATCTTTCCGACATGCTGATCAAAAATCCCGAGGACTTTTTTTGGATCCAGCACCCGGAACATTGTTCGCTCGCCCGGACGAAGGTGTTTTTAAACGAAATCGGCGAACATGCGGTCCCGCTTGAAGAACTTCGCAAATTGAGACATCGCGAGACCTTGCGCATTGTGCTGGCGGAGATCATCGGCGGCGAGTCTCTGGAAGCTGTTTTCGAAACCTACTCGGATTTGGCCGATTTCGTGATCGATAAGGTCGGACTTTATTCTTTCGGGCGAAGCAATTATTGTGTGATCGGTATCGGCAAACTCGGCGGGCGGGAGCTCAATTTCAGTTCCGATATTGATCTGATGTTTGTGGTTCCCCAAAACGGTGCGACGCAGGACCCCGTCGGCAGCGTTCAACGGTTTCTCAACGCGATGAAAGAAGGCAGTCTCAACGAGTTTTTGTACCGTGTGGATTTGAGACTCCGTCCGCACGGGGAGCAGGGAGCCCTCTTTCTTACGCCCGAGGAGTATATCCAATATTATCGCAAGCAGGCGGATGCTTGGGAGCATCAGGTGTTGATCAAGGCCCGTCCCGTCGGCGGACGCAAAGAGATCGGCGAGAACCTGTTGGCGGAAGTCGATTCGCTGATTTGGCGCGAGGTTTGGATGGAGGCCGATCTTGAGCATTTGAGGGAGGTCAAACGCCGTTATGAACGCAGGACCCAAACCCAGGGCGAAAGCGAAACGAACATCAAAATGGGATTGGGCGGTATCCGGGATATTGAATTCAGTATTCAGATGATCCAGCTTCTGAGCGGCGGACGGATCCCTTTCTTAAGGCAAAGAAACTCCATGGATGCCCTCGGGCAAATCAGGGCCAAAGGATTGCTTGGCGAAAAAGAATGCGACGCTTTGCGCGAGGGTTATCGTTTTTTAAGAAGGATCGAGAACCGCCTTCACCTTTATGAAAACCGTCAGGTGTTTAACCTTCCCGAGGACCCGGCACAACGGAAGTCCCTTGCGCGGATGCTGGGTTTCTTCGATTCCGATACGGAGAAGGCCGAAGTCCGGTTTGCAAATACCTTGAAGAACACGATGCAATCCAGCCGCGAAATATTTGAAAAAGTTTTTTACTCAAAAGATCGGAACCGCTGATGCCGGACAATGATGATTCTCTTCAGAAGTATTCCAACGGTGATGAATCCGGGGATGTGTATGAATTCCGCCGTTTCGAGGCGCGGGGAAAACTGCCGCTTAAAACCAAGCTTGTGATCGGCGCGATGCTCCTGGGCGGTATGGCGCTCGGGACGTTGCTGTTTTTATTTTTTCTGACCTTGTTCATTTATGTCGGCATACCGGTTTTGGCCGTTCTCTCGCTATGGGGGGCCTACCGGTATTGGCGCTGGAAGCGGTCCTGGCGCCGATTCTCTCAACGCTGATTCTCGAAACTCACCATGGTTCATCCAAATGAGGGAACCGGCAGGGAAATATTGCCTGGTCCCTTATTTGTCGGGATCGAACATCCGCGGCCCTTTGCCATTCCCGACCTTCCTTGTACCATTTCAATAGCTGCCGGCGTATACTAAATTCATGGCCCAAGACACGTATACCAATCAATTGATTCATGAAAAAAGCCCCTATCTGTTGCAGCATGCGCACAACCCTGTCGACTGGTACCCTTGGGGCGAGAAGGCGTTTGAAAAAGCACGCCGCGAAAACAAACCGGTTTTTAGGAATCAAGAGAAGCATTACAAAATTAGAAAAACAGGAATATCTAAATAGTTTAAAATAGTGATCAAAACCACACTAAACGATCTCGCTATTCTTGACGGAACCCCGGCATTCCCAGAAAGACTGCACGTTGGACGCCCCAATATCGGCAATCGCGAAACATTCTTAAGGTATATCAACAATATTTTAGACAGCAGATTATTGACTAACAATGGTCCCTTGGTCCAAGAGTTAGAAAAAAGAATCGCCGATATGGTTGGGGCCAAACATTGTATAGCAATGTGCAATGGCACGACGGCGCTAGAAACTGTCGGGCGGGCCCTAGAACTAAAAGATGAAGTTCTTGTGCCATCATTTACGTTTATTGCCACAGCCCATTCTTTACAGTGGCAAGGAATTACTCCGGTTTTTTGTGACATAGACCCTGCCACGCACAACATCGACACCAAAAAAATAGAAGCGCTGATTACACCTCGTACAACAGGAATTTTGGGTGTTCATGTGTGGGGTAGGCCCTGCGACATAGAGGCATTAGTAGAAATAGCCAAGAAGCACCGGCTGAAGTTATTTTTTGATGCCGCACACGCATTTAGCTGTTCTTATAAGGGGCGCATGATAGGTAATTTTGGCGACGCAGAGGTATTCAGCTTCCATGCGACTAAAATTTTTAATACCTTTGAAGGCGGTGCAGTTGTCACCAACAACGATGATTTAGCAAAAAAAATTCGTCTGATGAAAAACTTCGGCTTTATGGGCTATGACAATGTGGGGTATATCGGAATAAACGGCAAGATGAGCGAGGTGCATGCAGCAATGGGCCTGTCAGGATTAGAAATATTAAACGATTTTATAGCGGTAAATAAACGTAACTATGAAAGATACCGGCAGGAACTAAAAGGGATTCCCGGTATTTCTATGATAAGCTATAATGAAAGAGAAAAATGTAATTATCATTATATCGTTCTGGAAATAGACGACGCGGTTACGCATATCAGTAGAGATCGGTTGCTTGAGACTTTATGGGCTGAGAATGTTTTGGCTAGGTGTTACTTTTATCCTGGATGCCACAAACAAGTACCTTATGCTTTTGGTTACTCCCGGGCAGGAATAAAATTATCGGAAACGGAAAGATTGGGTCAGCGCATACTTATCTTTCCCACGGGTACGGCTATCAGTACGGATGACATAAGCGGTATTTGCCAAATCGTAAAGTTCGCAGTTGAACATGGCCCAGAATTAAGCAAAAGGTTAATTGCCTTGGGCCGTAACGGAATTTAAAAGAATACTAAAAGGTATAATAACAACCATGGAAAACATATATACACAGGAAAAACCAATGAAAATTTTAATGGTGAGTAATTTCATTTGTCACGCGAGAAGCCTTGATACAAATAGGCTGATGCATTATTTTAAGGCCGACAACTGCAGTTTCGTAACATCTCCCAAGGAGGCAGACCAGATCATCCTTATGACCTGCGGAGTTTTTAATGTAAGGCATGAACAATGCCTCCGGATACTAAAGCGACTTAGAAATTATTAAATAAACTGGCTAGAGGGTACTTGTCTTAGAAGACAATTATGAAAAATATGCCGCTTGTATCAGTGGGGATCGTTACTTTTAATCACAAAGAATTTATCGATGGATGCATAGATTCCGCTCTAATTCAGGACTACGAAAATATTGAAATAGTAATTGCCGATGATGCTTCAACCGACGGTACCCGGGATATACTCCGGGAATATCAAAAAAAGTATCCGGATAAA
>JAQTOZ010000089.1 GCA_028713205.1 Candidatus Omnitrophota bacterium
CCGGGAAGAAATCAAACAAGCCTACAAACTGCTCTACAGCTCCGGACGCAACGTCAGCCAGGCCCTCGAGGCCATGAAAGCTGAACTCAAAAGCGAAGAAGTCCGGCACCTCATCCAGTTCGTCGAGAACTCCCCGCGCGGCATTTGCGACGGCGCCGGCGACGAAGAAGAAACCCTGAAAGCTAGAAAGTAAGCATAGCTTTCAGCCCTCTGCAAAGACCCAAGTCCCAAGACGCAAGACGGAAACGCGGAAATCATTTCTCCGTCATTGCGATCCCGCCGGAGGCGGGAGAAGCAATCTCAAGAAAGTTCCACGATCCACGTACCACGGGGCACGGAACAAGCAACCCTTCCTCCGTCATGCATTGCAACTTTGTTCTCCAGCCCATAAAATTCTGTCATCGCACCCGTATTTTGGGTATATAATCCGATCTTTGCTTCCTTAAAGGGAGCTTTAACGTCTGCTTTGCTTTCACACGGCGGTCCTTTTAAGGGACCGCCTTTTTATTTTCCGGGGGCGATGGATTTCATATCCGTGGAAATCGGGGGACACGATACTTAATTCCAGATATTAATTCCGAAATAAGTATGATGTCCCTAGAATTGAAGATTTTTTGTGGCGTAGAAACGATACCCGAGTTTCGAATTCATTTATTCCAAAAATAGAACCGTCCTCTATTTTACTTTCTTTTCTTAAGTATTCGGTCCGCTATTTCTTCAATCCCACTATCCTCAAACCAATCAAATGATGAATAAAAAGCAATCGCAACCAACCGCTGGTCATTTGTATCCCATCCAAATCCGATCCACTCTTTTTTCTTCTCTTTTTGTTTGTTTGCAATCGAATAAACAGCAACTTGCCTAAACAGTTTGTTTATATCTCTCTTAGCATCCATCGAAAGCACTGTGATACCAAAAGGGGCGTTTTTGAATTGAAGAAAAGCTGCGTGTATTTTGCCGTCCTTCACGGCCTTGTCTTTTGTTTGCTTAAATGCCTTAACAAACGCCTCCCTTCCGACCTCATCCAAGTCGAGTAAATGCATGAGACAATCTGTTTTGTATGATGAACTTAATGACTCTATGCATTTAAGGTATTCTTCAAACTCACTTGACATTTTTTGTTTTGGTTTCTTAGGTGATAACCCAAGCTGATATTTTTCGGTAACATAATTTTCTATCTGATCTGAATATCCTGCCAATCCTACACAATTACATTGCGTGAAGGTTTCTGAATTAAAACATAAGTTTTGATCTAAATAGAGGTCCAGTAGATCAATCTCATCTCCCACCACCTCAAATTTTTGCTTCTCCAACTCAAGACGTCGCTTGGCATAATGAACAAATTGAGAAGGATAATCCATGATTTCAGTTATTATTTCTAAATCTGCGATTGAGAGAGCCCAAGGATACTCTTGCTTTTGAAAAAGCTTCAGGGTTGGATCAATGTTAGCAAGCCGAGTCGCAAAAGTTTGATAGTAACCGAGTGTCACGCTTACTAAAAATATGTCTGTAATTTGGTCTCGATCAATTTCGATCATTTGATTTTTCCCATAATGAATAATGGGAGATTTATTTCCATTAATATAATCCCGAGCTTTCATAGCCTGTTCAAATGAACTGCAGATTC
Organism: Candidatus Omnitrophota bacterium; assembly: GCA_028713205.1. Classification (GTDB taxonomy): domain Bacteria; phylum Omnitrophota; class Omnitrophia; order Omnitrophales; family Aquincolibacteriaceae; genus JAQTOZ01. The sequence goes on from JAQTOZ010000089.1 coordinate 1,628, forward strand.
CCTCTTTCAAATCAGACAACAAAGCATTGAGATCTTGACCTATTTTGGACAAATACGTTAGTTGTTTAGATTTACATTGAATGATAAAAACTTTTCGATCTCTAAGTACGAGCACGTCACAGAACTCATTTTTATTGGGGTAGGCAGGGTTTAGTAAAATTTCGTTCGAAGGAAATAAATTTTGCAATGCATTAGCCGTTCTTTTTTCAAGCCATGCCCCTTTCTTTTTAGAATAGGTCTTTTCATACTTGGAATCGGACAAAAGATCATAATTAAATGTGCTCATGATTGCATAAGGAAATGTGGCAATAATCGGGATTAAGTACCGATCCCCAAACCTTACGATAGGCTTTTCGTACAAGGTATTGAAATCCCACGGGGCTTTCAACGCATATTGAAAAGTATGCGGAAACTTATTGTTTTTGTACCCAACTTCTTGCGACATTCTTAAAAGAAATTTTTCACATACTGCATTTGGCTTTGACGATGTTTTAATTAAGTCGTCAAGCGTGAAAGAAATTATCTCATGAGATTTCCCGAAAAAATGACTGCAAAAAATACTTGCTTCAAAAGGCTGCCGATCCGACTCTTTTATTTCTTTTCGAGACACCATAGCAGCAACATCTTCTTTGGTTTTCTGCTGTAGCCTTAGCTTCTCCGAGTGACTCTTTTCCTCCATGAGATCCTTTAATGCTTCATGGATATCAATGCAATCAGCTATCGTAAAGCCTAAATTTTGGACAAACCAATCGTTGTGCTCTTCATAAAGACTTTGGGCCAGTTCCAACTCCTTATGAGGAAAACTATCTCCTCTGACACCGAGGGAATGAATTTTGGCTTTAATTAGCAAATCGTGCTTTCGATTTGATGGCCTTTGGAGCAAAATCCCCGTGGTTATATTTTTGAAATATAATTCAGTAAGCTCCTCAATACGAGTAAGGGCAGCACCATCCACTTGATCGAATTTTTTATTCAAATTGTTCCCAGCGAGGGCAATGCCATTAACAAGCTCTATCCACGGCAAACTTCGTCCCATTTCTCCCATCTGTTCAAGATAATGAGGAAGAGGTGCAAAAAGATATGTGAGTTCCAACTGTGCTATTAATTCAATGGGGTGAAATCGACGAATGTAAGCAGCTAATTCGGCAAAGCTTTTTTCCGTATCTTCCTTTAGCTTGGTCATTACGAATGGCTGTTTAATGAATAAAACAGGGTATAGAAAGATCCTGTAATAAACTTTCTTTATAAAGCTGCGAATTTGTTCGAGCATGCAGGCTTACACTCCCTTGCAAACTAGATTGCTTTTACGGGATTATACTCGGTTGATTCTTCTGATGATACGAATTTGCCTGAATCTGGGATGGTTAATTTTTCAATTTCGGGGTCATAGATTGGTGCGGGTTAAATCGGGGGACACGATACTTAATCCCGAAATAAGTATGATGTCTCCAGAATTCAGATTTCCTAAAATCGACGGCATGCTTCTGTGGACATCAAATGCTTACTGCATCTGGTCGACTAATGCTTCGAGAAAAGCCGTGTTTCCTTTGAGAGCCCAGATGCTTCTTTCTATCTTCAACGATTTCACAATCTTTCCTGTTCGCAAATCAATAAGAGAACCGTAGAGCTTGTTAATTTTTTCTTCTCGAAACTGTCCGTCAAAGCGTGATGAATAAGCGAAGCTCAAAACGTAGACGGATTTTACTTCGGTTGCCTTGTATACCTCCGCTCCACCTTTCACCTTGTTATTACTATAATCAACATCAACATCAAGTTTAGCTTTTTGAGAAGCAACCTCTTGGGAAACAACATCGTACCCTCTTGAAAGTAGAATGTATTCCAGCTCTCCCTGCAATCCTAGGTTGTCGACCCCTGTGGATATAACTGTTACGGTGTCAATTTTGTCGAACTTAGCCTTTGCATGTTCCTGAACTCCAACGGTCGAGCACCCAGCATCCAGAGAAACCGACCAAAGAAAAAAAACAATCAAGAAATGTTTCGGATTCACCTTCGCACCTCTACTTGGTAGCGTTAGATTTTATAGCGTAATTATACCCCCGATGGAAAGGACTGGCTAGGCGGCTTTTTGGGATAGGGGCTATTCCAAAACCTTTGAATTTGATCAAATCGCTTTCGCGGACAAGCCCCTTCCAAATACTCCCATCGACTGACAGATGATTCTGTAAATAGGGGACGGTTCTATTTTTGGAATAAATGAATTCGCGGGTATCGGTTCTACGCCACAAAAAATCTTAAGGTACCCCTGCCCCTCCATAAAACATGGCGCTTGCCCGCCAAAGCAGTGTGGCGGGGGCAAGCGGAAGTACAGGGTTCGGTCTGAACCCCGCACATTTAGAAGGGGTACCAAAGTTTTTCCGCCTTGACCTCTTATGCCCGTCGGTTTAACCTGTTTCCACGGTACTTGATACCGTTTATGACGGAGGCAGATATGAAAAGAATGAAGGTGGTTCTATCGATAGCTGTTGCATTCCTTGTTTGGATGGGTGTGCCGGCTCAAAGGAACTTTGCCGCGGAAGAAATCGATCCGTTAGGAATGGAAAAAACGAACGGAGAAAAAACGATGCCGCTTGCAGGAACAAAAAAGATTCTTGTCGCTTATTTTTCCCATAGCGGGAATACCCGTGAAATCGCCGATCAAATTCACAAGAAGGTGGGCGGTGATATTTTTGAGATTCAGTCTGTCAAGCCGTATCCCGGTGATTACGATACGGTCGTCAAACAAGCGAGGGAAGAACTTGATTCCGGTTACAAACCAGCATTGAAAGCAAAAGTTGAGGATATCGGGGCCTATGATGTGATTTTTATAGGGTTCCCGATTTGGTGGGGGACGTTTCCTGCTCCGGTTAGAACTTTTTTGTCGGAATATGATTTGTCTGGAAAAAGCATTGTGCCGTTTTGCACGCACGAAGGAAGCGGGCTGGAACAGAGCGTTCTGGACATTTCTGAACTTTGCCCCAAAGCGATTTTGCTGGAGGGGGCCGCCATTTGGGGACGTGATGTGAAAACCGCGCAAGACAAAGTCTCTGATTGGTTGCGAGAAATCAAGGTAATAAAATAATACGATTGTAAAAATAACGTATCCCTTCCCCTCCATAAAACATGGCGGGCAAGCGGAAATACAGGGTTCGGGCCGAATTCTATCGATGTCGTGTCTAAGAGAGGTTTTGAATGAGCGTGGCGGTATGATGAAAAAGGTTCTCTCAGGGCTGCTTGTGTTCTGCGTGCTTGGATTTTCCGTTCCCGCGTTTGCGGCGGAACATCCCTGGATGCTGAAAAAAGACAAGGACGGGATCCGGGTCTCTGTTCGCAAGGTCGAGGGGTCCGCCTTCCTGGAATATCAGGCCGTGGTCGTGGTGGACACCCCCCTGGAGGAGGTGGTCCGTTTGTACGAAGAAAAAGAGAACGGGCGAATGCCGGAATGGTTCCACCAGTGCAAAGAAGTCCGGCTGCTCGAGACAAGGTCTCCCGAGGACAAACTCTACTATTTCGTCCTGTGGATGCCGCCGCCTTTCCGGACCAGGGACCTGGTCTACCGCCGTTTACGTACGACGGATCCGCCCGGGAACGTTGTCGAGTACAAGGTCCGCGCGATGCCGGAGCTTTTTCCGCCGCAGCATGACAAGATCCGGATGCCCTCCGCCGACGGCTACTGGCGCCTGAGCCGGCACGGGGAAGGGAAGACCGAGGTTTACTATCGGCAGCATAGCGATATGGGCGGAACAGTCCCAGCTTGGTTAGTGAATCTCCTCGCCGTGAACATGCCGTACAACACCCTCGCCAATTTCCGTCGCCTCCTGATGTGCAGATAAATAGTCGGAGGTATTACCGAAGGTGCCGCGCCGTGAAGTGGCGTTTTGTACCGGGGGTCTATTAGAGACCCAAGACCCAGGACCCAAGACGCAAGAAAATATTACGTACCACGTGCCACGTTAACCGGACGGACAGGAAGCGAGAAGCACGAGGCAAGACGAGACTCAAGTCCCATGACCCAAGACGCAAGACCGGAGCGAGGGACGAAACAGACCCAAGTCCCAAGCGATAAGCAAGTTTAAAGTTTTGAGTTTCAAGTTTCGAGTACGAAGGGCCAACTTGAAACTTTAAACCGGAAACTCGAAACTACCTTACTTCGTGTCACAATTTCCTCTTTATCCGCATTTTTATCCGTCGTATACTTTTCCATCATGGCAACGTTGAGACGAATGTCCGGCCCATGCCTTCTTGTCACCTTCTTCTTCCTTATCTATTTCCCTATCCCAACCCGGTCCGTTTGCGCGGGGACTGTTCCGGTTGAGACCTATGACCAGCTCCTGGCCGCCATCAGACAGACCCGTGCTGATTCCCAGGCCCGCATCGAATCCGCTGCCGAACAGGAGAAAGTCCGTGAGGCGTGGGAAACCGGCATGCTGATCGACGAGCATGTGCTGCGGCACCGGGAACGGGCGGATTATGGAGGGCAGATCATCCAGCGTTTGTCCCAGGATCTCGGCACCGGCAAGCGAGAGCTTTATTACATGCTGCAGTTTGCCAGAATGTATCAAAATGTACCAATTGTGACGGTACCGTCACAATTGAGTTGGGCGCATTACCGGGAGCTTCTGGCGGTCCATGATGAGGCAAAAAGGAAATCGTTAGAAGAAAGGGCCATCAAAGAGCATTGGTCACACATCAAGCTTCGCGAAGTGATACGCGAGGAACTTGGCCCGGACATAGATGATAACGATCCGGACATTCCGGATGACGGAACTACCGAACTTCCGGAGATCATGCCCGGACCGCTGGATACTTATCAGATCATCCGCTTGAAGGACAGTCTCAAAATCGATCTGGGTTTCGGCATCTATCGCGATGTTCCCCAAAAGTGGGCGGGGAAGCTTGAGGAAGGCAGCATCGTGAAGTTCGTAAACGGAAAACTTCAAAAAACCGGGCAGGCCCCGCTCTACACATACCGGGCCCAAGTCACCAAGGTCGTGGACGGCGATACGTTTCACGCGCTGATTGATTTGGGATTTGAAACGACCGTGGCCGAAAGGGTACGCCTACGGCGTATCGATGCCCCTGAGCTTGTCACAGCCGAAGGGAAAGCGGCGAAAGCCTATTTGGAAAAAATCCTTTGGCGGGACCAGGGCCGGGTCGTGATGCAAAGCCGCGAACTCGACCAGCACGGCCGTCCCATTGCCGATGTTTGGGTGCAAGGACAAACCGTCGACCGGGAACTCGTCGATCAAGGTCTGGCGGAAGCGACAGACTAAGGTAAGGACAAGGGCATGGGGCGTGAAAAGTCGGCAGGAGGTGTGTCATTCCGGGCGAGCGAAGCGAGTCGATGAATCTCAAGCGGTCTGGGGTTTAAAACGATATATACAAAGATACTTCGGTCCGGGTTCTGTGATAAACTGATGAAAATCATTAATCGAACGGGTGAAAATGTCCTCAGTCCTTAAAAGGCTTTCTTTTTATTTTCGTCCCGGAGATAATTCCTTGTCCCTCCGGTTTCCGGGAGCCAGAGAAACAGCTTTCCGCCATTATTGTTTCAAACAATCTGTCGGTCTCATCCGTCTCGGACATTTTCTGGGGATTTTCTTCTACGGTTCGGTCGCTTTGATCGATCCCTATGTGATCCCGACCATCGCCCCCGTGGCTTTTCTGATGCGCTTTGGCATTGTGATCCCGGTGATTGTTGCCTCTTTGATTTATTCTTTTTTTATGAAGAATGAAACGGTCCTTCAACTGATGGGGATCCTCATGGTGACTTCCGCCGGGATTTCGGCGGTGCTCATGATGTTGTGGGACCCGGGCGTCGGGGGATATATCTATATCGGCGGGGTCCTGCTGGTCATCCTTTACGGTTATATTTTTATCCGGCTTCGTTTTTTTTATGCCAGTTTGGCGGGATGGGTTGTGGCGATTTCTTATTTATTGGCGGCTTTTTTGAAACACGAGGATTGGCCGGTTTTGATCAGCAATTCCTTTTTTTGTTTGATCGCCAATGCGATCGGTATGAGCGCTTCGTATTCCTTCGAATTGAGCTTGCGCAACCAGTATGTGACCTCCATCGGGATGAAAAGGGTCAACCGCGAGCTTCAGCGTTTGTCGAACCTCGATTCGTTGACCAAAATCGCCAATCGCAGGTTTTTTGATACCCGGCTCGACTACTATTTTGAGCGGGCCAAAATCACATCGACCCCCATGTCCCTCATCATCATCGATGTGGATTTTTTTAAGGCCTACAACGATAGCTTGGGGCATTTATCGGGCGATGATTGCCTCGTCCGTGTGGCCGACCGTGTCAGACGCCATGCGAAGAGCTCCGGAGATTTGACCGCGCGTTTTGGGGGCGAGGAGTTTGCCATGATCTTGGTGGATTGCCCCCGGGAGGTTGCCGCGCAGATTGCGGAGGAGATCCGCCGGGAAGTCATGACGCTCGGTATCCGGCATCCCTGTTCTCCCATATCGACGGTCATTACGATTAGTTTGGGCGTGGCGACCTGGGTGCCGGGAAAGGACGGCGGCAGCGGAAAACTGGTACGCGAAGCCGATGCGGCGTTGTATCGGGCAAAAGCGAACGGCCGCAACCGGGTTGAGATGGCGCGTGAATGAGCGGCAAGGAGTGAGAGAGTATCGGGGGATCGGAGAAACATCACCGACACTCTGTTATACCGATATGCCGTTACAAAGTACTGTTTGTGGATTTTAGTCTTTGGTCTAACAAATAGGAGCATGATGAAAAATCAGAACCGGCATGTTTCATCGCAGGCAGCAGGCTTTGGCAGCCATCGTACATGCCTGAGCTATCTTCTGCTGACGGCAGCGACCATTGCCTACCTCATCCCGGCCTATTTTGTGTACTGCTATCCGGAAAATATTACATTCGATCGCTGGGTGTTTATGGGTGTGGCCACTATTTTTCTGTGCATCTTATGGGCTTTCCTCGTGATGGTCTATTCGATCTTGGCGTTTTCCGGGGCACGGCGTTTGGCAGGTTTTTTTGCGTTGTTTTGTCTTGCGTGGGTCTTCCTGACAGGTTTTGTTTTTCCTATCGTCAACAGCGGTGCGATGTTGACATTGGAGCAACTGGGCACGCATAAGAAGAATTTTATCATTGCCGCTTTTTTGGCAACGGCCTTGAGCGTTTTAGCTATGAAATCCCGTGCGATATCCTGGAAACTGCCTGTTGCGCTCTCGCTGCTTGCCCCGCTGATACTCTATGGTCTCATTGCTTGGGCAACCGAGGACCCTAGGAACAACGATCGCGAATTCAAAAAAGCCGGGACGCTTTCGCCGCGGGACAACATCATTGTGCTGAGCTTCGACGGCATTCCGGGAAATATTATTGCCGACATGATCGATCATCAGGACGAGATCCTGGCGGAGTTTAAGGATTTCACCTTCTTTAAGGAAGTGATTGCCACGGCGCCTGCGACCCACGCGTCCATGCGGTCTGAGCTGTTTGGGAATATCCATTTCCGGCCTATCGCTTCCACGGAAGCCCAGATTAACAAGAAACTGGATTGCGGGAGTCTGCTCATCAATCATACCGATGACAATGTGCTCACTTGTGGACCGTATTGCTATTTCACCACCGATAAAAACAACATGATCCACATCAACCGGTCGGTTTTTAGCTCAAACAAGTGCATGATCTGTATTCGTTTTTTAAAGATTGCGCTCGCCAGGGTCAGTACCCCGATCATCCCCTTGCTTGCCGACCGCGCCGTCTCTTTTATTGCCGCCCGATTGAATTTTTCGTTCCCGCATTACGAAGGGCCGGCGTGGAAAGAGTACTTTTTATGCGACAGGGAAGTGCTTGATGCGATCATCGACAACCTGACGACGGGGACGCAGGAATATAGCCTCCGGTATATGCATTTTACCCATACGCATTTTCCGGCCGATTTTGATTCTGAAGGAAAAATGCGTAGCACGTCCAAGGCATGGCATGATCAAAATCAAAATTATCGGGGACTCTATGAACAAACCCGGTTTGCCCTTCGGCAAGCTGCGCGTTTTCTCGGGAGGCTCAAGGAGCTCGGTATTTACGATCGCGCGTTGATTGTTTTAAAAAGCGATCACGGAGAGCCGGTGACCTACTTCGACGCTCCTCCGTACAATCTCAAGATCAACAATAACCCGCTCTGGGGCTATGACCGATATCGGCCGCTGTTGATGATCAAAAATAAAAAAGCCAGGCAGCCGGCGATCCTGGTTGACGAGCGTTTCGTGACCCTTGGGGACCTGGCGAAAACCCTTTGTGTCGCGCGGGCGAACCCGCGCAAAAACTGCGCGCTTTTCCCGGGCATCAATCTGCTGGCCCGGGATCCCGTAGGGCCGCAAGACCGGTGGGTCTACGTCGATGTCGTCCGGGACGCAACCTCGGATTTTCGGTTTGATTCGCACACGACGATCCCCGTGGACCGGGACAAGGACTTTTTGGATTCACTGCGTCAGCTCAATTTGGTGAGCGACTAAAGACAATAGGAGGAGACATGAGTATGAGACGTGGATTTTTTTGGATCATCGCCATTGCGGTTTTTGTTTGTTCCGTCGGTTTTGTCCGGACAGCGTATGCTTACATCGACCCGGGAACGGGAAGTTATATTTTTCAGATCTTGATTGTCGGGGTGATCGGCGGATTGTGCGCCGTCAAAATATTTTGGGCCAAAATCGTCCTTTTCGTAAAGCGATTATTCCCGGGAAAGCGCCCATGATGTCCGGCGGACCGAAAGCGAAAAACATCCCGGGATCATTCCGGGACCCCAGCGGGTTTCTTTTTTGCTCCGAGGGGGTCGTGTTCAGGCAAATCAATATTTCCTATCAGCAAGAGTATGATATCTTCATGAAATCCGGCCTCTACGCGAATCTCGTGAATGAACGTCTGCTGGTTTCGCATGAAGAAGTGGACCTGCCCGGACCTGTCCCCGGGACGTCGTACAAGGTGATCAAACCGGATCAAGTGCCGTTTATTTCCTATCCGTATGAGTGGTGTTTCTCGCAGCTCAAAGACGCGGCCCTGCTGACTCTTGAAGTGCAGAAAAGGTCCCTTCTCTGCGGGATGTCCCTCAAGGATTGCAGCGCGTACAATGTCCAATTTAAAGACGGGAAACCGGTATTTATCGATACGCTTTCCTTTGAGCCGTACCGGGAAGGCGAGCCTTGGGTTGCGTACAGGCAATTTTGCCAGCATTTTCTCGCTCCGCTGGCGTTGATGAGCCGTCGGGACATCCGGTTGAGCCAGCTCTTGAGGATTTATCTCGACGGGATCCCCTTGGACCTGGCGAGTTCGCTGCTTCCCGTGCGTACCCGCTTCGATCTTTCTTTATTGATGCATATCCATCTCCATGCCAAGGCCCAACGATATTATTCGCATAAGACTGCGGTCATACGGAAGGGAGGCGTCACACGACCGGCTTTTATGGGACTGATCGATAATCTCGAGTCCGCCATTCAGAAGTTGAGGTGGGAACCTTCCGGGACCGAATGGTGCGATTATGAGCAAGACACGAATTATTCCCCGGCGGGACTTGAGCATAAAAAACAAATCGTCTCGAAATTTTTAGATAGGGTCAACCCCAAAGTCCTTTGGGACCTCGGTGCCAATACCGGGGTGTTCAGCCGTCTTGCCGGCAGCAAAAACATCCATGTGCTTTCTTTTGATTTTGACGCTGCGGCCGTCGAAAAAAATTACCTCACGTCCCTTCAGGGAAACGCATTGCGCTGTCTGCCTTTGTTGCTTGATGTGTCGAACCCAAGCCCCGGTACCGGCTGGGAAAACCGGGAGCGGATGTCGCTGATCGAACGCGGGCCCGCGGACACCGTACTGGCCCTTGCGTTGATCCATCATCTGGCCCTTTCTCACAACCTGCCGTTTGATCGCATTGCTGATTTTTTCCATAAGATAGGCAACTGGCTGATCATTGAATTTGTTCCGAAGGACGATTCCCAGGTGCAGAGAATGCTCGCGCCCCGGAAAGACATTTTTTTAAATTATACGCAGGAAGAATTTGAGCGGGCGTTCGGCGTTTTGTTTATCATTCACAAAAAAGCAGAAATCACGGACACCAAAAGAATTTTGTATTTGATGGAAAAGAAATAAAGAAGCAAGAGACAAGACGAGACCCAAGTCCCAAGACAGGGGCAAGAGACAAGGGACGCGGGGAAAACGACACGGTGACACGGAGACGCGGTGCGGGCGACAAGGGGCGCGGGGAAAGCGACACGGCGAAAGGGTGACGCGGAGACGCGGTGGAAGAAACAAGACAAGACGCAAGTCTGAAAACGCGGAAATAATTTCTCCGTCATTGCGAGCTCCCGAAAGGGAGCGCGGCAATCTCAGTTTTTCACGGAGATTGCCTGCCTGCCGGCCACTAGCGTTGCATTAAACACATGGCAGGCCCGTAAGTGATTGTATCGACAAGGATTGTTTAAGATCAAACAGCTTTAATTTATGGTATTGAAAAACAACGACAGGT
>JAQTOZ010000287.1 GCA_028713205.1 Candidatus Omnitrophota bacterium
CCCTGCTCGGCCTGCAGACGACTCACTTCGGCCTGCACCGCCGCCAACTGCTCATTGAGCTTTTGCAACTCGCTCTCTTTGAGCTGGGCTTCCTGATTCAGGCGATCGATTTCGCTTTGCAGATTCGCGCTCTTTTTATTTCCGGCGCATCCGACAGCGAAAAGCAGAACCGCCGCCAGTCCCAACACCATGATTTTACTTTTCATATTTCCCACGTTACTTTCTCCTTTCGGTTGATCCAACTGTTTTCTTTTTGATATTCGGGCAATTGTTTCTGTTTCATCCATAACCGCCGAAGACATTTCCGTCTAGTACTGCAGTCTGGACTTTTTCGGGACCTTTTCGGCGCGTATCGGGTCCACATCCACATCCGTTTTCAGCCTGCGATACAAACGAAGCAAATAGAAAAACACCGGGACGGCCAAAACGCCGATACCGGACAAAATGATAGCCACCGTTTGAACCTTCTGCTGCGGTTTGGCGATCATTTCCTTGATGTTATCTTCCAACGGCGGCAATTTTGCCAATTTCGTAATCCGGAATTTTGCGGGGACCGGCTGATCCATATCACAACCGGTCTGCCCCCGGTAAATCCGTAACTGATGGCCCCCGCCGACCTGGGTCAAGACGGCCATTTCCGAGAGGCAATAATCATCGCTCTCGTAAAAAACGCGGATGGTCTCCCCGGGCTTGACGGGCAAATTCACTTGTTCCTTCGCCTTGAAGGCCGGCATCTTACCCGTAAACTGGCGCATCACCATTTTGTTCCGGCCGTAGCCCGCTGTCCCGATCGGCGTAATATAAATCGGTTTCTCGGTCTCATTGGTCAAATCGAACCACGTGATGAAAGCCAGTTGCATGGGATTGATCGGATTGAGCAAATGGGCGATCGGCACAAGCAGCAGAAACATAAAGACACAGTCCATCAGGATCAATCCCCGAAGGACCGCGAGCTTATTTCGCTTTTCCAGGATGTCCATGTTGGCGCCTGACCGAACCTTCGGTTTGCTCCCCCGGCTTATTTCTGGGATTTTTCGATCTTTTCCCAGGTATCGCGCAAGGTCACAATCCGGTTAAAAACGGGGTTCCCCGGTGCGGAGGAAACGGGATCCACGAAAAAATAGCCCGTCCGTTCGAACTGGTACCGCTCGCCTGCTTTTGCCGTCTTGAGACTCGGCTCCAAATAGGCGGGTGAAACGGTCTCGAGCGATTTCGGATTCAAATTGGAAAGGCAATCCTTGCCTTCCTCCACGTCATTCGGGTCTTTCTTGGTGAATAAAACATCATAAAGCCTGACTTCCGCTTTCAGCGCCGGTTTTGCCGCAACCCAGTGAATCGTGCCTTTCACCTTACGTCCGTCCGGAGGATTGTTCCCGCCGCGCGTTGCGGGATCGTGGGTACAGTGCAGCTCCAGAATTTTGCCGGTCTGTGTGTCCTTGATAACCTTCTCGCATTTGATGAAATACCCGTAGCGCAGGCGCACTTCCTTGCCGGGGGCCAGGCGGAAAAATTTCGGCGGCGGGACCTCGCGGAAATCGTCGCGTTCGATGTAAAGCTCGCGGGTAAACGGCACTCGGCGCGATCCCTGGGACGGGTCTTCCGGATTATTGACCGCTTCCATTTCTTCGGTCTGGTCCTCCGGATAATCCGTGATCACGACCTTGAGCGGATCGAGAATCGCCATGACCCTCGGCGCCGTTTTATTCAGTTCTTCGCGTATCGAATTTTCGAGGACGACCAGGTCGATCGTGCTGTTAAATTTCGCAACGCCGATCCGGTCGCAAAACGCGCGGATCGAAGACGCTGTGTAACCGCGCCGGCGGAAGCCGGAGATCGTCGGCATCCGCGGGTCATCCCAGCCGGAGACCATTTTCTTTTGCACCAATTCCAGCAGCCGGCGCTTGCTCAGGACCGTATTGGAAAGGTTCAACCTCGCGAATTCGATCTGCTGCGGATGGTGGATCCCGAGTTGATCGAGGACCCAATCGTACAGCGGGCGGTTGTTTTCAAACTCGAGCGTGCAGATGGAATGCGTGATCCCTTCGATCGAATCGGAAATACAATGCGTGAAATCGTACATCGGATAAATACACCATTTGCTGCCGGTGCGGTGATGGTCCGCCTTCTTGATGCGATAGATGGCCGGGTCCCGCATCGTAATGTTCGGCGAGGCCATGTCGATCTTCGCGCGCAGGACCCGCGAGCCCTCGTCGAATTCGCCTTGCCGCATCCGTTCGAACAAATCCAGGTTCTCTTCGACGGAACGGTTGCGGTAGGGGCTTTCTTTGCCGGGTTCGGTGAGCGTGCCGCGGTATTTGCGAATCTCGTCGGGGCTCAGGTCGCAAACATAGGCCTTCCCCTTTTTAATCAAATCCACCGCGTAGGCGAAAAGACGGTCAAAGTAATCCGAGGCGTAATATTCCCGCTCGCCCCATTCAAAACCCAGCCAGTGCACGTCTTCGCGGATCGAATCGACATACTCGACCTCCTCCTTCTCGGGGTTCGTATCATCATAGCGGAGGTTGCACAGCCCGCGGTAGTCGCGCGCGATGCCGAAATTGAGGCAGATGGACTTGGCATGGCCGATATGCAGATAGCCGTTCGGTTCGGGCGGAAAGCGCGTGTGCACACGGCCGCCGTTTTTGCCGTTCTTCAAATCCTCATCGATGATATCGCGAATGAAATTCGCCGGTGTTTTGGAAATATCCATAAGAGCGGGATTATATCAAAATTCGGAATCTTTAACAGCATCAAGGTAAGAGCGGGTGTTCGCGCAATCAGCAAGTCGCAAGACCCAAGACGCAAGACAAGAGCGATAAGCGTAGAGCGAATAGCGTGTAGCGGATAGGTTAGCTTACTAAACGCTAACCGCCAAACGCTCTACGCTAAAATTAATGGTCGCCCCCCGGGCAGAGCCCGGGGTTCCTTCACAGGTCAAGCGTTGCTTGACCTGAATCCAGTTTCTCCTGATATTTAATGTAATTTCTTATCACGTGCTCGTCGATGCCTACCGTCGATAC
>JAQTOZ010000090.1 GCA_028713205.1 Candidatus Omnitrophota bacterium
TTTTTTTCAGGCAAGCGAGCACATCCTTTTCCGGGCATTCGCCTTGATAGCAAGGCTGGCACCCGATATGCCGGCTCAAGACCGTCACATTCTCGCCGGGAGGCACATGGCGCTTCGGTTCTGTGGGGCCAAACAGCGTCACCACAGGCGTTTTGACGGCCGCCGCAATATGCAAGGGCGCGGTATCTCCCGTCACAAGCACGCTGAGACGTTTAACGACGGACACGAGATCCAGGAGGGACGTCTTGCCGACAAGATCGACGACCTTTTCCGTATTGGTTTTGGACAATTGCTGCGCCATCGGCCTATCGGTTTCGGAACCGATCAGGATAACCGAACATTTCCATTGCTGAATGAGTTTCGTACACAATTCCTGATAATACTCAAGGGGCCAGCGTTTACTCGTCCACTTGGGGCTAGCCCCGACGGCAAGGCCCACACATTTGGAAGACCCGTTCAGCGAATGCTGGACAAACATCTCACTCACGTGTTTTTCTGAATGCTCATCCGGCCACAACTCCAGGTCCTCATCCAAATCTTGGATCCCGAGTTTAGATAAAATCCGGAACTGATGCCGCACAGGATAATCCGCGATATCGAAACTTCGATCGTGACGATTCACCAAGAACCCGAGTTTCCCGCGCCGGAAGCCATAACGCTGGGGAATCCCGCCGAGGGCAGCCAAGAGATGTGTCCATTTGTTATTTTGCAGATCGACGGAGATGTCGTACCCTTCCTTCCGGAGGGTTTTTGCCAATCTCAGCAAATATCCGATCTTCGAAAGCCTGTCGCGGGAAACCGGAATCACTTCATTGACGTAAGGGCAACCCGACACAATGGCCGCCAGTTTTTTATCCACCACAAGCGAGATCTTCGCTTCGGGGAAACGGCGGCGGATCATACGCAAACTGGGGGTAATCAGAATCAAATCCCCGATCGCTCCGAGTTTCAGAATCAAGATCTTCTTCTGTCGCTCAATCTCCTCATACACCGCGATGGTTTCGCTCACCATTTTCTCAAGCAGAAATTGCGTTTCGACTTTTTTACGAAGATTTGCCGCAAACTTTTTTGAACGCTCACGATCTGTCAGCACTTCATACATACCTTCCGCCATCGCGATAATATCCCCCGGAGGGACCAAAAATCCGTTTTCGTTATGGTCCAAAATATCGAGAACCCCTCCGACCCGCGTCGAAAGAACGGCCGTGCCCACCGCTCCGGCTTCGACAATTACACGGCCGAAGGCTTCCGGGGCCAGGGTTGAAAGGACGAGCAAATCAGATTGTCCGAGCAATTCAGGAATGTCCCGGCGGACCCCCATGAGCTTGACCGTTTGTTCCAATCCGAGTTGACGGATTGTTTTCTCGATCTCCGTCGTATATTTGGTTTTTCCTCTAGCCTCGCCGCCGACAAGCCAAGCTTCGATATTCGGTAACTTCCGGCGCAGAAAGTGGACGGCCCTGACAAACTCGAGTTGGCCTTTGATCGGCGAAAAACGCCCCACGTTAATGATCCGGTGTACCCCCGGTTTTTTATCATAGTGCTGCGGAGAAAACACAAACTGCGAGAGGTCGATCCCACGGTGGACCAAACGAATTTTTTCGGGCGGTACTCTAAAATCATCGATCATGTGGCGGCCAACCACTCGGGAAATAACAATCACCAGCTTTCCCCAACCCATCACATGACTCAAAGGATGCGCGGAATAATATCCGTGGCAAGTCGTCACAAACGGGATCCCGGTCCTGCAGGCCGCAAGCCATGCAAGCCAAGCCGGCACGCGACTCCTGGCATGCACAAGATCGATCCGCTCGCGCTGAATAATTTCCGCAATTCTCGGAACCAACGCCAAGGAAAAGAGCGACTTCTGCTGTACCGGCAACGTGTAATGAGGGACACCCATCTTCTGCAATTCGGCCGTTAACTCACCGCCGGAAGAGAGCACGACGGTTTGTTCTCCGCGTTTTTTCATTCCGCGCGCGAGATCAAGCACTCCGCGTTCGACACCGCCCACATCCAACGATGGAAGGACCTGAAGCACTTTCATAAAATAGCTTGTAACCTCTTTTGCAAAATCATATTTTCTTCCTCAACCACATTCAAAGGCGCCGCCCCTTCACCCAAAGCGATAATCTTTTCTTCCAATTGATCAGGACGCGCGCGCAGGATGGCCTCACGTTCAGCGAGGATGGCCTGAAAACGCTGATGTTTTTCGGGAAGGCGATTCGTTTTGAGCGTCAGCACGACAACTTTTTTCCCCGTAGCGATCGCCTCCGAAATCATGGAAATGCTGTCCTCTGAAACAATCAGAATTTCCGCAGAAGCCAACATTCCGCCGACCACCTCCGGCCGTTTATCCTCGGTAGCAATCACCAGCATTTGACATCCGCCCAGCACATTCCGTTTGGATTTCAAAAACTGACAGATCGTCTGCGGCGTCCGCCGCGATGTCGTGATCACATAATCCCCCACGCGGAAAGCCAATCGCTCGAGCGCCGCGGTCATTTTCTCGATTTCCGCCAAATCCATTTTGTAACCGCGGGTATCGCCGCCCAAAAAAACCGCCAACTTTACGCGCTCAGGGTTCCGCAACGTGCTTCTTATTTTTTCCTTCGCGCGATCCAAATTCTCCGGATCCACCAAATTGGGTGTCAAAAGAGTACGGATCGTTTCTTTCGGCATGTTGCCGCGATCATGCGCCGGAATCAAAGCCAAATCATAGCGAAAAAGGTTAAAAGGGAACCCCGGCTTCATCAGGATGATACTCTTGGCACAGGACTCCCGCGCCAGACAAAGATTAAGCGCCGTAAGCCCCGCCCCTGCGGAGATGATAAAATCCGCGCTCGCATCCCGGATCTCCTTGGCTGTCGGTTCCTTCAAAAATGGCGTCAACCATCGAAGTCGCCCCTGCATCCAGGGCATCAGAATCAAAGCCGTCCAAGCAAAAAACACCCTGTGCCACTTCGACTTGAATTCCACGTAGATCGTACGCAAAGGATATTCCATCCCTTCCCGGCCATATTGCGTCTTGAGCGATTGCATTTGCTGAGCCACCGCCAACGATTGTTTAAAATGGCCTGGTTTGCCGTCGGAAAGGATCAGAATGCGCTTCGTCCAGCTATATTTCCAACGTTTTGTTCCCCAAAGCCACTGTTCTGGATGTTGCGAGATCATTTCTTCCAAGACCTTAAGATACTGACGCACGTAAGGCTCCAGTTCCTGTGCATCCTGTTTACCGCGGGCACCTTCGCCGCAGGAAATCGCTTGGCCGAAAAAGACCTCATGTTGAAAATTCTCACGGCGGACAATAAAACAAGGCAGGATCGGCACGCCCGCGCGCCGGGCCAATTCAAAAGCGCCTAAAGGGACTGTGGTCTTACGACCCAATAACGGAAGGATCATTCCGCCCATTTTCCCCGCGTCTTGATCTCCCACCATACCGACCGGTTCTTTATCCTTCAGAGCACGATAAAGGGCACGAATGCCGATGCCGCGCCGGATGGCGGTGGAACCGTGACTTTCACGCACGTGATTGAGCATCTCATTGAGTCCGGCGTGCTTTTGGTCACTCGCTAAGGCATGAATGGGTTTGCCGAGAAGCCCTGAAATAATCTGCAACAATTCCCAATTGCCGAAATGTCCCGTCAGCAACACGACGCCGCGGTCCGCGCGGACAACCTCCTCAAACCGCTCCATGTGATGGAATTTGATTTTTTGTTCGAGGAAGCGGCGGTCCAAAAACGGGAAACGGATCACTTCCATTCCGGTCTGGCCCAAATGGCAGTACAAATCACGGACGATTTTCCAACGCTGTTTTTCATCAAACCGGCTTCCGAATGCCGCTTTGATGTCCGCATAAGCCACATGCCGCCGGTTGGAAAAATAAAAAAAACACAAACCGGCAATCTTGCCGAAACTGCAGGCGACTGTCAGCGGCAAGCGCGATAAAAAAAAAGCAAGCCCCCAAACACACCCATAAACCCAATAATAGGAAATACGGTTCCTCAACGCGTCACCCCGAGCAAACGGAAAAGACGGTCGGTCAGGATCTCTTCACCCGACAAGATGCGCACACGCGTTGCCAGCACCAGGGGATTTAAAATCCGTGTAATGACCTCGGGCGAACGGAAGAAATCCTTTTCCGTCGTCACAATCTCATCCACGGCCGAAGATTCGCTCACACCCTTGATCTCCTCAAGTTCTTCCTGTGTAAACACGTGATGATCCGTAAATTCGAAATTCCGGGTGGGACGAATCTGGCACTGGGACAAAAGCATCTGAAAAGACCGCGGCGTCGCCACCCCCGAAAAAGTCGCCACGCGGTGATTTTGCAAGCGGTCCAAAGATACCTTCTTGCGTCTGTCGGCCCGGTAGAAAAAAAGCGGTTCGAGCGCCGATTCGACGATAAAAGCCTTCGGTGCGAATTTTTGAATCATCCGCGTCAGATGATGAACTTCCTTCGGGGAAGCCAAATTCACATAAGTCAGGACGACAATGGTCGCTTTTTTCAATACGGACAGCGGTTCCCGCAAAATTCCGCGCGGAATCAGTTTCCGATTCCCGAAGGGATTGATCGCGTTGACCACGATAATTTCGACGTCCCGCTCGACCTTCCAGTGTTGCAAACCGTCATCCAGGATCCCCACATCGATGCGACGTCCTTTGATGATTTTTTTTCCAACGCTGGCGCGATCTTTGCCAACCCCCAGCACCGCGTTCGGGAGATGGTTGCGAAACTGTTCGACTTCGTCATGGCCGTAACCGCGCGTTAAAATCAACGGCGTGCGGCGTTGTTCGGAAACTTTAATCGCCAGATATTCGACCAGCGGCGTTTTTCCCGTCCCGCCCCAGGTCAAATTGCCTACGCTGATCACGGGAAACGGCAAACGCTGGCGTTTGAATACTTTTCGGTCATAAAGGTTTCTCAAAAGGGCCACAATCCCGCCATACAACCAGGACAACACATCCAGCAAGGGATAAATCACTTTGGACAAATCCCCCTTTTCCCGGTCTTCAGCGAGAAGGCGAAAATATGTTCTCATAAACTGAAACATGGTTATTCCTTTCCGGTTGAATCTCTGCATTCAAAAATTTCAAAAGCCATTCCACATGCCGTTGGGTCGAACCGCGAAGCCGGCGAACAATCGCATACGCATGATCCCCCAAGCACCGGCACTCTTCGGCATTCTGAAGCAAACGCCTTAAAGCGAATGAAAACTGAAACTCGTCACGAACCAAAATGGCTCCCCCTTCTTGATCAAGCGTACGATAAATATTTTCGAAATTAGCGACATAGGGCCCGTGCAGGATCGTCCGGCCAAACACGGCCGCTTCGATCGGATTCTGGCCTCCGTGAGGGATCAAACTTCCGCCCACAAATACCGCATCCGCCATCGCATAAAGATTTTTGAGAACGCCCAAGCGATCCAATAGAAGCACCTGCGCTTTCGGATTGGGGGTTTTATCCGACGCGAGCCGGGCATGTCCCCCCTCATTCTGAATCCATTGCAGGATCTTGATCGAACGCTCAATATGGCGAGGCGCAATCAAGAGTTTTAAATGGGGGAACTCCGTCAACAAATGGCGGTAGGTGTAAAAAACGATTTCTTCTTCGCCCGGATGGGTGCTTCCCGCAATCAAAATCTGATCCCCGGCATCAAACCCCCAAACATTTCTTAATGCGGTTGCATCGGTACTCTGAGGATTTTCCGTTCCGACATTGTCGAATTTCATATTGCCCAAAATTTGGATACTCGCCGAATCCACTCCCAGCATCGTAAATCTCTCCGCATCCTGTGCCGATTGCGCAAGGACAAAAGCAAGGTTGCTAAACAAAGGCCTGAAAAAATGCCGGTAACGGTCGTAGCGGCGCGCCGACTTGATCGAGAGACGGGCATTCAGAATTCCGACGGGGACACGAAACCGTTTGGCTTCCATCAACAAATTGGGCCAAATTTCCGTTTCCACCAGAAGAAGACATTCCGGGCCGAGCGTCTTAAAAAAGCTCCTCACCGCCCCGGTGACATCAAACGGGAAATAGCAAACCGTGATGCGCTCGTTTTCCATCTTCTTTGCAATTTTTTGTCCCGTCGGTGTCACCGTGCTCAGCACAATATGGAATTCGGAACTTTTTTCGAGGAATCGCTCAATGAATTTTTGAACCGCCAAAACTTCGCCGACACTGACGGCATGGATCCAGACCACTTTCTTACCCAAGAGTTTTTCCTTCCAAGCAGACGAAAACAGCCCCAGTCTTTCTTTCAAAAGCCTCTGTTTATCATCCGCTTGTCTCATCTTCAAAAGGAAAATCGGCAAATACGCCATCGCGAAAACGACGAAAGCCAAATTGTATAAAAAAATCATGGGAATGCCTCCTCACGCGCGTGGATGCGCCGCATCATAGGCCTCTTTTAAACGTCGGGTCGTCACATGAGTATAGATTTGTGTCGTCGATAAATTTTCATGTCCTAAAAGCTCCTGAACACTCCGCAAATCGGCACCCCGGTCCAGCATATGGGTCGCGAAAGAATGACGCAATGTATGCGGCGAGACATCCTTTTTCAGAGAAACAAGCCGGGAATATTTCAAAATCATGCGCCGCACGCTTCGATCGGTCAGCCTTCCTCCGCGCCGGTTGATATAAAGCGGCCGCTTAAATCCGACATCCCCGTCCTTGGGGGCCTTGTGCTGCAAATAATCCTGGACCGCCTGCACGGCCACTTGTCCGACCGGGACAATCCGTTCTTTTTTCCCTTTGCCGCGCACACGCAGAAGTCCGCCGAACAAATCCATGTCTTCATGATTCAATCCCACAAGCTCACTGACCCGAAGTCCGGAGCTATACAGCGTTTCGAGCATCGCCCGGTCGCGCTTGCCTTCCCATGTTGTTTTCGAAGGGGCCTCGATGAGTTTTGTGACCTCATCCGTGTTCAGAAAGAAAGGCAATCGCTTTTCACGTTTCGGCGTGGAAATACTGGAGGCCGGATTGGAGCTCAAAACATTTTCTCGGGCAAGAAATTTAAAAAAAGACCGCAGACAGGCCAATTTCCGGGAGATGGAACTCTTGGAATAAGAACGCGACTTCAGATGCGCCAGAAACGACCGGATATCCAGGTGGCTGATATCGCTCAGATTCTTTTTGCCGACCGATTCAAAAAACTCCCTCAAATCAATGTGGTAGTTTTTAACCGTATGGATCGAAGCGTTTTTTTCCGCTTTGAGGAAACCTAAAAAATCCTGAATGTTTTCATTCATTGTTACGGACCGACTGTCTCGCGATCCACATCCGAAATTTTGTTATCCGCCCCGGCATTTTCCTGCTGCTTTGGAAGTTTGTTGGTCACATACGTACACTTCGGGTAATTGGAGCAACCATAAAATGCGCGGCCTTTTTTGGACATCCGTTTGATGACGTCTCCGCCGCAATCGGGTTGAGGACAACGAAAACCTGTGGGAATAGAACGCGTGTATTTGCATTCCGGGAATCCGGCACACGCCAGAAACTTGCCAAACCGCCCCCACCGAATTACCATGCCTTTACCGCAAATATCGCAAACATATTCCGTCGGGACAACCTGCCGGCGCACATTTTTCATCTCTTCGCGCGCCAAAGCCAAATGGCTATCAAAAGGTTCGTGAAAATCCTTCAGGACTTGAACCCAATCCATTTCGCCTTCCTCGATCTTATCCAGTTCCCCTTCCATATTCGCGGTAAAATCGACATCCATAATTTTAGGGAAATGCTTCACCAAAAGGTCGACCACGATTTCTCCCAACTCGGACGGCACGAGGGCGCCGCCGTTCCGGGTAACATACTCGCGATCCAGCAAAGTATAGATGGTGGGTGCATAGGTACTGGGACGGCCGATCCCTTTTTCTTCCAGCAATTTGACGATGCTCGCGTCGTTGAAACGCGCCGGAGGCTTCGTAAAATGTTGGTACCCCATCAATTGATGCAAGGTCAGCGGTTCATCCGCAAAAAGCTCGGGCAATTCGCCGGTGATTTCCTTTTCGTCTTCCGCTTCCTCATCGCCATTTTCCTTTTTACCGGCAGACGGGGATGCTGCAGAAAGATCTTCGTAGACGATACTGAACCCCGGGAAGAGATTTCTCCGCCCGTTGGTTTTGAAAAAGTAGCTTTCTCCCGCCACGATCGAAATCGACACGTGTTCGTCGATCGCCGGGACCATTTGTGAAGACACAAATTTCCGCCAAATCAAATCATAGAGCTTATACTCCTCATCGGAAAGGTAGTTTTTCATCATTTCAGGTTCCCGCCTGACCGACGTCGGGCGTATGGCCTCATGCGCTTCTTGTGCGCCCTTCTTGGATCGATAAACGGGAGGTGTTTCGGGGAGATACTCATGGCCGTATTTCTGACGGATATAATCGACCGCATCGGATTGCGCACTCTTGGCGACATTGACCGCATCGGTTCGCATATAAGTGATCAAACCGACGCTGCCCTCTTCGCCGATATCCACGCCCTCATAAAGCTTCTGTGCGATACGCATCGTCTTGGACGCCGGAAAACCCAGACGGTTATAAGCTTCCTGCTGAATTTTGCTCGTCGTATAGGGGGCGGAGGGTTTGCGACGACGTTCGTTTTTATCAATACTGTTGACTTTAAAAGGAAGTTTCAGAATTTCCTGGCGGATTCTTTCCGCCTCGTCCCGATTTTTAAGCTCGACTTTGTCTTTCCCCGATTTATCCAGTTTTGAAATAAAAATTCGCTCAGCGACTTCTGGGCGCTGGGAGGACAGTTTGGCCTCGATCGTCCAATACTCCTGCGGTACGAACTTTTTGATCTCATGCTCGCGCTCGACAATCAAACGCAAGGCAACGGATTGTACACGCCCGGCACTGAGCCCTTGCCCCACTTTTTTCCAAAGCAACGGACTTAGCTCATAACCGACGATCCGGTCAAGGACCCGCCGGGCCTGTTGCGCATTCACAAGATTCATTTCAATATCCCGCGGATGACGAAAAGCTTCCTGAACCGCTTCCTTGGTAATTTCGTTGAAGACCACACGCTTGATTTTTGCCTTACCATCGTTTTCCGTAAAAATATGCGCAAGATGCCAGCTGATGGCTTCCCCTTCCCGATCAGGGTCGGCTGCAAGAAAAATCATTTCTTTGCCGTTCGCTTCTTTTTTGAGATGACTGACGATTTTGCGGGCCTTGGGAATAATCACATATTCCGGTTTAAAACCAGTATTAATGGCGACCCCCATTTTGCTTTTCGGTAAATCACGAACGTGCCCCATCGAAGCTTCTACCTTGTACTCAGGGCCAAGATACTTATTAATCGTCTTGGCCTTGGCAGGTGACTCCACGATCACTAACCTGGATGCTTTATATCCTTTTGCCATTTGACGTTTGACTCCTCTTAACCACCACCGACGAGGTGGACTATTTCGATTTTATCTTGATTTGAAATCCTGGTTTTCGTCCAATCTGCACGACGCACGATGAGCTCATTACGCTCTACCACAACCAAACTCGGATCTACCTTGAGTTGATCCAATAGTTCATGAATGAATAGGGGTTCTTCAAGGGATTTTTGCTCACCATTAATTATTATGTTCATTATAAGATCCTTGTTATCTTGTCATATAAATATTGCGATATTCTAACCAAAAAAAGCTACTTGTAAACCTTAACTTTATCGGACGCGAGGGCTATATTGCGTAAAGCTATTACATGAAATAACTTACGAAATGTCTTCCCACGGATCTTTCTTGGCTGGCTTATCGGTCGGAGGAGATTTTTTTTCGGGAGATTCGGTAAAGAGAGATTCCAAATGAAGAACCTGAGAATCCTTGATGGCTTCCTTTTCAACGCGTTTGAGGAGCCGCTTTAGGACCCCGATGCGCATACCCAGCTTTTCAACACACAGGGTAATCATAAAACGCGTCAAAAGGTTGATATAAATCTCGGCGTCTTCGAGGCGTTCCTGGAATTGATTTAAAGTCGTGGCCGATTTGGCGAGTTGCTTCTTGAGTTCTTGAACTTGATTATAAAGGAGGAGGGATTCTTCACGGTATCGAGTTGCTTTTTCTTTTTCCGAGTTCTCTTTGAGTTTTTTGTTCTTTGCCATGGCCGCTCAACCTCAGATCCCTTCGACCCAAACTCGTCCCGTAACCTCAAAAAACAAGAAAGACCCCCTCCCTGTCGGAAGGGGGTCTCGATCGCCAAAAAAACTTGGTCTTAAACCTGAACGACTCTTGTTTTCGCCCAACCGTCGGCAATGCGTTCGCCCTTGGCAAGTAACGCAATAATCTCAATGAGATAACCGACCACCAAGACAAACGGGATCAACAGGAGGATGTTCCGGATAAAAGCCTGCGCCAGGGACACCTTATCGCTTGTCAAACTGATGAGTTTGGTTCCCACCATCGCACGCCCCGGGGAATAAACATAGTCGCGGAAAATCAACCAACCGATATTGACGAGCACCAACACAACACTGCGAATCCAATCGGGAACAGCAAGTAAGAACAAACCGACAACAACACCAAGAATGATCGGAATAATAATCAGATCGATCACACCCGCCGCAAACCGTCTGCCCTTCGCTGCCACCTCAGGTCCAGCAGATCCTCCGGAAACTGGTTCCACCATACTTGACTCCTTTCATACGTAAATGTTTCAATTAAAAGTTCTCTTAAAGCTTCTATTCTATGATGATAAGAAACGGTATTTTATCCGGTATCTCACTTTTCGACAAGTACTTAGAAAACTTTACCCTGTTTATCAGGGATTTGCCGCCCCCCGAAACTGCTTGACCGTCCCGGTCAAATCACGGACAAAGAGCAAATCGGCCGTCCCGGTTTTTGTGTATTCTCTTTCCCAACTCCAAATTGACAAGCATCAAAGCGATAGATCCGGGTGCCGCCGTCATCCGTGACATAAGCTCGTCATAGGTCAACGGCCTTTCCGATAAAAGCGCCATTAGTTGCCCTTCCGGTTCCTGGCATGACGACCGCAAAGGAGCCGCAATCGGCTTTTGAGACTCATCTTCAACTTCCTTTGACTTCTCTTCCCCACCGTTGAGAAACAAATCACCCTGAGACGCACGCACAGTCCTCGTCCTGAGCGTCCCCGCAAGAATTTGCAGGATATCGCTCGCATCTTCTACAAGATAGGCGCCATCTTTCAAAAGCTGGTGAGTCCCGCGTGATGTCAATTGATCCACGGGACCCGGAACGGCAAATACCTCACGCCCTTGTTCCAGGGCTTCCTTTGCGGTAATCAAAGACCCGCTCCGTGCATGCGCTTCAACCACAAGAACACCCAACGAAAGCCCCGAAATAATACGGTTGCGAATGGGAAAATTCATGGCCCTCGGTTCAATGCCAAGTGCATATTCGCTCACAAGAGCCCCTCGTTCTGCAAGTTGATCGTACAGTTTACGATTCTCGGGCGGATAAACGCTATCAAGTCCGCATCCCATCACGGCAACGCTACGCCCGTAGTTAATTTCAAGCGCGGCTTCATGCGCCGCCTGATCAATCCCGCGGGCAAGTCCCGAAACGATCGTCAGGCCCGATCCTGCCAAATCACGGCTTATCCTTTTCGCCTGAGTCCTGCCGTAAAAACTCGCATGACGGGAACCGACAACCGCGATGGCCGCATCGTCCGAATCCAAAAGTTCCCCCTTCACGTAGAGCAAGACCGGCGGATCGTAGATCTGTCTGAGCGACCGGGGATAGGCCTCATCAAAGCGCGTGAGGATTTTTATATTTTGCTTTCGGCAGGATTCAATTTCTTTTTCGGCATTAAAAACCGTCCGGGCCCTTTGCAGACTTTCCGCCTTGTCGAGCCAGTTCTCCGAAAGAATCCGTTCGACCAATTCAGCGGGTTTTACTCCCTGATCGAAGTATTCGTTGAGCTTGCGCACACTGCCCTTCATCATCCAATTCAGAAGCAAAAGGGCCGCTAACTCTTCGGACGGCAAAGGCATCACAGAAAAGCACCTCCGATTTCATGAAGGACTTTTTTTACAAACAAAACGGAGACATCCTGTTTGATCACAGCACGGCCGATGCCTTCCGGCAACACATACCTAAGATG
>JAQTOZ010000091.1 GCA_028713205.1 Candidatus Omnitrophota bacterium
GAAGCGCCTTTATGCAGCCTTGCTACGCTATAAATTGACATGATGTGAATAGTAGAAAATACCATTGACGGCTAAAGGCGCGGGTGATATGATTGCGCCTTGATTAATAAGAGAGAAGGGCCCTTCCTATGGAAATCAATGAAAACGAAGTTTATACCAGTTCTGAGATGCAGAAAATTCTGAAGATCAGCCAAAGTACCGCCACGCGCATGCTCAAGACAGGTTTGATCCGTAGCGCAAAAGTCGGCAAACAGTATCGTATTATGGGCAAAGAACTTTTACGTTTGGTTTCTCCGAAACTGGAGGATAAAGTCGGGATTCTTTACAATAAAGGACGGCGTTGGATCCACGAAGGCATAGACGACCAGAAAGGTGAGCCGAAATGACAAACAAAGATATCTTCAAAGGGAAAACCATTTTAATTACCGGCGGGACGGGTTCCTTCGGGAAAAAATTTACCGAGATTGTTCTCAAAAATTATCAGCCCGCACGGCTTATCATTTTCAGCCGGGACGAATTCAAACAGTTCGAAATGGCGCAGATCTTTCCGGACAGCCAATATCCGGCCATCCGCTATTTTGTCGGCGACGTCCGCGACAAAGAAAGACTCGATCGCGCCTTCCACAATGTGGATTATGTGATCCATGCCGCCGCGTTGAAACAGGTGCCGGCGGCCGAATACAATCCGTTCGAAGCCGTGAAGACGAATATCCTCGGCGCCCAGAATGTGATCAATGTGGCCATCGACCAGGGCGTCAAAAAAGTCCTGGCCCTGAGTACCGATAAGGCCGCCAATCCCATCAATTTGTACGGTGCGACCAAACTGTGTTCGGACAAATTGTTTATCGCCGGCAACTCGTATGCCAGCGCCGATCCTTGCGCCTTCAGCGTTGTCCGCTACGGCAATGTGGTGGGCAGCCGCGGCAGTGTCATCCCGCTTTTTATCTCCCAGCGCCAAAAGGGCGTCCTGACGGTCACGGACCCGCGCATGACCCGTTTCTGGATCACGCTTGAGGACGCGGTCCATTTCGTGATCATGTGCCTTGAGCAGATGGTGGGCGGTGAACTTTTTATTCCCAAAATCCCCAGCATGAACATTATGGATTTGGCCAAAACGATTGCGCCCAGATGCAAGACCCAAACGGTGGGGATACGGCCCGGCGAAAAATTGCACGAAGTCTTGCTGCCGATGAATGAATCGCGCAACACGATCGAATTCGACCGGTATTATGTTGTGCAGCCGATGTTCGATTTCTGGGGCGCGCGGGCGGCCAAGAACACCGGGTTCAAACCCGTTCCGGCCGATTTCGAATACAGTTCGGACAAAAATCCGGAGTTTTTGAGCGTCGATCAAATGCGCCAGTTGCTCCGCGATCACGGGTTTATGCCCGCGGGTTCCGCCAAAGCGAAATCCGGGAAATCATCCAAAAAGAAATTGGCCCGTGTTTAACGGTACCCAAACCCAAGCGAGGGAGATCCCCATGTCGACATCATCCACGACGGAACAAATGAAAAATAAAACGCTCATCAAGTATTGCGTGCGTTGCGCTCTCCCCAGTACCAAACCCGATCTGTTCATCGACGACGAAGGTGTCTGCAACGCCTGCCGCAATTACGAAAACCGGAAGAGTGTCGATTGGGACCGGCGGCTGGAAGAACTGAAAGTGGTTTTAGAAAAGTACCGGTGCAAAGATCATTCCAATTATGATTGCATCATTCCCGTCAGCGGCGGCAAGGACAGCCATTATCAGGCCCTGCGCATGCTGGAGTGCGGGATGAATCCGCTTTGCGTGACGGCCACCACCTGCGATCTCTCGCCGATCGGGCGTAAGAATATCGAGAGCCTGAAAAATTTGGGCGTCGATTACATCGAATATACCACCAATCCGATCGTCCGGCGCAAGCTGAACCGGATCGGGCTGATGCAAGTGGGGGACATTTCATGGCCGGAGCATGTCTCGATTTTTACGATCCCGTTCCGCATTTCCGTGCAGATGAATATCCCGCTCATTATCTGGGGTGAAAATGCGCAGAATGAATATGGCGGGCCGTCCCAGGCCGTGCAGTCCAAAGTGCTGGATCGGCGCTGGCTGGAAGAGTTCGGCGGAATGCTGGGACTGCGTGTCTCGGATCTCGTGGGGCTGGAAGGCCTCCGGCCGAGGGATTTGGTCCCGTTTACCTATCCGAGCGGCGATGACTTGGAACGGGTGGGCGTGACGGGAATTTATCTCGGATATTATTATGCCTGGGATTCGTTGACCAATGTGATCATGGGGCAGGCGCACGGGTTTACGACCTACGATAAGATCATCGAAGGTTCCGCCTGCAATTACGAAAACCTGGACAATCATCAAACCGGGATTCATGACTATTTCAAGTTCCTGAAGTTCGGCTTCGGCCGGGCGACCGACATTGCCTCGCATCATTGCCGGCGCGGGCGCCTGACGCGTCAGGACGCGCTGAACGTGATCCGCATGCACGACGGGAAATTTCCGTGGACGTATCTTGGGAAACCGCTTGCGGACATACTCAAACCCCTTGAGATCAGCGTAGATGAGTTCATCAAAATCTGCGACCGCTTCACCAATAAGAAAATCTTCGTGACCGATGCCCGTGGGAACCTTGTCAAAGACAAGGACGGGAACCTAACCAAAATTCTTTATGACAATCCATGAAAGTCCTAGTCGTCGATTATAAGATGGGGAATTTGGGCTCCGTCCGGCGCTCGTTTGAAGAATGCGGCGCGGAGGTCACGATTTCCAATCAACCCAAGGACCTGGAAAACGCCGAAAAATTTGTCCTGCCCGGGGTCGGAGCGTTTAAAGACGGCATGGCCCGGCTCGAAAGCGAAGGGTGGGTCCCCAAAATCAAAGAGGCCATCGGAGACGGGGTGCCCATGCTCGGTATCTGTCTCGGGATGCAGTTGCTGGCCGCGAAAGGGTTCGAGGGCGGCGAGATCTCCGGTTTGAATCTGATTCCCGGGGAAGTGAAGCGTTTTGTCCCGCCGGCGGAGAATGAACGCATTCCGCATATCGGATGGAATGAGGTTTATTCAACACAGGGCGCCGTCCTTTTTGACCAAATCCCAAGCGGTACGGATTTTTATTTTGTGCACAGTTATCATTTTGTTCCGCACGATCCGGCGAACATCTTGGCCGAAACACCCTATTGCGGGAGATTTGTTTCCGCGGTCATGGCCGACCGGGTATTCGGGGTACAATTTCATCCCGAAAAAAGCGGCAAACCGGGTTTCGCCTTGATCCGGAATTTTTTGAAAATATAAATGAGGGGCAAGGGAAGATCCAAGAAGCAAGTCCCAAGACCCAAGACCCAAGACCCAAGACCCAAGACACAAAGCAGTAGAGGATTAAGAATTAAGGAATAGAAAACCGTAGGGGCGGTTCGTGAACCGCCCGTGAAAAAGCCGTCATTCTGAGTTCTGCCGGTGGCAGGACGAAGAATCTCAAGACCGAGATCCTTCGGCTGTGCCTCAGGATGACAACAACGAGGACGTTGGAGTTGTTTTTTATGTTGAAAGTACGCATCATTCCCACGTTGTTGTGGAAAAACGTGACGCTGGTCAAAGGGATCGGTTTCGACAGCTGGCGGCGTATCGGAACGATCGTTCCCGCGATCAAAGTTTATGATACCCGCGAAGTGGATGAACTCATCCTGGTGGATATCACGGCCACGCTTGAAGGACGTCCTCCCGATTATGAAAGTATCTACGATATCTCCGGCGAATGTTTCGTCCCGCTCACCGTGGGCGGGGGGGTGTGCCATCTCGATCATATCCGGAATTTATTGCGTGCCGGTGCGGATAAAGTGGCCATCAACAGCGCGGCCTATGGTGATCCGGAATTGATCCGCGAGAGCGCGCGTATGTTCGGATCACAGTGTATTGTCGCGAGCATCGATGCCAAGCGGAAAACGGACGGGACTTTCGAATGTTACAGCCATGCCGGGACTCAACCTACGGGGAAAGAACTCGGAGCTTGGGCGCGGCAGGTGGAGGCATCGGGCGCCGGTGAAATCTTGATCACGTCCATTGAAAAGGACGGGACGATGTCGGGCTACGATGTCGATATGGTCCGGACGGTGACCGGAAATGTACGCATTCCCGTGATCGCATCGGGTGGGGCGGGCAATTATGAACATATGCTCCACGTCTTGACCGCTGCGCATTGTTCGGCGGTGGCCGCGGCAAGCATTTTTCATTTCACGCAACAGACTCCCCTGGAGGCCAAACAATTTTTGGCAGGCCACGGGATTCCGGTACGTAATTTTAACGTCAGGCCCTCCGGGGCCAGAAACGGTTTTGCGCGGGTCTGACCGGCGATTGCGGATGGTTGATCGCGCAGGGCCCGGAAAAGTCGAGGGGAACATGAGGAAGATGAGCAAATGGGTGCGGATCGGCCCGAAAAAGGTAGGGGACGGTCAGCCCTGTTTTATCATTGCCGAGGCCGGGAGCAATCACAACGGCAGTTTCCGGAAGGCCAAGGCCTTGATCGATGTGGCCGCCGCGGCCGGTGCCGATGCCGTCAAGTTTCAAACTTTCCGCGCCGAAAAACTCTACCTCAAAAATGCCGGCCAAAGCCGGTACCTGAAAATCAAGAAATCGATTTACGATATCATCAAAGAAATGGAAATGCCCGCGGCCTGGATCGGCAAGCTGGCGAAGTACTGCAAACACAAAGGAATCTTGTTTCTTTCCACCCCGACCGACGAAGACTGCGTGGATCTGTTAGATCCGTATGTGCCGGCTTACAAAATCGCTTCGTATGAGATGACGGCGGTTCCGCTGGTTGAATATATTGCCCGGAAAAAGAAACCGGTCATTCTCTCCACGGGGGCCGCGGATATGGCAGAAGTGCGCGAGGCCATCCGTGTCGTCCGACGCGCCGGGAATGATCAAATTGTCGTGATGCAATGTACGGCGAGTTATCCGGCCCCGCTGGACTCCGTCAATCTCAGAACGATTGCAACGATGAAACGCGCATTCCATATTCCGGTCGGCCTGTCGGACCATTCGCGGGAGCCGGATGTGGCTCCGATGGCCGCGGTCGCGCTCGGCGCGAACATGATCGAAAAACATTTTACGCTTTCCAATCGATTGCCCGGGCCCGACCACCGTTTCGCCGTGGAACCGGATGAGCTCGAGCGGATGGTGCAAAAAATCAGGGCGGTTGAGGCGGCCCTCGGCAGCGGGCGTAAAGAAACCTTGCCGGTCGAAAAAGAGCTCCGGCAATTCGCCCGGCGCAGTATTTTTGCCGTTCGCGATATCCGCAGGGGCGAACGGCTGACGCGCGCGAACATCGGCGTCCTGCGGTGCGGAACGCAGAAGGGGCGGCTGCATCCGGGGCAATTCAAAAATATTTTGGACACAAAGGCTGTGCGGGCGATCCGGGCCAACACGGCCATAAAGGCAGGTGATTATGCGGGAAAATCGTAAGATCAAACTCAGATCGGCGAAGCCGGAGGATTCCTTTGATTTGTGGCGCTGGAAAAATGATCCCGTGACGCGCCTAAGCGCGATTGCGACTCCCAAAAGGATCCCGTGGAAAACGCATCAGCGCTGGTTTCTTGAAAGTTTGAAGGACCGTTCGCGCAAAATCTATATGGCCGTATGGCAGGGACACCGCATCGGGATGATTCGTTTTGACGATCCGGAAAAAGACTGGGTCGAGTTGAGCATCAACATCAATCCTGTTTTCCGAAAGCAGGGTTTCGGGACGGGACTTTTGAAAACGGCCTGCCGGCTGTTGGGCCGGAAGTGCCCCGGATGTCTTCAAAAGGCAGTGATCAAAACCGGCAATCTGGCCTCCGAGCGTCTTTTTGCCTCTGCCGGTTTTAAAAAAGTTCACACGGTTTCTAAACCCGGTTATGCCATTTGGATCCGCCGTTAGCGGCCGGTCCATTTGCGTGATTGTTGATTTCGGATCGCCATGAAAAATATTCTGATTGTTGAAGATAAAATCGACGGCCCCATGCAAGGGTACGACCACGTGTTTTCCTTCCGCCTGAATCCGGCGGACAGTTTCCCCGACGACTACATCAGCGCCAAAGAAATAAGCGCGATCTACCACTCGGTTTATGACGGGCTTGCCGCGCGGCTTCTGGATCCTGCCTACGATGCGGATTTCAGCGATCAGGGGATCAAGCTCCTCTGGTGTTTTAAGAAAGAACTTTTCGATTATGCGTTCACGCTGGCGCTCCGGTACGACGTTTTGAAACGTGTGCTGCGGACGTTTCAGGGCTATGAGGTTTTTTTGCCACAGCCCGAATTCAAACGGGGCGGAATCCAATTGGCCAGCGTGGTTAAAAAGAGTCCGCTGGCGCAATCGGTGGGTTTTCATCCGGTCCATTTGCATGAGGAGGCCGTTCCCGTCCCGGTCCCGGTTCCAAAGGGGCGGCGTGTCCGCTGGCCTGAATACTTCTCGCTGGGAAATTTATCGAAACGGGAAGTGGCCGTCTTTTCGGATTTCGAAAGATCGAAAAGTGTCCTGCAGCATTTGAAGCGCAGGTCGCCGGTTATTTTTTCAAACCATGCTTCGCCCAGGACCCTTTGGCGGGCATGGAGCCACGGGGCGGCCTATGGTCAGGTTGTTTACCGGCCGGAGCACGCCGGCCGTTTCGAAAAAAAGGTTGAAGGGTATGTCCGGAAATTGAAATCGGAGAAAATATTCTCGGGGTTCTTTTTTGACGATCTGGACGCGGAACCGTGGTTGCGGGAGAAACTCACGGGGCTCTTTTATACGATTCTGCCGAAGGTCTTCGGCGAGGCCGAGGGGATGAGGCGTTTTTTCAAGGAGTCCCGCTCGCTCAAATCGGCATTATTGGATGAAGATGTGGATCCCAGCAAGAACGTCTTTTGCCAGATCGCGAGGCAACATGGGGTGCAGACCTTTGTCGAGCTCCATGGGGCGATCGGCGGGAAGCACGGTCTGGTACCGCTTACGGCGGACAAAATGTTCGTGTGGGGCAAGGCGCAAAAGAAACGTTTGGTGGATTGGGGCTGCCCCGCGGAAAAAATCCTGGTTTCAGGTAACAGCCGTTACCGTCAGTATCAGCGGCTCAAAACGCAGACCGTGCGGCACAAAGTTGTCAAAGAATTGGGGCTGGACCCCGAGCGTCAAATCGGGCTTTTGGTGTTTGCGCCGGTTTCGCGGTGGCATCTTTTATATGAGCGGAAAATGCGCGCGAATATCGCCGAGGCGCTGGATGCGGTCGTGGAACTGTGCCATGAAAAACATGTGCAGTTTGTGATCAAATTGCATCCGGCCGACATCCGCAACACCTACTATGACGAATGGATCTTCCGGAATGAATGTGAACGGGATTTGATCGTCGTGCGCAAGTACGATCCGATGCTGCTTGCCAAGGCCGTCGATTTTCTCGTCGTGTACGGCTCGAGTTATTCCGTGGACGGATTTGCGCTCGGGAAACCCGTGATCAATATTTATGAAGATTTCGATCCGTACCCGCTGCTGGAGGAGTTTAAGGAATACGAAGTTTTTTTGTCCGCCAATCGTAAAGAGGAACTGAAGGACCTCCTCCGCAAGTTGATTCATAAACAGCTGCCGAAACCGGAACGTTGGGATGCGGCCCGTGAAGATTGCTTGAATGCAACCGGCACCGATCCCGAAACGTATATCGCTTCTGTCTTGAGCCATGCCTAAATCCAGAGAGATCACTCATCAGACCTTCGTTTACACGTTCGGCGCGCAACTGACACAGCTGATTACCCTGGCGGCGGCCATTCTCTCCCGGAGATTTCTGGGGCCGACGCAGGTGGGCATTTGGGCCACGCTGCAAATCGTCGTCGAATATGCCAAGTACGCGTCGATGGGATCTTTGTATGCCGTGGCGAAGGAAATTCCTTACTACACCGGTAAGGGGCGGACGGACATTGCGGAGGAGATCAAGAATGTCGTTTTTACGATCGTCCTCGGCAGTTCGTTTATCATCGGTTGCGGCCTTTGTCTCTTCGCGTTTTTGACGCGCGGGCGTTTTCCTCCGGAAGTGACCTACGGCCTTTTTCTCGTTTCGGCCATTATTCTTCTGCAGCGCCTCAGCGACCTGTTGATCCAGCTTTTGCGCTGCTACAAAAAATTCACCTTGGCCTCCAGCCAGATGATTTGGTCGGCGATCGTCAATGCGGTGCTCGTCGCCGGACTGACCTACTTTTTCCAGATTTACGGTTTTATGTGGGCCATGATTCTGAGCTTTTTGTTTAATATGATTTATATCTATGCGCATAATCAGTTGCCGTTCCGGATCCGGTTTCCGAGGGAGCGCGTGCGCGCCGTTGTTGCGCTGGGCTTTCCGCTCATGCTCGTCGGGGTCATGACGACGGTCCTGCGGAGCATCGACAAGATTTCGGTGGCCAAATTCCTGGGATTTGAGGCCATGGGGTATTACAGCATTGCGGTGTTGGTCTCATCCTACATTCAAACTTTTTACAACTCGATCGCCGTTGTGCTCTTTCCGCATTTTCAGGAAAAATTCAGCCTTCAGGACGACCCCCGCGACCTCCGAGCGTTCCTCCACAAGGCCACGTATGCCTATGCCTTGACCACGCCGATCCTGATCGGCCTGGCGTGGATCGTCGCGCCTTTTTTTATCGGCATGGTCCTGCCTCAATTCGTGCCGGGGATCGCAGCCATGAAAATCCTGTGCTTCAGTATGTTCTTTCTGGCGTTGGTGCAACCCTACAGTGATTTTTTGATCACCATCAAAAAACATCTTATTTTGTTCCCGCTCTTGGCGGCGACGGCGGCCGTGGCGTTGCCGCTGACCTTGTGGGTGATTCATGCGGGGTACGGAATCACCGGCGTGGCGAGTGTCATGACCTTTGCGGGCTTCTTTAATTTTTCGGTCACGTATTTCTTTGCCTCGCGGTACTTTATCGACAGCTATGCGGCGCTGCGGAAGTATTTCAAATTTTTGGGTTGCGGGGCCTATCTCAGTTTGATATTACTGGTTTTTAGCCGTTTGTTTTCCGTGGCGGGACAATCGTTCTTGGGAGTGACGGCGGAAGTCCTGCTTTTTTTGTTGCTCTACAGCCCTTTGTTTCTGATCCTCAACCGCAAGTTTGCGCTGACGGCCTTCGTGAAAGAAAAGTTTACGCGCAGCAAGGCCAAACCGGAACTTGTGCCGCCTGACATTTGATTTTTGGGGGTGGGCGGCACTGGACTCGCCGACACTTGAAATGGTTTACCCCCATTTCAAGTGTCACAATGTCCTAGCGGAGCTGGAGATGGAGAAAGAGACGGAACGGATCGAATGATGTGCCGGTGGATTTGATGAAAAAAGAATCGTTGATTAGAAATGTGTATGCCGCTCTGTTTCTGGCGGCCCTCATGCTGATTTTTTTTCCCGAGATCTTTTGGGGGGATAAAGTTTTTATCAGCAAGATGGGCGACGCCCATCTGGTCAACTACAGCCTGGCTGCGTATTTCAAAAACATGATGCAGCAGGGGATATTCCCGCTGTGGAATCCGCTTTCCTTTTGCGGAACGCCGTTTGGGGCCGACGGCTATCCCAACCTCAGCTTACTGCATTTATTGGGGTTTTGGTTCAACGATCTGAATCTGGCGTGGAATGTGGTGGCGGCGCTCAACGTGTTTTTGGCGGGGTTTTTCACCTTCCTTTATATTAGGCAACTGGGCCTGCATCCTGCCGGAGGATTGCTGGCCGGCATCATCGTGGCGTTTGCCCCTTCGAGCGGTGCTTATATCGATACCTGGATTTTTTGCCTGCCGCTCGTGCTATGGCTGATTGAGAAATTTCAGGTGCGGGGAAAGAGCCGCTACCTGCTGTTTGCTTTTGCGGCCATGGTTTTCCTCTTCCTGAATGCCTTGCCGCAATATTCGTTTTACGTGGGGGCCTTCGTGGTCGCTTATGCCTTGCTCCGTTTCCGGTCCCCGGCCGGAATTTGGCTTTTGATCTTTGCCGCGGGCGCGATCTCATTCCATCTCGTCCGCCTTTTTGAGCTTCTGCAGTTATCACCCCGCGGACATCTTTGGTTCATCAATGTGCTTTTGCCGACGCACCTGGTGAACTTTATTTTCCCCTATCTTTATGAGGCCCCGTTCCGCGCGGAGACGAATTTCTTTTTTGCGAAAATCTTCGGTGAATTGACCCGTGTTATGTTTCATACGGATAAAATCCAGTATTTGCTTCCGCCGTACGTGAGCGTGATGGGGATCTCCTGCGTGTTTTTGGCCGCCAAAGGACGGGGACCGGTACGCTTTTATCTGGGAATGATTGCCGTGATCCTTTTTTACACCATGACTTTCCCTTTTTTCGCATCGATTTATAAGGTCATTCCGGTATTGTCACAACTCCCGAGGTTGGATCGTTTGACCGGCATCTTTACTTTCTCCTTGGCGGTGTTGGCCGCCATCGGTTTTGATCGCTGCGCCGAGCGAAAAGGCAACCTTAAACCGCTGACGTTTTTTTACGCGACACTTTCGCTCCTTGTCCTGTGCGTTCTTTTGACCTTGCGTCTTGCCGTGAAATTCAAGGGAGAAATGATCCGCCAAATCGCGGCGGACTATATCCGGGATCATGTCGCCGGTTCAGCGCAATACAAGGCCCCGTTGGATTTTTATTACAAGCGGATCGATGATTTCTTCCTTTTTATTCAACAATGGACGCACGTGTTGAGTCCCTCGATTCTCTGGCCGGTTGCCTTTATTTTTCTGACGCTCCTGGTGCTGCACCTTTGGCAGCGGGGCAGGATCGGGAGATATCTTTTCTGGGGAGGATGCCTTCTCGTGCTTTTCGCCGATCTCCTTGTTTTCTTCCGGTTGTCGCCGCTTGTCGCCGCGGATCCCGGAGACCTCGTGAGCCGGTCCGGGCTGGTCCGTTATCTCGAAGCGGATGCGAAAAAGGAAATATTCCGCGTCATGCCGGTCCTGGAAAACGTGGGCTACGGGGGAGCGCGGACGCGGGACATTCTTGCCCCCAACCTTAATTTGATCTACGGCCTGGCCGGTGTGGAAGGCTATGATCCTCTTTTCCCGGGGACCTATGCGGCATTCATCAAGAATTTTCAGACAGATTACGATAAAGATCCGGCGATTGTTTTGATGGGGGCTGAGGGGGATTTTGATGACGTCCTTGCGGATTTTCTCAACGTCAAATATTTCGTGACCAAGAAGTCGCAGAAACTCAAACGGAACTTGCCCGTGGTCTTCGAGGATGATGCCCATCGGCTCTATCGCAATCCGTCCTACTTTCCGCGCGCGTTTCTTGTGAGGGACAGCGTGGTGGGAAAAAGCGGAAGCGAAGTCCTGGCCATCTTGAAAAGACAGAAGGCGAATTTAAGGCATGTCGCCGTGCTGGAAGAAAGGCCTTCCGTCATCTTGATCTCTCCCTCGAAGCCGGTTAAGGAAGATCGCGTGATTATCACCCGATATGCGCCGCATGAAGTCAAACTGCATGTCTCCGCGAAGCAGAGCGGCATTCTGGTTTTGTCGGACAATTATTTTCCGGGATGGCGTGCCGAATTGGACGGGCAACCGGTCAAGATCTTGAGGGCCGATTATTCGTTCAGAGCCGTGGCCGTGCCTCAGGGCATGCACGAAGTGAAATTCATTTACGAACCGCATTCCTGGCGTCGGGGGGTCCGGTTGAGCTGGCTCTTTCTGGCGGCAGGGTGCATGGTTTTGCTCGTCGGGTTGTGCCTGCGAAGATTTAGCATCTAACGTTCCATCAATGTTCTGATTAGAATGATAAAATTGTCATTCCGGGCATAAAGGTTACAGAGTGTTGCTATTTTTGAAGTAACAATACCATTTTAGGTATTGAATTTTATTCCGTTGGCTTAAGCCTCTATGCCGTCTGTAGTCTGCCTTAAGCCTGGAA
>JAQTOZ010000092.1 GCA_028713205.1 Candidatus Omnitrophota bacterium
CCCCGAAGTCAAACAAGTCGTGCAAGTGAAGTAGATCCAGTCCCCAGACCCAAGTCCCAAGACCCAAGACCCAAGACCCAAGACCGTAATGCATCCTCTTTATCCGTCATCGCGAGTCCCCGGAGGGGACGTGGCGATCTCTGTTTTGCGATTGTTTCGCTATGGCTTTGATTTTAAGGGAAAAATTATCAATGAGATTGCTTCGGCTTATTTGGGCACCGCCTCGCAATGACGGAGAACGGATCGCCGCTTTCGGTCTTCCGTCTGACGTTAAACTCAAAACTCGAAACTTCTTACCTCTTACTTATCCGATACCTCTACACCCATACTCCGAGGCCTTCTTGCTGCTTGTCTATCCGCTCCACGCTTATCGCTCTTGTCTTGCGTCCTGAGTCTTGGGTCTTGAGCCTTGGACCCTGGGTCTTGTTCAGTGCTACAAAATTCCCGCGATTCTGCCGATATTTCAAATACCATTACCAAGGAGAAACCATGGCCAAGAAAATTCTGAAAAAAATGTCAGGCAACAAAGTTTGGATTTTTAAAATTGCGAACCGTCGCGGGTATGCCGCGATTTGTATGAGCAATCTCACGGAAGGCAGGACCCCCGTCCAAGCCTTTGCCAGAATGGCGAAAGCCATGAAGCGGGCGGGCTATTTGATTACGGGGAATGCTTCGAAGCCCTGCAGCTGTTGCTAGAATCAGACCCAGGACGCAAGACCCAGGACCCAAGACCCAAGCTTGCCCGCCTTCTTTGTGGCGGGACCCAAGTCCCAAGACCGAAAACAACCGTAGAGGGCTGGTCTTGAGTCTTGGGTCCTGGGTCTATGCTCCTCGTTTTTCTCCCACAATTGACACAGGCCGGGGCATACTGTAAAATGCGTCAAAATCTAAGGTTACGGAGATCATCCAAGTCCCTATGTCTACACGAGTTCTAAGCGGCACACGTCCGACCGGAAAGCTGCACCTGGGTCATTTGCTGGGCACTCTCGAAAATTATAAAAAACTGGAAGGGCAGGATGCCTATTTCATGATCGCGGACTGGCATGCCCTGACCACCGAATATGAGTCTCATACCGAAATCGCCGCCAATGTGCTGGCGGTCATGATTGATTATTTGGCCAGTGGTCTTGATCCCACGAAGTGCACGATCTTTGTACAGAGCGAAGTGCATGAACACGCCGAGATGGCGCTCTTGTTGTCCATGATCACGCCCCTCGGTTGGCTCGAGCGGAACCCGACTTACAAAGACCAACTGAAGGAACTGCAAAACAAGGATTTGCACACGCACGGATTCCTGGGGTATCCCGTGCTTCAGGCGGCGGATATCCTGCTTTACAAGGCGGAGAAAGTCCCGGTCGGCGAAGATCAGCTGCCGCATCTGGAGTTGACCCGTGAAATCGCGCGGCGTTTTCATCATCTCTACGGGAAAGAAATTTTTACCGAGCCGGAGGCGATTCTGACGCAGATCCCGCGCGTCCCCGGGCTCGACGGCCGCAAGATGAGCAAGAGTTACAACAACTGCATTTATATTTCGGACAGCGCCGAGGAAGTGACCAAAAAGGTCAAGACCATGGTGACCGACCCTGCCCGCAAAAGGCGGGAAGACAAAGGTCATCCGGAAGTCTGTCCCGTTTATGCTTTGCACAAAATAGTGAATCCCGAAAATGTGGAAACGGTCGCCTTCGAATGCCGTACGGCCCAGCGGGGTTGCGTGGAATGCAAAATGGAAATGGCCATTAAATTAAACGAGTTCCTGGCACCGGTACGCAAACGCCACGAGGAATGGTCCGGACGGAAAGACGACATCCGCGTCATCCTGGACCTCGGACGCGACAAGGCGCAAAAAGTGGCGCGTGCGACGCTGGATGAAACCATGAAAGCTGTGGGAATGCGATGATCTCCGGAGAGCCGCGGGAACAGGAAGAGCAAAAAGAACCGGCGGTCAATCCGTCCGGCCATGACGGGACCGCGGGCGAAGCGGTTGAGCCTGTCAAAGCCACGGAGGACAAAGTGCCGGATCCGCTCCCTGAAACGCCCGTCGAAAATACGGCGGTTCCCGATGCCGTCGCGGGCGATACGGCCCCTGTGGCCCAAAGAGATCCGATGCACGTGACGCTGAAAGTTTACGATGGGCCGCTCGAACTTTTACTGGACCTCATCCGCGAAAACAAAATGGACATTTATGATATCCAGATTTCCGAGATCACGCGGCAATACCTGGATTATCTGGCGCAGATGCGCGAACTCGATCTGGAGGTCGCGGGCGAATTCATCGTGATTGCGGCGACGCTGATTTACATCAAATCCAGAATGTTGCTGCCTTCGAACGAGGACGATGAAGATGAGGAAGGCGGGGACCCGCGGGCCGAGCTGGTGCAAAAGCTTCTGGAATACCAAGCCTTCAAGGAGGCCGCCAAAGAGCTGGGCCTGCTGGAAGGCGAACGCGCCCAGATCTTTACGCGGCAGATTGCGGATTATTACCTGGCGGACCTGGATCCCTCGGACGTCGGGATCGATACGTTTAGTGCCAATCTCTACGATCTCTTGCAGGCCTTTCAAACGGTGCTGACGAAGGCCGGACGAAAAAACATGCACGAGGTTTTTGAAGAGATCGTTTCCATCGAAGAAAAGATGACGGAGATTCAGGCACTGTTGATGGAAAGCAAAAGGATCCTGTTCTCCCAATTGTTTCAGGCGAACCGGACCCGCAATGAATTGATCGCGACCTTTTTGGCGATGCTCGAGCTTGTGCGGACCAAGTTCGCGCGCGTGCGCCAGGACAAACAGTTCGCCGAAATCTATATCGAAAAGGTGGAGCAGCCCCAAGCATGAGTACCCGTGACGACGAAATCAAAGCCAAGGAAAAAGCGGAAAAGATGAAAGAGCTCCGGCGCGAACTCGAGGAGACCCTGGAGGAACAATTATCGAGCCAGACCGCCGAGGAAAGACCGAGGTTTGAGGTCGGGAAAATCGACACCTCGGCGCCGCTGGACCCCGCGAAGGCCAAGCAGGTGATTGAGGCGCTGCTCTTTGCCGCTTCCAAACCGCTGACCATTGCGGAGCTCAAAAAATTTGTGCGCGGTCTGACCCCCAAACAAATCGAGGACCGCATCCAGGAACTCAAAGCGGATTATGCGGCGCAGAACCACGGCTTTGAGATCCTGGACATTGCCGGCGGATACGAAATCGCGACCCAAAAAGAATTCGCGCCGTGGATCTTTAAGCTGGAACTGCAAAAGAAAGTACGCCAGGCGACGCAATCGGCGCTCGAGACGCTGGCGATCCTGGCCTACAAACAGCCGATCACGCGCGCGGAAATCGAGGATTTGCGCGGAGTGGACGTCAGCGCGGTTTTGGGGACGCTGATGGAACGCGGGCTGATCAAGATCGTCGGGAAAAAAGAAATTGCCGGACGTCCTTTTCTGTATGCGACCACCGAAAAATTTCTGGAACATTTCGGGCTGAAGTCGCTCCAGGACCTTCCGAACATCGAAGAGATCAAGACCATCGTCGAAAGTTCGGTGAAGAAAGAAGAATTGCTGGGCAAGGCCCAAATCGTCAGCATGACCCCGGAAACGCCGGCGGAGACCGTGCCGGAAGCCAATCCGGAAACGAACCCGGAGACCGCAGTGCCGGAAGAGGAAACGTCCGCAATACCGGAGGAAGAACCGGAAGGAACGGAACCGGATGAACCGGAGGCAGCAACGTCCCAAACGGATGTCGAAAAGAATCAGGAGACACAAGGTGGATCTGAAACTCTTACGCAAGAAAATCGATGAGCTGGACCGCAAGATTATCGACCTTTTAAACGCGCGCACCGGTTTGGTGCTGGAGATCGGCAAGAAGAAGTCTGAGTCGGGGCAGGAGGTCTACGCCCCGGAGCGCGAAAGCCAGATTTATCAGAAAATCGACGTCCTGGCCGGCAAAGGACCGCTGCCCAACGACGCGTTGAAATCCATTTACCGTGAAATCATGTCCGCGTCCCTGGCGCTGGAGAAACCGCTGACGATCGCCTATCTGGGTCCCGAAGCGACCTTCACGCACCTGGCCTCGATTTCCAAATTCGGTTCCAGCGTCCGCTATGTCCCGACCGCCAGTATCAATGAGGTGTTTCAGGAAGTGGAGCAGAAACGGGCGGACTACGGGGTGATCCCGGTCGAGAATTCCATCGAAGGTGCCGTGAGCCACTCGCTGGACATGTTCGTCGATTCGGATTCCAAAATCTGTTCGGAAATTCTCTATGAGATTTCCCACAACCTGATGTCGCATTTTGAAATGCCGCAGATCCGCCGGGTCTATTCGAACCCGCAGGTGTTCGGACAGTGCCGGCACTGGCTCGAGGCGCATTTGCCGCGCGTCGAACTGATTGACACGGCCAGCACGACGGCTGCCGCCCAGCGTGCCGAAAAAGAAGAGAACGCGGCCGCCATCGGCTCCAAACTCGCGGCGACGCTTTACAATCTGCCCATTCGCGCGGCGGACATTCAGGATTATGCCCAGAACGTGACGCGATTTCTTGTCATCGGGCGTCAAATCCCGGCGCGGACAGGCAAGGACAAGACCTCGCTCGTGATTTCGGTCAAGGACAAGGTCGGCGCGCTGTATGACATGTTGTATCCGATCAAAAAGTACAAGGTCAATATGACCAAGATCGAATCGCGTCCGTCCAAACGCAAGGCGTGGGACTATTATTTCTACATCGATTTCGAAGGTCATGTGAATGACCCGGGCGTCCGGAAAATGCTGGATGAAATCGAAGGCAAAGTGAAATTTTTGAAAGTGCTCGGCTCTTATCCGGCCTCAAGGGCGAAGGAAACCTAAACGGCAAGACCCACGACCCATGACCCAAGACGCAAGGTACTATTCAAGGGTCGAGTTGACATGTTAGGTTTTTGTTTGTCATTCCGAGCGACGGCGTTGTGTGAGGGAGTCGAGGAATCTAAAACAGATCCCTCGACTCGTCCCGCCAATCCCGCCTTCGGACGGGACCCCGCCAAAGGCGGTGGCGTGGGACTCCCTCGGGATGACACCTTGATATCTGTAAACATCTCTTGTGAACAGTACACCCGAGACTTAAGCTTGTGGTCTTGAGTCCTGAGTCTTGGGACTTGAGTCTTCAACTTTTTGAAAGCTATGACCATGAAAAATCTATTTAAGAGTTTTATTCAGGCCATCAAACCTTATCAGCCGGGCAAGCCGATCAAGGAAGTGGAGCGCGAGCTTGGGATCCGCAACGTCGTCAAGCTGGCGTCGAATGAAAATCCGCTCGGGCCTTCGCGTAAAGCTCTGTGGGCCATGCGCCGGGCCATTCGTGAGGCGCATATTTATCCCGACGGGGCCTGCTTT
Source organism: Candidatus Omnitrophota bacterium (assembly GCA_028713205.1). GTDB lineage: Bacteria > Omnitrophota > Omnitrophia > Omnitrophales > Aquincolibacteriaceae > JAQTOZ01. The sequence continues at coordinate 5,347 of JAQTOZ010000092.1, forward strand.
TATCTGGTCCGGCGTCTGGCGCAGGAATTGAGCGTCGCGGAGAACCAGTTGATCATCGGCAACGGCTCCAATGAAATCATCGAGCTCCTGACGCGCGGTTTCTTGTCGGAAGGGGACGAAGTCATCTCCGCCGAGATGTCCTTTCTGGTTTATCCGATCATCACGCAGCTTTGCGGCGCGAAGTTCATCAACGTACCGATGAAAAATTACCGCTACGATCTCAAGGCGATTGCCGACGCGGTGACAGAACGGACCAAACTGATTTTTATCGCCAATCCGAACAATCCGACCGGCACGTACGTGAACGTCCAGGAAGTGGAGGAATTTCTCGCGCGTGTCCCCAAATCGGCACTGGTTATTTTTGACGAGGCCTACGTGGATTTCGTCGAGGCCAAGGATTTTCCGCATATGCTTTTTTACGTGAAGACGGACAGGCCCAATTTGATCCTGCTGCGCACTTTTTCCAAATCTTACGGGTTGGCCGGTTTGCGGGTCGGATATGCCGTGGCCCACGCGGACATTATCGGTTACCTGCACAAAGTGCGGCAGCCGTTTAACGTCAATTCGATTGCCCAGGCGGCGGCGACCGCGGCCCTGGATGACCGGTTTTTCCTGTGGCGCACGAAGCGCCTGGTCGATAGCGGCCGCCGTTATCTTTACCGCCATTTCAAAAAGCTGGGCCTGGAATATTTGCCGAGCCAGGCAAACTTTGTCCTGGTCAAAGTCGGCGGCGACGGCGATGCGCTTTGCCGCGCGATGTTGAAGCACGGCATGATTGTCAGACCGATGGGCGGATACAAACTTCCGGACTGGATCCGTGTGACCGTGGGACGGCGCAGTCAGAACGCCCATTTTGTGCGGGCGTTGAGGGCGTGCCTGAGAGAACGCGCGGCAACGAGATAGCAAACGATAGGTTGTAAGCTGTAAGCGATAAGACTACAGACAACAGACCAAAGACGACAGACCTAAAAAAGGTCTTTTGTCTTCGGTCTGTGGTCTATGGTCTATGGTTTATGGTCTTTGGTCTGAACATTAAGAATATAGCAAAAGGAGACTTGAATTTATGATTATCGTAATGAAGGCGACGGCAACACCCGGTGAAATCAATCATCTTTGCGAAAAGGTGAAGGAGCTCGGGCTGACAACGCAAGTCTCGCGCGGAGTGGAGCGCACCATCATCGGTGTCATCGGCGAAGAAGACAAAATCCGCGTGAAACCGCTCGAGGCCTTTCCCGGCGTCGAATCGGTCATGTCGATTTTACGTCCCTACAAATTGGCCAGCCGTGACTTCAAACCGGAAGGCACGGTCTTCGAAATGGCCAACGGCGTCAAGGTCGGCGGCAAACGCATCGTGATCATGGCCGGTCCGTGTTCGGTGGAAGGACGTGACATGCTGATGAAAACCGCGGAGGCCGTCAAGAAAGCCGGCGCGACATTTTTGCGCGGCGGGGCATTCAAACCGCGCACCTCCCCGTACTCCTTTCAGGGTCTGGGCGAAGAAGGTCTCAAATACCTGCGCGAAGCTGCGGACGCCAACGGACTTTTGGTGGTGACCGAGGTGATGGACACACGCACCGTCGAGCTGGTTGCGCACTATGCCGATATGCTTCAGATCGGCGCGCGCAATATGCAAAACTACGATCTTTTAAAAGAATGCGGGCTCTGCAAAAAACCCGTGTTGCTCAAACGCGGCCTGAGCGCGACCGTGGAAGAGCTCCTGCTATCGGCGGAATACCTGCTTTCGAAAGGCAATTTCAAGATTCTGCTCGGCGAACGCGGCATCCGTACCTTCGAGACCGCGACGCGGAACACCTGCGATATCAACGCGATCCCGGTCGTGAAGCGGGAATCGCATCTCCCCATTTTGGTCGACCCGTCCCACGCCACGGGCAAACGCGATTGCATCATTCCCGTTGCCCGCGCCGGTGTGGCGGCAGGTTGCGATGCCATCATGGTGGAGGTTCATCCCCAGCCGGAACAGGCCGTCAGTGACGGGCCCCAGTCGCTGGTGTTCAGCCAGTTCGAACAATTGATCAAGGAACTTCGGCCGGTGGCCGAAGCCGTCGGCAGGGAAGTTTAGAGGGCCTTTATGAATCTCCGAAAAATCGCGATTATCGGGATGGGCTTGATGGGCGGTTCTCTGGCCGCCGCCGCAAAACGCCATTTTCCGAACGCATTCCTGACCGGAGTCAGCCGTAACCGCGCCGCCTTGGGATTGGCCCGCAAAAAGATGTGGGTACACGAGACGACCACGAATTTGGCCAAAGGGGTTGCCGGTGCCGATTTGATCGTCGTCTGTACACCCGTCGATTGTTTGTCCCGCATGCTGAAACTTATCGACCCAAGCGCGAAGGACGGCGCCCTCGTCACGGATGTCGGCAGCGTGAAGCAAACCATCCTGCGTCGGATTTCGGGAAGAAAATGGAAACATATCCGTTTTGTCAGCGCGCATCCCATGGTGGGCTCCCACGAGAGGGGCATGGAGTCCGCGACCCCGTGGCTTTACGATCAGGGCTATACCTTTTTGATCCGTCCGGAACCCAAAGATGCCGGGGCCTATGCCGCCGTCAAAGGATTCTGGAAAAAAATCAGCCCGCGCGTCATCGAAATGTCCGCGCGCGAACATGACAAGCTGGTAGGGGAGATCAGCCATTTGCCGCACCTGCTGGCGGTTTGCCTCGTGCTCGGTACGCAGAAGAAATTTCTCAAATTTGCCGCCGCCGGATACCGGGACGTCACACGCGTCGCCGAAGGACATCCTTCGATTTGGTTTCCGATTTTTCAGGCCAACCGGAAAGAAATTTTGAATTCGCTCGCGCGCTTTGAGCAACAAATCAGGGCCTTCCGAAAGGCTTACGGGGCAAGCCATAGCCGCAAATTGGTCCGTTTGCTCGAAGAGGCGCGCCGGAAGAGGCAAGAAATTTAGCTTTGCAATGTAAAGCTTTCTGCTATAATTACTTCACTACTTCTATTTGTAGAGCCAAATCCGAGTATTGTCCTGGCTTTATTCGATAGAAAATTTCAGTATCTTCCTTTAAGGAGGCCTTTGTATTCCATGAAATCGCTATTTGCTGAGTTATACGAGAAGACATTCCAGAATTTCAAAGAAGGGGACGTGGTTCGCGGCAAGATCGTTGCCAGGCGCGCGAAAGACGTGGTTGTGGACATCGGCTATAAAGCCGAAGGTGTTTTGAGCCTTGATGAATTTCTGGATCCTTCCAGCATTCAAGAAGGGATGGAAGTCGAAGTCCTCTTTGAATCTTTTGACGACGAACACGGTGTCGTCATCCTATCCAAGAGAAAAGCAGATCGCCAGCGGACCTGGAGCGATTTGCTGGTGAATTCCCAGGAAGGGAGTATCGTCGAGGGCAAGATCTTCAAGAAAGTGCGCGGCGGTTTTATGGCCGATATCGGCATGGAAGCCTTTCTGCCGGCCTCGCTGGTGGACATCAAACCCACACGGAACCTCGACCAATTTTTGGGTCTGACAAGCAAGTTTGTTATCGTAAAAATCAATCAGAAGCGCAAGAACGTCGTTGTCTCGCGCAAAGATTATCTTGAAAAAGAAAAGGGCGAAGCCCGTACCCGCAAGCTGGAAAGTCTCAAAGAGGACCAAGTGGTCATGGGCCGTGTCAAAAACATCACGGATTTCGGGGTTTTTATCGATTTGGGCGATCTGGACGGCCTGTTGCACGTGACGGACATGAGCTGGGGGCGTATCTCCCATCCTTCCGAAATGGTCAAGCTCGGCGACGAACTCGAAGTCGTGGTCATCGGTATCGACCGCGTCAAAGGGAAAGTATCGCTCGGACTGAAACAAAAGGGACAGGACCCCTGGACGACCGTCGAAGATAAATATACGATCGGCACCCAGACCAAGGGCAAAGTCGTCAACATCCTTCCTTACGGCGCCTTCGTGGAATTGGAACCGGGCGTCGAGGGACTCGTTCATATCAGCGAACTTTCCTGGACCAAACGCGTGAACCATCCTTCGGAACTTTTACAGACCGGCGACCAGGTCGAAGTCATTGTGTTGAACCTGGACAAGGCCGGCAAGAAAATTTCGCTCGGCATGAAACAAATGCAGGACAGCCCGTGGTCGAGCATCGAAAACCGCTACCACGTGGGCGATCATGTCAAAGGGACCGTGAGGAACCTGACCGAATACGGCGCCTTTGTCGAATTGGAGCCGGGCATCGACGGTTTGGTGCATATCTCCGATATTTCCTGGACGCAAAAGGTGAATCATCCCAGTGAGTTCCTCAAGAAGGGCGACGCGGTCGAGGTGATGGTGCTTTCGATCGACCCTCAGGCCCAGAAAATTTCTTTGGGGATCAAGCAGCTTTCCGACGATCCCTGGGACACGTTGACGAAAAGTCTTTTCTCGGGTCTGCAGACGGTGGGCAAAGTGACACGGCTGGCCAATTTCGGGTTGTTCGTCGAATTGGACAGCGGCGTGGAAGGGTTGGTCCATATTTCCGAAATTCCCAACATGACACCGGTCAAGCTTGAGAAGCAGTTTCACGTGGGCGATACCATTGCGGTATCTGTTCTCCATGTCGATCACGAGGGACGGCGCATTGCTCTGACGATGAAGGGTGAAACGGCGTCTCTCCCTGGCACTCGATAACCTTCGGTGTTTTCAATACGGACCCCTCAACGGCGTGTCGTAGTAACGGGCGTTGGGGTTGTGTCTTCGGTCGGTTTCGGCCGGGACGCTTTCTGGTCCGCTATTCGTCAGGGTCAGTCCGGTATCCGGCGTATCGAATCGTTTGACCCCACTCCGTTTACCACCCAATTCGCGGGCGAAATCAGGGATTTCGATCCCGGCAATTTCATCCATCCCAAACGTTTGAAAAGAATGGACCGTACCTCGCAGCTGGCCGTGGCCTGTTCCAAAATGGCCCTGCAAGATGCGGGCCTCGAATTGACCGCATCGGAGCGCGAGCGCACCGGTGTCATTATCGGTACCGCCATGGCCGGTCACGGCTATATCCTCGAACAGCACAAGACCCTGATGGAAAAAGGGCCGATGCGTATCAACCCGTTTACCGCGCTGGCCTCGTTTCCGGACGCCTGCGCGAGCAATGTTTCCATCGAACTCGGGGTCAAAGGCCCCAGCTTTTCGATTGCGACCGCCTGTTCCTCCGCATCGGATGCCTGCGGCTATGCCACGGACGCTATTCGCAGCGGCACCGTGGATTTCCTTTTGATGGGCGGCGCCGAGGCCTCCATTTATCCCGGGGTGCTGGCGGCGTTTTGTGTCGCGCGCGCCTTGTCCACCCGCAACGATAATCCCGCCAAGGCCTCACGGCCGTTCAGCCGCGACCGCGACGGATTTGTGCTCGGCGAAGGGGCGGGGATGCTCGTGCTCGAGGAATACGAACACGCCAAAAGCAGGGGGGCGCATATTTACGCCGAAATTCTGGGGCATGGCATGACCTGCGATGCCTATCACATGACGGCGCCGGACCCGGAAGGGACGGAGGCCGTGCGCGCGATGAACCTGGCCATGTCCAATGCCGGTGTCACGCCTGATGATGTGCAATATATCAACGCGCACGGGACTTCCACACCGCTCAATGACAAGACCGAGACCATGGTTATCAAGAAAGTTTTCGGAAAACGTGCCTATCAGATCCCGATCAGCTCCACCAAGTCCATGATCGGGCATCTCATCGGTGCCGCGGGGAGTGTGGAACTCGTGGCGACGATACTGGCCATGGAACACGGCGAAATCCCGCCCACCATCAACTACACCGTGCCTGACCCGGAATGCGATCTGGATTATGTCCCCAACGAATCGCGCAAGGCCTCGATCGAAATCGCGATGAAAAATTCCTTCGGCTTCGGCGGCAAAAATTCCATTCTGATATTGGGAAAAGTGTAAAAAGCAGACCCAAGTCCCAGGACCCAAGGAAAAATACTGTAGGATCGAATCCTCAGCCGTTAGTGACTTATCATCTACTGTCATCCTGAGCGGAGTCCCGCCAAAGGCAGGACGGAGTCGAAGGATCTCATAATCTTAGCGTAGAGCGTTTAGCGTTTGGTAAGCCAACCTATCCGTTATACCGGCCTCGGCGGCAGCTGAATGCTTTACGCTCTCCGCTCTTAGTCTTGTGTCTTGGGTCTTGGGACTTGGGTCTGTTCTGCTCGCTTCTTGATTCCAATCGCTCCTATGATAGAATACGCGAATGTCAAACATCCATCCGACAGCCATCATCGGAAAAAACACCGAAATCGGGACCGGGAACGTGATCGGTCCGCATGTGATCATCGAGGACGGTGTCAAAATCGGCTCGAACAACATCATTCAGGCGGGGACCATCATTTCGACCGGCACCGAGATCGGCAATCACAATGAAATTCATATGTATACCGTCATCGGCCACACGCCGCAGGACGTGGCCTTCAAGGGCGAGCCGACCTACACGAAGATCGGCAATCACAACAAAATCCGTGAATTCGTGACCATCCATCGCGGGACCAAGCCCGGCACC
>JAQTOZ010000093.1 GCA_028713205.1 Candidatus Omnitrophota bacterium
CCCGCAGCTGGATTTTATGGTCGGGACGCGCAATATCAAGGACTTGCCGGATGTAATTACCGATGTTTACAAACGGCGCAAACAGGTTGCGAAAATCCAACGGGACGGAATATCCATCGAGTATACCGACAAGATCAAACGGCGCGGCAGGTTTCATGCGTGGCTTCCGGTTATGACCGGGTGCGACAAGGAGTGTACGTTTTGTATTGTTCCTAAAACGCGCGGTAGCGAAGTTTCGATGCCGGCCCGTGAGGTGTGCCGTGAGGCAACGCGGCTTGTGGGCGAAGGGGTGAAGTGGATCACGTTGCTGGGGCAGAATGTGAATAGCTATCGTGGAGAGCAGTCCCAAGACGGTAAGGTTGCACCGGTGCCAGGTGCGGTTAACTTCAATGTCATTGCGCGGAGTCCCACCTGTGGCGGGACGACGAAGCCTGCCTCGCCGGCAGGCGGGCAATCTCCGATCGATGGGATTGCTTCGGTCGCTTCGTTCCCACGCAATGGCAGTCAGACATCATTTCCGCAGCTCTTGGAGATGCTTTGTCAGATCGAAGGGCTGGAACGGATTTCGTTCACGACATCTCATCCTCAGGATGCGACGGCGGAACTTTTTCAGGTCATCGCCCGCAACCCGAAAATTTCGCGACGGTTTCATTTGCCGCTTCAGTCGGGTTCGGACCGTATGCTTAAACGGATGAAACGGATGCATACGTATGAGGAATTCAAACAAAAAATTGATTTGCTGCGAAAGCTTGTGCCGGAAATTTCGTTGACGACGGACATGATCGCCGGATTTTCGGGGGAGTCGGCTGATGATCACCTGGCAAATGTGCGGGCGCTGGAGGAAATTCGGTTCGACAGCGCGTTTCTTTACAAATATTCCGTCAGGCCGGGCACTCCGGCCTCAAAACTTGTCGATGACGTGCCGATCCCTATCAAGGAAAAGCGCCTTGCGGAATTGTTGAAAATCCAGGACCGGATCACAACCGAGGAAAACCGCCGCTGGCTCGGCAGAACGGTCGAGGTATTCGTTGAAGGTCACAGCCCGAAGAAGCGTTGCGAGGTTTTGGGTCGCTCTCATGAGGAGAAGAAGGTGGTCTGTCCGGGTGAGGCATTACTCCTGGGGACCTTTCAAAAGGTAAAAATTATCGCGTTGCGCCATCAGACCTTTGTCGGAGAGCTTTGCCGGCCCTCCGCTTGTGCCGGTGAATGCGGCAACGGTATCCATTCGAAAATATAAAAATGAAACACGTCATCGTGATTCCTTATTATTGCCCAGAAGAGATTGAGAGATACCTGCGTATCGCCGGCTTTATGTCCGGCTATACCCGCTCGAATGTGGCCTGCGAAGTTTTGCTGGCCTCTGTGCTGCCGGCGGGGCCGGATGCGGAACTGTTCGGCGCCTTCTCGAAATTTGCCCCGACGCGGGAGATGCAATGTCATACCCAGGAGATGCGATATCCTCAGCGGGCTTCGGAAATGTTTTGGGAAGTGATGAGGTATATCGGCGCCGAGTATGAGCGGGATGACGGATTTTTTTTATGGCTTGAGTCGGACATGCTCCCGTGCAAACCGGATTGGCTGGACCGGCTCCATGCGGAATGGTTGAGTGCCAAGGATGCGCCGGTGATGGGGCTGTTCCTTCCGCTGATGTATTTGTTTGGCAAGGCGCGAGGCGCGCATATCAACGGGGGGGCCTGTTATGCGAAAAACCTTTCCGATCTTTTGCCGGCGCGGTGTACGGACACTTTTGATTTGTTGATATCCCGGGTGCTGGAACCGGCGGGACGGTTGAAGGCTTCGCGACAGTTTGCGTTTGCGACGGAGTTCGATTATCCCCAGTTGATTGCCGATCCGGAGAAAACGCTGCTTCACGGTTACATGCAGAACAAGGATAGGTTTATCCGGTCTTGTATCGACTATCTGCAAGCTCCGGCTTTGTTGCGAAAATGGATCGGGATGCAAAAAAGGATACCGACGTACAATTTGAACAAATGTTGCAAGTACCGGTACTGGATCGGATTCAAGACGTTTTGCCCGCTGCATTCGAGACCATCGGAAGGGACGATGGACCGGGAACCGAAGGAGGTGCGGTCATGCGCGGGGTAACCGCGGCGGTCATGCAGGCGCTTGACCGGAAGGCGATCGAGGAATACGGGATCCCCGGGCTTTTGTTGATGGAGAACGCGGGGCGAGGGATCGCGGAGTTTATTTTCGATTTGTCGCGCAGGTGCCGTGTGACGGTTTTTGCCGGAAAAGGAAATAATGGGGGCGACGGTTTTGTGGTGGCGCGGCATTTGGCGAATCGGGGATGCCAGGTTTTGATTCTCCTTTTTGGAGATGCGGCGAAGCTGAAGGATGATCCGGCCGTCAATTATGCGATTGCGGTGCGGATGAAGATTCCGGTGGTTGCTGTCGGCGAGGCGGTCACGAAAGAGGAATTGATCGCTTATGTCGAACGTTCCGATGTGATTGTGGATGCGTTGTTCGGCGTCGGCCTGCATGCACCTCCGGCCGGAAATTATCGTCAGGCCGTGGAGGCGATCAATCAGGCTGCGAAGACCGTGGTCGCGGTGGATGTCCCGTCCGGGATACACGCGGATACGGGCGAGGTCCTTGGTTGTGCCGTGCGGGCGACGCATACGGCGACTCTGGGGCTTCCGAAGAAAGGCTTGTTTGAAGGCCGGGGGCCCGAATACGCGGGGAAAATAGCCGTGATCCATATCGGAATTCCGAACGAAGAGCTCGAAAAGGCCCTTAACTCTTAACGTTTTAAGGACTTAGCGGGCCAAAGTATGATGATCGGGCTTGACACTCTGTCGCCTTTTTGGTACAAACTTTCCGTTCTGAATTATGGGATTTGATTTCATTTTTTAAATTTAACCTAAGGCCCTTTAGTGGTTGGAGTTACACGCAAACGATTGCCGAGCTGGCTCAAACGGAAGTTGCCCGGTGCGTCCACGAAAGTGACGCGCGCGATTCTTGAGCAATATCGGGTGAATACGGTTTGCGAATCCGCTCTTTGTCCGAATTGCGGCGAATGTTTTTCTCAGTCGACGGCGACGTTCATGATTCTGGGGCGTTCGTGTACGCGGCGCTGCGGATTTTGTGCGGTCGAATCGGGAGCGGGCGAGCCGGTTTGTTCCGATGAGCCGGAGCGTGTTGCGAGGGCGGCCAAGGCCATGCGGCTGCGGTATGTGGTCGTGACTTCGGTGACGCGTGACGATTTGGCCGATGAAGGAGCGGGGCAATTTGCGGAAACGGTCCGGGCCATCCGGTGTGAAATTCCGGAAACCAAGATCGAGGTCTTGACGCCGGATTTTCACGCGCGGCGGGAATTGATCGCGAGGGTCAGCGGGGCGCGGCCGGATGTGTTCAATCATAATCTTGAGACGGTTGCGAGGTTGCAGCGGGACATTCGTCCGCAGGCCGATTATGATCGATCGTTGCGGGTGTTGTCGCAGGTCAAAGAGATTTGTCCGGAGCTGGTGACCAAAAGCGGTTTGATGGCGGGGCTCGGCGAAACCGATGCGGAAATGCTCGAGGCCGCGGCGGATTTGCGCAAGGCCGGTTGCGATATTTTGACGATCGGGCAGTATTTGTCACCGGGACCGGGGCATTGGCCGGTTGCGAAGTTCAAAACGCCGACGGAATTTGAGGAGCTCGGAAAGGTGCTGCGCGGGATGGGGTTCCGGAATGTTTTTTCTGGGCCTTGGGTGCGAAGTTCTTATCAGGCAGGTGAGGTTTTTCGGCATTCAGAATCGATTTTTTAACAAGGGGAGTCCAGGGTATGATCGAGGTGACATTGAGTGGGTTGGCGAAAGATCAGGATGAAGCGACGATTCAAACGTGGTTTTTCGAAGAAGGGGATCCGGTCGAGGAGGGTGACAATCTGGTCGAGCTCATCACGGAGGACGGCGTGATCAGCATTCAGGCGACGGCTTCCGGAATTCTGGCGGAAGTCTATTATGATGAAGGCGAGTTGGTGGCCAAGGGTGAGGTGTTGTGTACGATCGATGACGCCGCGGGAAAGGCCGAAAAAGAGGATGACGAGGATGAGGATGAAGAAGAAGACGAAGACGAAAAGTAAGTAGTCCCGTCGAAAGAGAAGCACCGGGCCACGCCAAGCGCGATGAAATAGTTTTATTTTAAGTTTGTGTGAGTTTGTGGATTGAAATCACAGTTTTCTAAGCTGGAACAGAGAGTGGTGTCGACAATGCATATGCGTGAAGCAAACCGGATGAAACGATTGCCGCCGTATCTTTTTACCATCGTGGACAATCTCAAGCAGGAGGTCAAGGCCCAGGGAATGGATGTGATCGATCTGAGCATGGGCAATCCCGATTTGGCGCCGCCGCATGTGGTCCATGCGATGCGGGAGGCCATGGACATGAAGGGGATTCATCGTTATTCCAAATTTAACGAGAAGATCGAAAAGGATTTGCGCCGCGCAATCGCTCCGGTTACGGGTTCTAGCGAGTATGGTGAAGGCTATGTCGGTTTCGCACTTGTGTCGGGCGAACCGATTATGCAAAAAGCCGTCACGCGCATCAAACCATTTTTGGAAGCAAAGGATTGAGTTCAGGATTGTCACAACCATTGCAAGGTATTCAAAATCGTTCGATCGGCGTGTTTGACTCTGGTCTAGGCGGCTTGACGGTGGTGAAAGAGTTGCGCCGCGAAATGCCGCATGAATCGATCGTGTATTTTGGCGATATCGCCAGACTTCCGTACGGCATTAAATCAAAAGAGCAGATCTTAAATTTTTCGATCCAAAATACTCTTTTTCTTCTGAAACAAAAGGTCAAGGCGATTGTGGTCGCCTGTAATTCTTCATCGAGTGCTGCCTATCATTTCTTGCGAGATCATTTTGGCATTCCGATCATCGATGTGATTATGCCAGCTGTGGAAGCTGCAGCGTGTGTTACTCATACGGGTAGGGTCGGGCTTATCGCTACCCATGCGACGGTTGCCAGCCAAGCTTATGAAAGATCTTTGAGGAAAATCAATCCAAACCTCCGGATTTTTAGTCGTGCGTGTTCTCTCTTTGTGCCAGTGGTGGAGGAAGGATGGCTGGAGGATCCGATTACCGAACAGATTGTTAGGAGATATTTAGGGGGGCTTCGGCATAAGAATATTGATACGTTAATCTTGGGTTGTACCCATTATCCAATGCTCAAAGCAAGCATTCGGAAGGTGCTCGGACCAAGGGTCCAGTTGATCGATTCAGCTAGACCGTCGGTCAAAAAACTGAAATCTATTTTAATCCGGCAAGGATTGGTTTCTAAATCGAAACGCAAAGGAGAACTTCGTGTTTTTGTGAGCGATATGCCGAGAAATTTCAAACAGGTCGGCGAAAAATTTTTAGGCGAAAAATTGCATAAGGTCCAAATCGTGCGGGGATTTTAGGTGCCGAAAATGAAAAAAGCCGTTTGCCTTTTTTCCGGGGGGTTGGATTCAACGACGACACTCTACGTTGCGCGACAATATGGCTATACCGTTCTGGCCTTAACGATTTATTACGGGCAGTGCCATGCGTGCGAAATCGAAGCAGCACGCGTGATCGCACGAGATCTTGGCATCGAGCATCAAGTGATTGAATTGAGCCTTCCATGGAAGGGCAGCGCGTTGCTGGATACTGATTTATCGATCCCTGTGGGACGAAGTGAAGCCGAGATGAATCAATGCATTCCGCCTACCTATGTGCCAGCTCGTAATAGTATTTTTCTATCCATGGCCGCGTCATATGCGGAAGCGCGATGTGCCGAAAGTCTTTTTATCGGTGTCAATGCCGTGGACTACAGCGGTTATCCGGATTGCCGGCCTGAATATTTGGCGGCATTCGACCATGTGATACGTCTGGGGACGAAGGCAGGAACCGAGGGTAAAATCATTCGGATCGAAGCCCCGCTGTTGATGATGAACAAAAAAGATATCGTTTTATGGGGAAAGTCGCTGGGGGTCCCATTTGAAAAAACTTGGTCATGTTACAGGGGCGGAAAAGCACCGTGCGGTGAATGTGACTCCTGTCAATTGAGAGCAAAAGGATTTCGGGAGGCAGGGATTCCCGATCCTTTAGAGATTTATGCATCTTCCGGCCATTGAGCAATCGACTCGCGTTTCGGAAATATTCTCCTCGCTACAAGGCGAAGGTCTTTACATCGGACAAAGACATCTTTTCATCCGTTTTGAAGGTTGCCATCTCCATTGCCAATATTGTGACGAGTCTGAAAAGCCGGCAATCATGATGTCTTTGGATGGTGTCATGGCCAAAGCCATTCAAATGGACCAAGCGAATGGACCGCATCAATATGTGAGTCTTACGGGAGGTGAGCCGCTGATGAATTTGACGTTTATCAAGCCGCTCATGATGCGGTTGAAGGAAGCACGATTTCGTGTTTTCTTGGAAACCAACGGGGTCCTTTGGCAAGCGCTCCGAGAGGTTGTAGAATGGTGCGATTGTATCGCCATGGATATGAAGCTTGCCAGTGTCACCGGAGAAAGAAGTTTTAAAATCGAGCATGAACAGTTTCTGCGTGTTGCAAAAAGCAGAGATGTTTTTATCAAAATGGTGATATCCCGCGGTGTCGATGTCGAAGAGTTCGAGGATCTTGTTCGGATCGTCGCGGAAGTGGATGCAACGCGCCCCGTGATTTTAATGCCGGTCTCTTCGCAATGCGAAGGGCATGAAGATCCGGGGTTGATGCAGATCCTGGAATCGATGCAGCGCATCGGCTCGCGTTTTGTTCCCGATATCAGGATTATCCCGCGGCTTCACAAAATATTAAAAATACCGTAAGGAGGTTCCTTTGCGTAATGATAACCGTCAGTCGGATGAACTTCGAAAAGTCCGTATCAAAACCAGTTTTATGAAAAATGCTTTTGGCTCATGTCTGATTGAGATGGGCGATACCAAAGTGATATGTTCCGCTAGTGTGGAGGATAGAGTTCCGCCCTTTTTGAAAGGGAAAGGTTCCGGTTGGGTTACGGCTGAATATGCAATGATTCCTGCGTCCTGTACGGAACGCATTCCGCGTGAATCCGTCAAAGGGCGTCCTTCGGGACGCACACAGGAAATTCAACGTCTCATCGGAAGGAGTATGCGTGCCGTGGTTGACATGAATAGATTGGGCGAAAAGACAATATTGCTTGATGCCGATGTTCTGCAGGGTGACGGAGGGACGAGAACGGCCTCGATTACAGGATGTTTCATCGCGCTCGCTGAGGCGGTGGAGAAGCTACGCGAGAACCGACGGATCATCGAATCGCCGATCTTGGATTATGTCGCGGCGGTTAGTGTCGGCATGATCGATGGAAAGCCCATGCTGGATCTTAATTATCAAGAGGATTCCAGGGCAGAAGTTGACATGAATGTGGTGATGACCTCTGCGGGAAACTTTGTCGAAGTGCAGGGGACCGCGGAAAAGAAACCCTATACCAAAAAGGATATGGATGCGATGCTGAGTCTCGCGAAGACAGGTATCATGCAACTGATTCGTTTGCAGAAAAGAACCGTTCGTATATGATTCGTCAGCGGTTAAAGCTATTAGTTGCTTCAACCAATCAAAAAAAGTTGAAGGAACTTCAGGAGTTGCTTAAGGGGATGTCCGTTGACGTAGTCTGCCTTCGTGAACTTCCGGGTTTTCAGGAAGTTCCGGAAGACGGCAAGACATTTGAAGAAAATGCTGCAATCAAAGCCCTGGGATATGCCAAACAGGCTGGACTTTTAACTCTCGCCGAGGATTCAGGGCTTTGTTGTGATGCGCTTGATGGTGCGCCGGGCGTCGTTTCTGCAAGGTTCGCGGGATTGAGCAAAGACGATCAGGCGAATAATCGGAAAGTTCTGAGTCTGATGGAAAATGTTCCCGACGGTGAACGTTGTGCACGTTTCGTGTCAGCGGTCGCCCTTGCAGAGCCCACCCGCCTCATAGGCCTTGTCAAAGGTGAAGTGCAGGGCTTGATTAGCCGGACCGTTCAAGGAACCGGCGGATTCGGCTATGATCCTATTTTCTTTTACCCGCCTTATGGCAAAACATTTGGTCAAGTGAGTGCCGAAATGAAGCATCAGGTTTCGCACCGCGCAGTATCCCTCCTCAAAGCGCGCGGCATGATCGAAGACTATTTAAAGAAATAGTCCGTATTTCGTTTCATTCCCATCAAAACACTTCAGGTCGCGGTTGAGATCGATAACTTCAGTCGATTTATCATAGATCCAGATGTCCTAGGGTGGGCCTCCGCGAATCTTTATCAAAAGGATTTGTTCTTTTAATTCCCCCTATCTGTTTGATAAGATATTTAGGGTTGCTTTCAAAGCCTATGAGGTGGGTAAAATGGGGAATAATGAACTGACCGTGCGGGTCGCCGGTGAAGCCGGACAAGGAATGCAAACCGTCGGGACTGTTTTGTGCGACATCTTCAGGAAAGAAGGATTCGACCTTTTTTCAAACCAAGATTACATGTCGCGGATTCGGGGCGGCAATAATTATTTTCAAATACGTGTTTCCAGCCATCCTCTGCAATCGCATCGGGAAAAAACGGATATTCTGGTAGCGCTCGATCGTGAAAGCGTTTCGCTCCATAGGAAAGACCTGTGCAAAGAAGGTGTGCTTGTCGCAGACGGAAAAAAATTTAATCTCGAAGTCCATGATGGGGCGTTTTTCGATGTTCCGTTATATCAGATAGCGTTGGATAAAGGCGGGAGCGAAATCTATGTCAATTCGGTTTCCTGCGGGCTTATTGCCGGATTGATCAAATTGGATTTCGCTGCCGTAGAAAGGCAGTTGCGATTAACTTTTTCGAATAAGAAAGAAGATGTGATCAATAAAAATATTCTTGCGGCTAAAACAGGGTATGAGTATGCGACCAGCAACTTTCGGGACGTCTCATTCAAGCTCACTCCGGGACATTCCAAGCGCGAAATGATGATGAATGGCAATGATGCCATTGCGCTTGGTGCCATCAAAGCAGGGTGCAAGTTTTATTCGGCCTATCCGATGACACCATCAACGAGCATCTTGAATGTCGTGAGTCATTTTGCCAAGGATTTTAATATTCTGGTGGAACAAGCTGAAGACGAGATTGCTGCGATCAATATGGCGATTGGAGCGTCTTTCGCCGGAGTGCGTGCGATGACCGGAACGTCCGGTGGAGGATTTGCCCTCATGGTTGAAGGGTTGAGCCTTGCCGCAATGACTGAAACGCCCGTCGTCATTGTGGATGCTCAAAGGCCCGCGCCTGCTACGGGATTTCCTACCAGGACAGAACAATCCGATCTGAATTTTCTTATCCATGCTGGTCACGGTGAATTTGCCCGGGCGATTTATGCCCCGGGGACGATTGAACAGGCCTTTTATCTGACCATCAAGGCTTTCAATCTGGCGGAAAAATATCAGATCCCCGTTTTGATCATGACAGATCAGCATTTGGCCGATTCGACCCGTAATATCGAATTGATCCGGCAGGATGCTGTCAAGGTTCGGAGATCCATCATCTCAAAAGAGGAATCCGCCAATGTTACGAATTATTTGAGGTATCGTTTGACAAAATCGGGTATCTCACCGCGCGCCATACCTTCCTGGATTGAAGATGTTATTTATGTGGACAGTGATGAACATACGGAAGAGGGGCATATCACCGAGGAAGGAACCATTCGGAACAGGATGGTCGAAAAAAGATTGTATAAGAAAATGCAGGGTCTGAGCCGTGAGATCGAGAAACCGTCATTTGATGTTCGTGAGGCAAAGACAGTATTGATTGGATTCGGTTCCACTTATGGTGTGATGAAGGAAGTCTGTGAAGAGACAAAAGGTAAGGTTGGGTTTGTCCATCTGTCTCAGGTTTGGCCGTTTCCGTCTGTGGAGATGAAAAAACTATTGATGAAAAAAAGAAGGATGCTGACTTTGGAAAATAATGCCGGTGCGCAATTGGCCCAATTGCTGAGGCGGGAAACCGGTATTGAGGTGAATGATTCGATTTTGAAATATGACGGGAGACCTTTTAGTCTTGATGAAGTCCTCATCCGTCTGAGTCAGCGAACCAAGAGGAAACAGCGTTAATGGATATACAAATGTTGAAAAGCAATGATGCGATTACCTGGTGTCCGGGATGCGGGAACTTCGGTATTTTGAATGCCTTGAAGAAGGCGCTCGTTAAACTGGGAAAAGCTCCGAAAGATATTCTTCTTGTGTCGGGAATAGGACAAGCTGCCAAACTGCCCCACTATATTAAATGTAATTGTTTTAACGGTCTTCATGGACGGGCCCTTCCTCCTGCGACTGCGGCTAAAATGGTCAATCGCATGTTGACCGTTATTGTGACAACGGGGGACGGTGATTGTTATGGGGAGGGGGGGAACCATTTAATCAATGCCATCCGGCGAAACGTCGATATGACCGTTATTGTTCATGATAATCAAATTTATGGTTTGACCAAAGGACAAGCGTCGCCGACAACCGATTCCGGATATGAGACGAAGGTACAGCTTGGAGGGGTTATAGTGGAACCCTTGCATCCCCTGGAGATGGCGATTGCTTTGGGCGCGGGATTTGTGGCCCGCGGTTATTCCGCGGATTCGGATCATCTATCATGGTTGATCGAAGAGGGAATTGCGCACAAAGGGTTCTCGTTAATTGACGTTTTGCAGCCTTGCGTTTCGTTTAATAAAAGGAATACCTATGAATGGTATTCCCAGAGGATCTATAAAGTGAATACCGACCCCAATTATAATTTTACTGATAAACAGGCTGCATATCAAAAAGCCGATGAGTGGGGCGATAAGATCCCGATCGGGATCATCTATAAAATTGAAAAGAAAACTTATGAGGAAAAAAGCGGGCTTGACATGATCGGTCCGTTGGTGGACGAACCGATTGAAGCTATTGATATCAGCAAAGCACTTCGAGAATATGTTTGATGGTTAAGTTATCGATGATCTGAGTCAAGTTGTGACAACGGAGGAAAGGGTGATCGAAGAGGCAAGTGGAAGGAGGGCCTCCTCGGTCCCACAGCGTGCTTCGATGACCGGTATGAAACATTCGGTCTTAGAGCGACAGAACGATTGCAAACAGGAAACGGAACGAAATGAGGAAGGTGAGTGTGAGATCGCCACGATCGGTTGAGAAACTTCAAACATCGCTCGCGTATTTTGTTCCGCAGGTCTAGTATTATGCTCGTTAATATCATGATGGCACACTCGAGGTTGGTGGGTTCGAGAGATTTAAAACCGAAAAGGAGAGGTCCATGAAGATACGTTCGATGACGACATTGATGTTGGTGTTAACTCTTGCCGCGTGTTCGGGGTGTGCGAAAAAAGCGGACCCCAATAAACCTGTCGATCAGATCAAGAAAGATGTCGAAACAATGTCCGTTGCTGAACTTCAGAGTACGGCCGCGGCTTATGCTAAAGAAATCAAAGTCCAGAAAACGGAGCTCAGTAAAATTGCAGAAGAGTTGAAGGGTGTTCCGGTGAAGGATGTTTTCAGTGATAAGGCAAAATCGATCAAGAATCGTCTCGGTGAGGTTCAGACAAAAGCATCCGCACTGATGGAACGATACCAGCTCTATTTTAATAAACTCCAGGAGAAAGGCGCAGATATCTCCAAAGTAAGACTCGACTGATCTGTCTCCCTGAAGGAAGCACGAGAGGGAAAGAGTGTGTCTGAAACTGTCGTGTGTAGTGATAAAGGAAATCCGCTGTTCTTGATGTGCCAGCCGAACTAGCCTGAGTCATTAATGTCGGAAAGCGCCCCGGTTC
>JAQTOZ010000094.1:0-3585 GCA_028713205.1 Candidatus Omnitrophota bacterium
AAATAGGTTTGGCCGGGATCGTAGGTCACACCGTCAACCGCCTGTTTAAAAAGCCCGGTTTCCGGCTTGCTGCAGGAGCATCCCGCCTTTTTCCCGTGCAGGCAATAATGCGACGAACGGATACGGACTCCCCGCTGGGTGAATTCCGCGAGCATTTTCTTTTGGATATCCCACAGCGCCGACTCCGGGTAGACCCCGTCGCCGATACCCGCCTGATTTGAGATCACGACCAGTTCGTATCCCCGGTCACACAGCCCCTTCAATGTCTCAAAGACGCCTTCCTCGAAACGAAAATCCTCCCAGCGCTTGATATAATCGCCGATGGGATCGACATTGATCACGCCGTCGCGATCGACAAAAACAAGTTTGTCGATCTTGGTCTTGGACTGCTCGTCTTTCATCTCCCGGTATTTGGCATAAGCAAACAGCTGATAAAGACCGTGAAAGACCGACATCAGAAATCCCCAAAATCCGTCCTGGATCCCTTTCTTCATAAAGTAATTCTTCAAAAATCTGTCCGCGGTCTTCCGGAGCTGTTTCGCCAAAGTCACTTTGCGGCCGTCCGTGATCCACTTCTGCGCCTCGAGTGTCGTCTCACGGTTAAATTTCCCGATCCACTGCTCCAGATTCTTGCAGGAATAATGCAGGATATCGCCCTTCAAGAAACCGCAGCTGCCCTGATAGATCACGCGGGGATGCACACCGGCTTCTTCGTAACGAAACTCGCCGCGGCGGAAAAGGCGCGCCTTGGCGGCCGGATAATAACCGGCACCCTTGATCCAACGGCTGCCGATAAATGTTTTGATCGGGATCGCATAACAGACATGCGGATTCTTTTCCTGGGCCGTGACCGCCGCAATCTCCGCGGCCAGTTCCGGCGTCACCCGTTCATCGGCGTCCAAACTCAGCACCCACGGCTGAGTCGCTTTGCCGTACGCAAAATTGCGATGGCGCCCTTCGATGTCCATCGCGCGCTGGAAGATTTTGTCGGTATATTTCTTGGCGATCTCGACGGTACGGTCGGTACTCTGATCGTCGAGCACGACGATTTCTTTCGCCCACGCGGCACTCTTGAGACAATCCTCAAGGCGCCTTTCTTCATTTTTGGCAATGATCACAACGGACACAGCTGCTTTATTCATAGGCCTTCCTTTTTTAAGCTCACATCCACAAATCTTAGCCAAGCACCGCAAATCCAAATCGCGAAATCCTGCGCCTTCAACTTTCGATCTTTGTTCTTTGGGTCTTTGGTCTTGAGTCTTGTGTCTTGAGTCTATTTTTTAATACGCATTCTTAAACGCGAAAAGGGTCATGATCAACACTTCGATATCGAACAACAACGACCAGTTTTCCATGTAATAAAGATCATATTTAAGACGTTCCTGAATGGAGGTGTCCCCGCGATAGCCATTGACCTGGGCCCAACCCGTAATCCCGGATTTGATTTTATGCCGGGCCATGTAGCGCGGAATCGATTCGCGGAATTTTTCCACGAAATGCGGCCGTTCCGGCCGCGGTCCCACCAGGCTCATGTCTCCTTTGAGCACATTGAAAAGCTGCGGCAGTTCATCCAAATTAAAACGGCGCAGAAAATCACCGATGTTCGTGCGTCTCGAATCATTTTTTTGGGCCCACACCGGACCGGTTTCCCGCTCCGCATCGACTTTCATCGTGCGAAATTTCAGAAGCCGGAACAACTTCTGATCGCGCCCCATCCGCTCCTGCGCGTAGAAAACAGGGCCCCGGTCGTTGATTTTGATCAGGACCATGATCGCAAGCCAAAGGGGCATCGTCACCCCCAATATCGCAAACGACACGATCAGATCAAAGGTCCTTTTCACAAAACGGTTCCAAAGATCATCCAGCCGCAGGCGCCGGAAACCCAGCAGCGGCACGGTGCTGATATATTCCACCGCCACATTGCGGGTCATCAATCCGTAGATGTCCGCGCCCACTTTGAACTCGATCAGTTGGTCTTCGCAAAATGCGACCAGATCGGTAATGCGTTCGCGCGAAAATGCCGTATCCACCAAAATCACTTCGTCCGGTTTCCACCGCGCGATCAGTTCCTCGCAATCCGCGGAAGCCCCCAATACGGTCACACCCTCAAAATGCTTGCCGATCAGTTCCGGTTCGCTCGCCAGGACCCCGATCACAAACCGCCCGTAGTGCGGATTCGTTTTGGCCCACTTGACAATGTTCCGCGTGCTGCGGTTCGCGCCGATCAGCAGGACCTGAATGATCTCTTCCTGCCGCACTTTGCGTTTGTATTCCCATTGAATCAACAAATAACGCGAGACACTGACAAAAAAGATGGACAAGACCCAGAGTTTGACCAGAAACAGACGCGAGTATGAGAAAGTACGGTAAAAAAAGGTCATCGCCATCAAGGCCACGATCGCAAAGCTCACCGCCTTGATCACCATAAAAATTTCTTCGATGCGGCGGATATGCCGCGTCATCTGATAAAGTCCGTAGGCCCTGAAAAAAATGAAATAAACGGGAAGGGCGAACAACAAGGCCCGCATGTATTCGATAAAACGCGGCGGAGCCCCGTGCACCGGAATCACACCGATCCAAAAACGAATGGCGTAGGCCACGCAAACGCTCAAAAAGACCGCAAGGGCGTCGCACAAAAACGTCAACAGCATGAAGCGCTTTTGTTTAGGGGTGATGGGCATGCGCACCTTCCGTGGCGATCAGAGTTTCGATAAACTGTTTGATTTCATCCTTAAAACGGTTCTTATTGAAAGAATCGACGGACCGGGCAATTTCACGGCGGTCGAACGTCATGGTTTCAATTTCGGAAACGGCTTTGCGGATATCTTCCGCCGTCTGCCCGTTAAAAAAGATGCCTTTCCGCACGCTTTCAAGCGCCCCCCCGCGTCCGAGCGCAATCACGGGCGTCCCACAGGCCTGCGCCTCCAACGGGACGATCCCGAAATCCTCGTCCGTCGGAAAAATCAAGGCCTTCGCTCCGGCATAAAGCTCCCGCAGACGGGTATCCGAAACGGATTCCAAAAAGAAAATTTTTTCGTTTTTCCGGAGTTTCCTGCAGGCCGGCGCAAGCGGTCCCGAACCGACGACGATCAACTTGCGATCAAGCGCATTGAAGGCCTCGATCACCAAATCCACCCTTTTATACGGCACCAGGGCCGAGACCACGAGATAATAATCGCCCGTGCCGGCTTCCTCCGGCGGATAAAAAGAATTGGTATCGAGCGGAGGATAAATCACTTTGGCCTCGCGGCCGTAAAAATCCCGGATGCGTTTTTCGACATTTTCGGAATTGCACATAAAGTGATGGACGCCCTCGTTGCTCTTCAAGTCCCAGGTCTTGAGTTTGTCCAAAACCATGTGAATGACCCGGCGTACCGGATAGGGATAAGTACGAAAATAGACATCCTGGAATCCCCAAATGTACCGCATCGGCGTATGGCAATAACACACATGCCGCGCGCCCGCGGGCACGCGCACCCCCTTCGCGACACAATGGGAACTTGAAATCACCAGATCGGCATCCCGGATCACCAGGGACTCTATCGCGTAAGGAAGCAGCGGCAGCAGCCAGCGGTAATATTTCCG
>JAQTOZ010000094.1:3595-11736 GCA_028713205.1 Candidatus Omnitrophota bacterium
GATCCACGGCCAATGCTGCAAAAAAGACGCTTCGATCTTCATCGATTTGAGCGACGGGCTGAGCTTGCTGCGGTCATAAAATAACGTGTAAATCGTCGCCTGAGGGAAAAGCTCGGCGATCCCTTCCAGGACTTTCTCGCCGCCCCGCATATGGATCAACCAATCATGGACAATCGCAACTTTCATAACCGCTCCAACACCCTTTCATAAATTTCGGCCGTACGAACAGCCATGTCATCCCAGCGAAAACGCGCGGCCTGGTTCTTCCCCTGCTTCCGCAGTTCCTCCCGCAATCCGCCGTCCTCTTCCATGCGGACCATCGCATCCATGATATCGTCGTCATCATCCGGCGATACCAGATACGCGCCGTCACCGGCGACCTCCGGAATCGATGCCGCGTCCGCCGCGATCACCGGCGTACCGCAGGCCATCGCCTCCAGCACCGTCAAACCGAATCCTTCATAGCGCGAGAGATGCACGAGCGCCATCGCACCGTTATAAAGGGCGAGCAGTTCATCACCGCTGACCGACGGAATATGAAAAATCCCGCCGCCCGATTGCAGTCCCGCCAAATCTTCATATCCGGGAGGATAGCGCTTGTCCTTCTTGCCGACAATCACAAGCGCCGATTCGATCCGGTGCTCCGCTTTCAAACCCCGGTAAAGGCGGAGCAACCTTTCGACCTGCTTGTGCGGTTTCAACATCCCGACGTAAAGAAAATAATTTCCTACAATCCCGAATTTCCGGAGCACGGGGCCCGCCAGTCCCGCCGGTTCCAGTTCGCGGAACCGTTCGTCGACCCCCTCATAGATAACCGAAATCCGTTTGGGATCCGCCTTAAAATGCATAATCAAATCATCTTTGGTGCTGTTGGAAACGGCGATGATCTGATCCGCGGATCGGATGACGCGCTTGAACATATATTCCGCATAAAAGGCCTTGTGAGACGGCATATCATGACGGAAGATCCAGTGTATCAAATCGTGCACGGTCACGACAAGCCGCGTTCGTCCCTTCAACAAGGGAATATTATAATGCGGCGCGTGCCAAATCCGGCATTTTTTTAGACGGGAAAGATAATCCCATTGTTCCCGGATCGAATAAATCCTGGACGGGAAAGGATGAAAGACTTGTTCCGGCAACATCCGCGCCATCTCCGCGGCGTGCTCCGGACGGCCGAACAAAGACAGATCCAGGCGGTGGGCCGCGCCCGTTTCGCGCAATCCCTTCAAAAGACCGCGCAAGTAGGTCCCGATGCCCGTGTTTTGCAGCATGCGAATATCCAAACCGATGGCGTGTTTCTTCATTTTCTTTCCGAACTGTTTTGCCCTTTGTTTTTCAGGACCTCACGCAATGCCGTCGAAACGTTCTCGACGCTGATTGGATCGACGCACGCGTGATGTCCCAGCGGACATTCCCGGGCTTCACAAGGCGCACATGGCACCGGATGTGTCATCAGCCGAAGCCTCTCGTTCCAGGGATGCCAAACACCGGCATCATTGGTCCCGCTAAAGATCACGATGGAATCCAGTCCCTGCGCCGCCGCAATGTGGGCGGGTCCCGAATCATTCCCGATAAAAACATCCGTGTGATCAAAAAGGACCGGCAAATCGCCGAGCGATGTTTTCCCTCTCAAATCGACCAGCCTGCCGGCCGCGGGCATGATCTCCGGCAAAAGGCTGATTTCATCGAGCGTCCCGATCAGGACCACCTGCCCCAATTTTTCTTCCAGGATTTTGTGAATCAAGGCCGCGAAAGATCCGGCAGGCCAGCGTTTTGACGGATATCCGGCCCCCGCGTGAATGAGGATATGCGGTCGCGGGATCCAGCCGATCTCCGCCGCGAACTTGTCCCAAAACTCTTTCTCGCGCCGTGCCGAATAAACGAACGGCACACTCTCCGGGATCTGCTCAACGCCCAAGCACTCCAAAAGTTTCAAATTGTTGAACACCTGATGACGGGAAAAATCATAATCACATTCCCGGCTCAGCAAAAAACCGCCGCCGGTGATCCCATACCCCAAGCGGTAAGGGATTCCTGCCAGCGACATCAACGCGATATGCCGCACATCGCCGCGAAAATCGATGCCCAAATCGTACTTTTTTTTCCGCAGGTAAGAAAGGATCCGCCTCGTTTCCGGCAGGATCTTGCGCCATCCGGGTTTTCTCGAAAACCAGTGAGGGTCCATACCGATCATGGTATCGATCACGGGGTCCCCTTCAAAAAGCGGGATAATGTCTTTCGAAATCAATAAATCGATCTGTGCCTGCGGAAAACGCCGGCGGAGATTGCGCATCGCGGGCCGGGTCATCACGACATCGCCGATATGATCCAGCCGGATCAGCAGGATTCTTTTAACGGGTTTCGAAGGCAACGTCTTGCGGAAAATCCTGAACGGAAAAGTCAGAAAGAACCCCAGGAAGTCCAAACAGAATGCGAGAGCGCGTTTGGTCCAATGCCTGAAACAGTAGTGTCGTTTGAGACTTCTCACGCTTCACGGACTCTTCTTGGCCGCTCTGCCCAACGGAGCAATTGATTAAAAGAGGGTATAGATGAAAGGAGATACGGCTGAACTCTGCGCAAAAACGATCAAGGCTCCCAATAAAAGCAGGACAAGAATAATCGGTGTCAGCCACCACTTTTTGCGGATCTTCAAGAAATCCCAAAATTCTTTAAGAATCGAAAGCTTTCCCATTCACCCCTCCTTGGATGCTTGCCGAATGAAACTAAAATTGCTTTTCGTGATCTTCCTTTTGCACATCTTTGGAAGACCGTTTGTGCCAATAGCTATTTTTACCGTCCTTGTACTTCGTATCCAGTAAATCTTTGCCCGTAAACCTGAGGATCAGCGCGATCGGTGTGATGGCCAGAAAAAACAAGAGACTAAGGATCACACGGGACATCACCCATCCCAGCATCAAAGCCAGGGTCATCCAAACTTTTTGGAGCGGCTTCAGGAGCATCGGGACGGTCCATCCCAGGACGATCAGAACGCCGCCGGCGGCAAGCACATGGGGATAAAAATCTTTTTGACGCCACCAGAACAACGCGCCGAAGATCAAACAGGCAATGCCCACGACGTACGCAAACTCGCGGCATTTCTCCTTGCTACTCTCGATTTTCCTGATTTCTTCCAGCAACAGCATATCGGCCTCTAATCCAGTTCAAACTCGCGCAGCCAGTCGGTATCTTTGTCCAACGGCTTTTGGGCGCTCTTTTCGAGCAAATAATTCCCCATGATCAAATAGTCCATATTCGTGCGCATAAAACACAAATAGGCGTCCTGCGGACTGCAGACAATCGGTTCGCCGCGGACATTAAACGAGGTATTGATCATCACCGGGCAACCGCATTTTTCGTCGAATTTTTTAAGCACACGGTAAAACAGCGGATGTTGTTTTTCGTTCACGGTCTGGACACGCGCGGAATAATCCACGTGGGTGATCGCCGGGATGTCCGAGCGTACGACATTGAGCAGTTGAATGCCGAACAGCTTTTGTTCTTCCGGCGTCATCTTGCGGCGCAAGTTTTCTTTCACCGGAGCGACCAGAAGCATGTAGGGGCTTTCGCAATCGAGATCGAAATAATCCGCGCAGCGCTCTTCGGTCACGGACGGCGCAAAGGGCCGGAAACTTTCGCGAAATTTGATTTTGAGGTTCATCGTTTCCTGCATTTTGGGGGAACGCGCATCGCCGATGATGGAGCGCCCGCCCAACGCGCGCGGGCCGAATTCCATGCGCCCCTCGAACCAACCGACGACCTTTTCGCCCGCGATCAGACCCGCGACCGTTTCCGGGATCGCCTCGTCCGCAACCCGCGTATATGGAATATTTTTCTTGCGGAGGAAATCCAGAATTTCGTCATCCTTGTACTCGGGGCCGAGATACGAACCGCGCATGGAATCGTTCTTCCCGTCCGCTTGCCGCGGATTTCCCAAATACTGATACCAGGCAAAATAGGCGGCCCCGACCGCACCGCCCGCGTCACCCGCGGCGGGCTGGATCCAGAGTCTCTCGAAAGGCCCGTCGCGCAAGACCTTTCCGTTGCCGACGCAATTCAAAGCCACGCCGCCGGCCAGGCAAAGGTTTTTCTGGCCGGTCTCTTTCTGAACATGACGCGCCATCCGCATCATGATTTCTTCCGTCACGTCCTGGACCGAGCGGGCCAGGTCCATGTCCCGCTGTGTGATCTTGGTTTCCGGTTTGCGGGCGGGTGCGCCGAACAGCTTTTCAAATTTTCGGTTCACCATCCGAAGGCCCGTACAATAATCGAAATATTTCATATTCATTTTGAAGGAGCCGTCTTCCTTCAGATCAATCAGTTCGGAGAGGATCAAATCCTTATAAACCGGTTTACCGTAGGGCGCGAGCCCCATCACTTTGTACTCACCGGAATTCACCTTGAATCCCGTATAGTAAGTAAAAGCGGAATACAGAAGTCCCAGCGAATGCGGAAAGCGGATTTCGCCCAACAACTCGATATGATTCCCCTTCCCGACACCGTAACTGGCGGTCGCCCATTCGCCGACACCGTCGAGCGTCAGAAATGCGGCTTCCTGAAACGGCGACGGGAAAAATGCCGAAGCCGCGTGCGACTGGTGATGCTCCGGGAAAACCATCTTGCCTTTGAAACTCATCTTTTCCTGGATGGAATCCTTGATCCAAAGTTTTTGTTTGATCCAAAGCGGCATGGCCTGGAGAAAGGAGCTGATGCCGTGCGGCGCATAGGCAAGATAGGTTTCGAGAATGCGTTCGAATTTCAGGAAAGGTTTGTCATAAAACGCGATGATATCGAGGTCCTTGCCCTCGATGCCGCCGTCCCGCAGGCAAAAATCGATGGCGTGCTGTGGAAAATTGAAATCGTGCTTTTTGCGGGTGAACCGCTCTTCTTGGGCCGCACAAATAAGTTTGCCGTCCACGATCAAAGCCGCGGCCGCGTCATGATAAAAACAGGAAATGCCCAGAATTTTCATAAGTTCGCTTGATACCTACGTTTATGTTGTTTATTTTCCCGACAGGCGTTATGTTAAACGCGTAAGAATACCTATTTTATTTCCTGGGGTCAAGGACGATTAGCGATTGGATTGAATGCTCTCTGATAAGCCCACTGGAGACCGAGGAGAAACCATAAGGTCATGGCCGGTTGCACGTTATGAAGCACGGTATCGGAAAACGCAAAGATGAGAAAACTCATAATTCCCACAAGCAGCCCCGTCACACGCGGACGTTCATCCTGAAGTTGAAGACGGTTGCTTTGCTTGAAGCTCAGCCAAAAATATTGCCCCAGAAACCACAGAAACAAAAGCAGACTCGGCAGACCGGTCTCGGCCGCCATCTGCAAATAACCGTTATGGACATAATAATTGCGGACGCGCCAGTTTCCGTTCCGGTCATATTTGGAATACGCCACGATATAGGTATTGATTCCGGTCCCCGTCCACGGCCGTGCTTGAATGACGCTCAGCGCCCGGTCCCACAAATAATGACGTTCCAAGAGAGACTGTTCCTTGAACGTCCTGTCCTGATGCAGGATCATGTTGCGGGGCAGCAAAAAATAACCGCCGGCCAGAACGGCCGCCAAAAGGATGAGAAACCATATTTTTCGCCGGATCACCAGAAATAAAATTACGCCGAAAACGAATGCGATGATGGCACCGCGGGAACGCGTCAGGAAAAGCAAGACGATGGCCCCCGCAAAGGTCAAACAAGCCAAAACCGCCAGAGGTTTTCTCTCGCGTAAAGCCTTCAGTGAAAAACCGGCGGCCGCCAAAAAAGGGATCGAGCAAATCAAAAACGACGCGAACTGGCCATAGGAGCCGAAAGAGGCCGTGACCCTCTTGCCGGAATGAGAAATAAGGACCGGAAACCCGCGCAGGAGGTCCTTTCCGGCAAAGTATTGCCAAAAACCGTTCAAGACGACAAACGCGAACCATCCCAGAAAAATTTTTTCATATTTGCGCATATCCTCCCGCGATTGAAAAATCTCGGCCACAAGCACGAAGAGCATCATGTTTTCAAGCACCTTAAAAACGCCGCGAAAGCTCTCTTTCGGAAAGTCCGACCAGAAGGCGGACGCGATGATGATCAGGGTGTAGACCAGGAACGGAATCGCAAGCGACTTTGGGATCGCCAGAGAGTTCATGGACCGGGAACCGATCTTCCAGCCGATCCAGGCGATCAAAGCCGTCGTAAAAGAAATCTCGATGAACGCCTTTGAAAAAGTCAACGCGACCCAAAAAAAACAAAGCGCCCAAAAACTGATCACCCTCAGGGCCGGAGCCATTCGCACCAAGAAATTCATACTTTCCCTTTCACCGTCATTTTGACGGCCCGGTAAAATCCGATAAGCATGGGCCACTTTCCCCGGCAAGCCGCAAAGGCCAGACGCAGCGGCAGGAAGAAAAGGTGCCGGATCCAGAACGAAAATCCGGAATAATTTTTCCACATAAACAGAAAGGTGTTGCGATGCGCGAGGACCGCGGTTTCGGTCACCCCGAACTCCTTTTTAAAACTCACCTGTCCCATATGATATACCACGCTCTGCGGTTCGTAGTAAAGATGATATCCGGCCTTCCGTGCGCGGTAACAGAGGTCCACATCCTCCAGGATCCCCGGCAAATACCGGTCGTCATACCCCCCCAACGCCAGAAATTTTTCGCGCGAAAAAGCGCCGAACCCCGACGAAAAAGTTTCCGACGGCGTCAGCGCCTCTTTTTCATAACCGGGATATCGCGCATCACATTGAAAGATGCCGAACCGGATCCCGCCTTTGGCGCGGGCGGCCTCGAGGGTGGTCCCGTCAAAACTCATGACACGGGGCACGGCCAGAAACGTTTGAGGGTCCGTTTTGAATTTTTCGATGAGCGGATCAATGAATCCGGGGTCCACCCGGATATCATTGTTGAGCAAAATCACGATCGGCTCCGGGACCTCCGGCAAATAATCGTTGAAGGAACACAGGATCCTGTTTCGCGGCGCCGCAAAAATCCGCACTTCCGGAAACCGTGTCCGCACATAATCGAGCCCTGCGTTTTTGCTGGGATTGTCCAGAATGGCCACCTCGGTAGGATAACTCGACCGTCGAGCGGCCTCGACGATGCCGGGCAGGCACTGAGGCAAAAGCGCCGCCCCTTCATAATTCAGGACAATCACTCGCACACGGAGAGTTTGCGATGCCGTCATGAATGGCCTCCCAAGACCAGCGACGCGAAATATTGCGGACGAAAATAAAAAGAAAGATACGCCTCCTCGCGCAACTGTTCCAGCCGTTCGGACGAAAGCGACGGATGCCGCCAAACCGGCGTGTACGAGGTGTATTGCTCCCAACGAGGCTCGAAGATTTCATGTTTGACACGCTCATAAAGCGGTGTCCCCGGGTAGGGCGTGAAGACATTGAAGGTCGCGACATCGGTATTCAATTGCGTTGCGTATTCGATCGTATGCCGGATCGTTTCTTCCGTGTCCTGCGGAAGGCCGATACAATAAAACGCCGCGACGTGTATCCCCTTTTTCCGGCAATAATCGACCAAATGCTCGGACCGCCGTTGTTCCTGCGTACGGCGCTGGACATCATTGAGGACCGCGTCCGAACCGCTTTCAATACCGACATTGACCGCCCTCAAGCCTGCGCTGTGTAAGAGATCAATCAAATTTTCGTCCAGAAACTCCAGCGCCGTTTCACAGGCCCATTCCAAATCGAGTTTCTTCTCGATCATCCCTTGCGCGATGATTTCGGCCCGCGTCTGGCGCCCTGTAAACATGGGGTCGCGAAAAACGACGCCGCGCACCCCGTATTGGCGCTTCAAATGCCGGAGTTCGTCCACAAGATTTTCGGGCGGCCGGATACGCCAATGATAGTTGGTACGGTAAGCGCAATATGCACACGGCGCAAAACATCCCCGGTTGCCGAGTACCGGCAAGATCGGTTTTACTTTAAGTGCGGGAAAGTACGCATAAGACTCGACTGGGAAACCGTCCCAGTTCGGAAACGGAATGTCCTCGAGCCGCTTCACCGGCGGGCTGATGATTTTTCCCGTGAGCGGGCTTCCTCGTTCCGCCAGATGCATGGCCGCGCTTTCGGGTTCGCCGATCACCACAAAATCCGCGAGGCCTTCATAATTTTCCGGAAACAACGACGCAACC
>JAQTOZ010000095.1 GCA_028713205.1 Candidatus Omnitrophota bacterium
ACTAATATTATTTATCGCCCTCTTCTGCACGCCAAAGAAAAAACACATAAACTGTCTATTGGTAATTTCATATAGTGATTGATCCATCGTGCCAAACAAACGTAAGTCGATTAGGCCTATCGATAAATCATCGAAGAATCCTTCTTGTCGCAGATATTCTTTTAATAACATTTTTTGATCGGCGGCTTGCTGTAATACGATGGCCGAATATTTAGAATTTCGCACCAATAACTGACGCACTTTTCCCCGTTCCTCATCATTCATATTCCGATCCCAATCACATTCTGATATTCCAATGGACAATAAATCATCCGCTATTTCTTGCAATGATATATGAGCACTTCTTAAAAAACTATTAATTGAAAGATAATGTGATTGCGTAAATATCCAGGACATATCATGATCATTCATGGTTTGTATTGCGGGGAAATTCCATGCCTGCCGGCTGCCGTATAAATATCGCAATTCGATAGAAAAATTAAATCGTTCAACTAATTTCTTTGCAATTCCAAACAGCATCTGACCATCGCGAGCAACAAAGTAAAGCCTTTCCAACCGCAGCTTTTGCGCCTGCTGCAAAATCCATAACACATAACTTACAAGCGTTGGTGCCATGACGCTTGAACCGATATCGAAGATCACTTCTTCTTTAGATGTTACGGCTGCGTTAGAAAGTCGTGCCATTCGGGATGCTCCCGCCATGAGAGAAGAAAAACCACCCGAATACCACTTGAACGACTCCAGAACATTCTCGTAAGGATTCAAATTTGCATTGAATCTTGGCGTAACTTTTAAACCGTGTTTCTTAGCCGCAACGACGTCTGAGTCGTAACAATTACCCAGATGTTCCATTAACGCCCCTTTGGTTTTCCAATCTTTTAATATTTTTTTATAGAGCCCCTCCGCTTTCGTCATACCATGTTCGCATGACACGTAGCAAACATCCCCCGGTTTCCATAAATAGAATCGTGCTAATTGTTTCTGAATAAAGGATGACGACATATACATATCAGAAATAAAGATCACGTTTCTTCCATTTCGACGCACTTCGTCAAGAATCTTGGATATACCCGGGACCATACAAATAAGCATCTCCTCAAAATTTACTTCGGCTGCCATAATTATTGCACATTTTGTCTCGTTAAGATTAAGCGCCTCAAGGATCTCATTATAAATATGATGGAGGGTGGTTAAAGAACCGTGATTTCGATATGCACACCGTTCGGATTCGATTCGAATTCTCGCAAACATCTCTGGAGACATATCTATCAACCCCTCTTTCGATAGTAATCTACCGAGAAGTAAAAATAAAGCTTCAGGCGATCCGACATTTCGCGTTAAGACAGTGTCATAAACATCAAACGATGACAACATCTTGTCGTTCTCCGACTCGTTTAATTGCAAGCACGGCATGAAAGTTTCAACTTTTGAATTTGACTAGGGTAAAGATTAGTTGAATTTCTGTTTTTCCCAATAATTAAAGAACCGACCTCGACGCTCAAGCAATTCTTGCAGCTTACCTTGTTCAATTATTCTTCCATCTTCCAATACAACGACTTTATCTGCATTTTTGATTGTGGATAGACGATGGGCAATCACAATTGCTGTTTTATCTCTGATCATTTCAGAAATGGCTTCTTGAATCAAGTGTTCGGTTGCCGTATCAAGCGAACTTGTGGCCTCGTCCAAAATTAATATTTCGGAATTTTTAAGAATGGCACGCGCGATAGAAATTCTTTGTTTTTCACCGCCCGAGAGTTTGATTCCCCTTTCTCCGATTTCCGTTGCTAACCCGAAAGGCAAGCGCGCAACCAAATCATAAAGCCTTGCTTTTTTCATAACCTCCCCGATTTTTTCATCGGAGACATCATCATTCAAACCATAAGTTAAATTCATTCTAATGGTCGTGTTAAAAAGATAGGTCTCTTGACTCACCAAAGAAATCAGCTCCCGCAATGATTTGACTGTTACTTCTTTGATATCCATACCGTCGATCATAATCATATTGGGAGGAACTTCATAAAAACGCATGATGGCATTAACAAGTGTCGTTTTCCCGGATCCGCTCGGGCCAACGATCGCGGTGATTTTGCCTTTTTCAATCGAGAAAGTAACATCTTTCAAGACTTTCTCGCGATTCGGATAGGAAAAGGATAGGTGATTAAAATTGATATTGGCGTTGAAAGTCTTTAGTGCAGTCGTTCCTTCGGCGATGAAGTGTTTGTCTTTATCATCAAATACTTTTAAGATAGCCGCCATATACCCGCTCGCCCTTCCCAATCCGGCGCTTATCTCGTTAAATATACCAAAACTTGACCCGGCGCGTCGAACGACGATAAAAAACACAAAATAACTTGCCAACCCACCCGCCTTTTCCTTGACCACAAAAAAGGCCGTAGCCGCAACCATAATCAATAACATCAGCAATGTAATAACTTCCTGCAATGGGGCAATCGCTTGACTCTTTTTACTAAAGCTCCATTCGAGCAGCCCCAAACGATTGCTCGCCGAAGCAAACCATTCTTTTTCCTTTTCTTCGTGCATATACGCCTTAACGAGTGGAATGCAACTAAGCGCGTTTGATATTTTCCCACTCAATGCGAGACTGGCTTCGGTATAAAGTTGAGAGGTTGTGCGAATCCTCTTGATAATCCAATCGACAGAAAAATGTAAAATCGGAAAAATCGAGATGCTAATCAAAGTCAACTGCCACGAGATTGCGACCATTAGAACGATATAGACTAATAGCAAGAATACCCTAGCCAAGCATGATTGAAGAACAACAAGCTCACCTGAAACGCGCCCAGTAAAGTTGATCAGTACGCTATAAAGGTGCCCCAAATTATGTTGATCAAAATACAATTTACCAAAGCTAAGATAGCGATTGTAAATGAGTTTCCTCAGATTGTTGCTAATGCTTTTTCCCAAATATGCCAAGCCTACGGTTGAACCATACTGCAACATGCTCTTTGCAATGGCAGAAGCAAAAATAAGCATGATTAAAAAAGTAAATATTGCGGAATTCCCTTTTCCCAACAAAGCCGGATTTAAATTCACGATATCTTTCAATATCGGGAGTTCTCTTATAAAATTAAAATCTCGACCGATAATTCCCTTTATTGTCGGAATTAACAACCCCATGCTTAAACCTTCAAATAAAGCCGCTAACAAAGCCAAAATAGTTGGCAAAATGAAATAGGCCGGATTGATACTTAACGCGCGTAAATATTGCATCAATTTGCGGAAGGTAATATATATCTTCATGCTTTTAAATTTTGCCTTAAATATTCTAAATCTCATATGTGTCGTTTGCGTCATTTGTTTACAATCGTCCGCCCAATTTCATTTTGTTTGTGACTTTTATTTGAGCGTTTCTCCCACCCGGCAAAAAGCGTAATCCACAATGATTGCAACAGATATTGAATATCCCCCGAGATGGATACCTTCTGGATATAATCCAAATCATGTCCGAGTTTCACCTCAAAGGGGACATCCCGCGCAAGGCCAATCTGAGCAGGACCGGTTAGACCGGGACGAATTTTGTGACGTTCATAAAATAACGGATGAGTTGTGCTGATTTCCGCAACGGCCAAAGCACGCGGTCCGACAAAACTCATGTCGCCTTTGAGAATATTGATCAGTTGAGGCAACTCATCCATTGCGGTCGCGCGAAGAATTTTTCCCAAGAACGTAATGCGAATATCATTCTCTCGCGCAGGTGAAAAACCATATTTTTTATCGGCATCGGGGACCATCGTGCGGAATTTGTATACTTTAAATTTCTTTCCAACTTTTCCCCATCGCTCTTGTGAAAACGTAATAGGGCCACCATCCTGAATCTTGATCAGGAGGGCAAATACAAACATAAGGGGGCTGAATATTATCAATCCGATCACCGATAAACAGACGTCAAGAAAGCGCTTCATAGGCAGAATGCGAACAGACAACTCAAAGCGATAACAAATGCCAAAATATCCTGCTCTTCCCGTCTGGAGTCCAGAATAACCCTATCGACGTGATGATGATTGCTTAATCGTTCCCAAATCATCTACTCACCGTTCGTTTTGCTAATTTCACTTGTTCTTCAATCCATGGATAAGTTATTCGGAGCCCATCGATCGTCGAAAATTTTGGCCGCCATCCCGTTGTGTAAATCCTGCAATTGCCGAAATTGCGTGCTCTGACACCCACGGGACCCTCAATATTTTTGATCTGAACTTTCTTACCCGCAACTTCACTGACCATGTCGACCAATTGATTGACTGAAATATATTCTGGATTTCCAATATTCGTGGGGGTATCCAAATCGGATAGGACCAAACAACGTATTGCTTCAATCATGTCTTCAATATAAATATAGGACCGGATCGCGCTGCCGTCTCCCCATATTTCGATAGTCCCGCCATTTTCAGTTTGAGCAATTTTACGGCACATAGCAGCCGGCGCTTTTTCACGTCCGCCGCGCCAAGCCCCTTCCGGACCAAAACAATTTTGAAATCGGGCGATCCTGATCCGAATGCCATAGCGCCGCCCATAGGCCAAAGCCATGCGTTCGGCATAAAGTTTTTCCCATCCGTATTCATTATCCGGCATGGCTGGATAAGCCGCCTCTTCACCCAGTTCCTGTTCGTCAGGGCTCATATCGCGATACACACAAGCAGATGAGGAAAAAAAATAATTCTTAATTCCGAACTCGGCCGCTGCACAAATCATATTGTTATCAATAAACACATTATTTCTCATGATTTCACATTCTGCCGAATGAATAAAGCCCATTCCGCCCATGTCAGCCGCAAGATGATACACCTCATCAAAATGTCCTTTGGGGGACATCGCTGCCCGGCAATTACTGATATCCCGTAAATCCAAAATTTTAAATTCATCCGCCAAAGTCCCGGAAAATTCCGGATACTTGATATCGACACCTCTCACCCAGCACCCTTCCTTCTTCAATCTCTTGACTAAATGATGCGCGATAAATCCGCCGGCCCCTGTCACCAAAATATTTCGCATGTTTTTCTCCTGTTGCTGAAAGCGTTTTGTATTTTATCTATTTACAGCTTCGCCCTCTCAGTCACATCGCTTAACCCGATGGACCTATGAGGCCTTAAAATCCAAACAGGCAATCATAATTTAAATCGATAATTCCGAATTCTTATATCTTGTCACTTCATGCCTTAACTTTCGATACGCATCAAACGACTTCCACGCAAGCTTCATCCACTTCAACCGATATGGATTGCATCATAAGATCCAGTGACAACACCAGGCGACAATTGTGCTTGTCCTTGCGAACAATAAAACCCTCAACTCTTTTTAGGGGGCCTGACCGTATCCGGACCTTCTGCCCTTGCTTAAGATAGGGATAGGGATCTACTTGTATCTCTTCCTCAATGAACCGACGCAAACTCCAGATATCATGTTCCGGCACCGGTGACGGCTCTGTCCGTGATGAACCGATCAAACAAACGGCTCCTGTGGTATTCAAAACCATCAAACGATTTAGCAGCGGAATCCGGACAAAAAGATATCCCTGAAAAAGAGGTTCCTCTATCATTTTCTTCCGGTCAGACCAACGTCGTGTGACCCTTCTCAAGGGGAGAAAAGTCTCGACACCCTTCTTATTTAGCTCACGATTTAAAAACTTTTCGTGCCGACTGCGCGTATAGAGCGCATACCACTGCGGGACTTCGTACTTGCCCAGGCTACGTTCTCGATCAAAGAGAGTGGGAAAATTTCGCGTTGGGGTTAATTCTTCCGCAATTGCCAAACCCATTTTACCTCCAAAGATCTAATCAAATGTCGTCAACCCAATACACAAACCTTTGCGATTGCGTCAACCGCAAACGTAGGGTTCACAACTTTCCGATTATTCGAAAACTACAAATGAGGTATTTAAATGGACTTAGCGACTATTCATCCTTTGTTGTAACCAAGCATCCAGAATATCTTTCTTAAAACGCCATTGACCGCCGATTTTAGTTGCCGGGATTTCATTCTTTTTCAAAAGACGGTAAACCGTCACGAGGTGAAATCCTAGATATTTAGCAGCTTCCTTCGGTGTCATGATTTGTGTTCGTTCTGGTCTTTTGGGTGCATTAGCCTTTTGCTGATCCATTCTATCCCCCTCCTTGCCATATTGATCTTCGTTTTCGAAGTACATGGTTAATCTCCTGTTCGTTTTCGTTATGCGATTGATCGCAATAGTTATAATCTATACATTAAGATACATTCCTTTTATAAATTGTCAAGCTTTGCTATTTGGTTTTATAGCTTTATATCGTTTATAACCCCT
Organism: Candidatus Omnitrophota bacterium; assembly: GCA_028713205.1. Lineage (GTDB taxonomy): Bacteria > Omnitrophota > Omnitrophia > Omnitrophales > Aquincolibacteriaceae > JAQTOZ01. Next base: position 6,296 of record JAQTOZ010000095.1, read on the forward strand.
AGCATACATTAAATTTACATCAAATAAGGCCAAAAAGAAAAAAATTGCTGTAAATTGATCGCTCGTTTGATCTCAACAAAGGAATTTGCTTTTGATCGTAATTGAAGAAGATTGAATCAATCTGATAGCTATAGGAGAAAGCAAATTCGAAGCTGGAGCAAGGCGGGGACTCGGGGAATCGTTAAAGCGATTTTTTTAGAGCAGATAGATTATTTTTAGCGTGATTCTTGGATGCCAAGTAAAAGGGGAAATAGCAGAAGTTAGCTCTGATCCACACCTAACTCGCTAAGTTGAAAAACGGGTGAATAGTTATAACTGGACAAAACATCTTGGGCCCCCGCAGCACGATCAACGAGACAAATTACTTTGACCACACGCGCTTTGAGTTTTTCGACTTCCTTAATCGCCTTAAGCACAGATTCACCGGTAGTTACCACATCTTCTACCATAATAACCTTATCGCCTTCTTGAAGGATAGGCCCTTCAATCATCTTTTGCATCCCGTGAGATTTGGTTTCCTTACGGACGATAAAGGCTTTCAACGGATGCCCCGACTGGGAACTGAGTAAAGCTACCGCTGCCGCAATAGGGTCTGCCCCCATCGTTGGCCCACCGACAGCATCCGCCTGTGTCCCATGGATCATACTGTAGACGACTTTCGCAGCGAGAAAAATTCCCTGTGCATCAAGTGTCACTAATTTGCCATCAATATAAAAATTGCTCTTTTGGCCAGACGCCAACGTACACTCGCCTTTAACCAAGGCCTTTTCCTTAATAAACTTTAGCAATTCTGCTTTCAAGCTTGATTCATCCATGGTTTATCTCTCCGGCTATTAATAGCCTATTGTACTTATTTGATCGGCAATATACAAATATCATTTAAAACTATCATCAACGATCCTCCACGGGAAATGTTATTCAGAATAACTCCCCTCCCAACGCATAGGCTACTCGCGTTGCTTCTCTGCTCACCGCAAGTACGTTCTTTTTCCGGTTTTATTTCAATCTTTGAGTTGAGCAGAGTTTTCGCTCACCGCCGACAATCTCACAGATTCTCCGCGAAATTCCTTTGAACATTTGTGCTTCACTTTCAATAAGCCCATTTCGTTTGAATAATCGTTTTAACGTCGAACAAATACGCTCTCGAACTTCCCTGTTTTCGCTCCCATAACCAAGCATGTCCAACGCTGAACGGAAACGCTCGATCGTAATCCATACTTCCTTTTGCGGAAGAAACATTAACTTGTTCCCGCTATCGCCGGCATGCTCTTTTCTTTTAAAGCTACCTCTGCGGGGGATAGCCGACAGCGACCGAACACTCCGATCAAAAAGCGAGAAACACATGATCATAACGGCTTGCGCTAAATTAATCGAAGGATACGCTGGATGCGAAGGAATCATTGTAACCCAATCGCAACAATTCAGAGATTGATTATCCAAACCTTTGGATTCTTTGCCGAACATAATTCCCACTCGCTGGGGGAATTTTACTTTTTTAATCCTCGCAATCACGTCTTCAAAACCAAGGAATGCCCCTCGCTTCGGACCGCTTCGACGCGTTGTTCCGATCACCAAATTCAAATCGCTCACCACTTCTTCGACAGACGGGAAAGCTGAAGCACCGACAAGCACATCACAAGCAGCCATCGCAAGTTTTTTTCCCTTTTTTTTCCACTGCTTAACCGGACGCACAAGCCGCAGATCACAAAAACCCATGTTTTTCATTGCTCGGGCCACGGCCCCGATATTGTCCGGGTTTTCGGGTTCAACAAGAATGATAGATACGAAGGAATTCATTTAAGACCTCTGGTTCCCGAAAGCGGTTTACACCCCAGGCGGAAATTTGGAATCGAGACCGTTCGCGGATGAACGGAATTGCTCCCATAAACGGTTGAATCGCGATTCGTAAATCATATGGTAAGCTTCGATTTTATCCGGAAAATAATTTTCTACTTTTACTTTCAACTGATTTTGCGCAATCTCAATATCCACCTGAGCGCGATGCTCATCCAGGATCATTTTACAAATAGCTTGTGCATCTCTCTGTATTTCCAACGCCCTCTGTCGTTCCTCCTCGCCTTCACAGTAACGCAGAATGTCATCCGCTGTCTCCAATAAGGATACATCCAGCACAAAACCACAACGACATCGAATCTGATACTCTGGTTGAAATTTTATCACATCATACTCTTGACCACATTTGGGGCAATGAATAGGCATTGAAATCACCGCAACCGAAAGCAATAAAGCGTCAAACAAGGGAAATTTTCAATCTCTATTTTGCTTTCTCTTTAATACTCAATCCCTCTTTGCGCCTGGATATCTCGCTGATAAGGATGCTTGATGCACCGCATTTCCGTAACAAGGTCGGCGCATCGAATAATTCCCGGAGGAGCGGCATCCCCCGTAAGAATCACGTGTTTCATGAAAGACTTTCCTTTAAGCGCCTGGATAACCCTGCGTGGTTTCAAAAAACCATAATGCATCGCATAATTAATCTCATCCAAAATCACAAGCTGATGTTTCCGATCACGCAGAAAGGCCTCCGCCTTTTTCCATGCTTGCATTGCCGAGCGGACATGCCGCATTCTATCGCGGCATTCCCAGGTAAAACCATCCCCACTCGAATAAATCTTTAATTGCCGACGAAATCTTTTTGCCGCGACATTTTCCCCGGTTCTCCACTTTCCCTTCATGAACTGAACCACGGCAACTTGATAATCCCAACCCAAAGCCCGAAATGCAGTTCCGATAGCCGCGGAGGTCTTACCCTTTCCGCTTCCGGTAAAAACAATAATGAGGCCTTTACGCTTATTGTTTTTCTTGGAGGCTTTAGAAACGGTCGGCAGCGTTTTCCCGGATAATACGGGCCTAAAAGTTTTCTTCATCCTCTTGCCATGCATAATCTGGAAGGCCAAAGTGTTGCGTCAAAGGTCGGGTGTCCCTGGTGAAAAGAACGTAAACGGGATTAATCCCCATATCGCAAGCACCCGAAACAATACGCGTCACCAGGTTGGTGAAAGATCTGAACATGAACGTGAAAGGCCACACCTTCGGATGTTTTTTTATCTCCGCGCCTGTCGTTCTTGGAATTTCAAGTACGCAAGTCGATAGATTCAAAAGAGCGCGGCCTTCAACCATCAAACTACGCATCAACGGCCCATGAGTACTTGGCTCTTCGGTCCAGGCAAAGACACAAGGTGTTATCGGTGCCACAAACAAAATAACAAGAAGGCCTAAAATCACTTTTTTCATCAAAAAACCTCCCACCCGTGGCAATGGACTAAGCATTTAAACTTTGTAAAACCTGGAAAGCTCCCTCTGTTCTTCGGCTAAAAGTTTGACATGCTTGAAGGATAAAAACAATATATTTCCTTGAGTTTAGATCCGCTGCCAGGGAACGATAAAAAACTCTCCCTCGTAATGCCCATAACGGGCATCAATTCCATACGCCACCTTCAAATTCTCCGGCTTGAGGACAGCCTGGGGATCACCTGAAGCATAAATCTTTCCTTCCCGCATAAGAAAGAGCTGCTTGCAAAAGCGTGCGGCCAGGGTCAGATTATGCAAGACAACGATAATGCCGCGGCCCTTGCCCGCTAAGTCTTTTAAAAGTTGCATGACCTGGATTTGATGGTTGGGGTCCAGGCCGGCAACCGGTTCATCCGCCAAAATGACTTCCGGTTCAGAAGCCAAGGCCCGAGCAAGCATCACAAGCGCCTTCTCGCCTCCGGCGAGTTGGTTGATCTGTCTCCGGGCCAATGGCAGAACGTCCGAGCACGTCATAGCTTCCCGGATTTTTTGGTCATCGAAATCGCTGAGATCTTGCCACGGCATCAAATAAGGAATCCTCCCCAAAGCGACGACCCTTTCCACTGCAAGCGGCCAATGCACTTCTTGCCCTTGCGGCAAATAAGCCAATTTCCTTGCCAGAATTTTGCGGTCCATGCGATGAATCGGCTGTCCCATCAAGTCAATCGAACCGGATTGGAATCTCAGGATACGCACAAGTGTTTTCATTAAAGTCGACTTGCCAGCACCGTTGGGACCGATGAGCCCCACCATTTCACCTTTGCCGACGGCAAGGCTCACATGATCGACAATCACCCTGCCACCAAGTGATACGCTGATATCTTTCGCTTCAATTAAATTCATTTTATGTCAATCCTCGCCGCATTTTAAAAATCAATGCGATGAAAAACGGCGCGCCGATCAGCGATGTAAGCACACCAAGTTTGAGCTCAGCCCCGATCGGAACAAGCCTGACGATGATATCCGCCAAAAGAATCAGAACCGCCCCGCCGAGAGCGCTCACCCCCAAAAGTTTACCCGGTTCCTGCCCGACGAAAGGGCGCAATAAATGCGGTACAACCAAACCCACAAAACCAATACTGCCACAAACAGAAACCGCTGCGCCAACGGCAAGTGCCGTACCCAAAATCTGACGGAACTGAACCGTCCTTAATGGGATTCCCAAACTCACGGCCGTCTCTTCTCCCAAGCTCAAAGCATCGAGAGCGCGCCGGTCCCACAGGATCATCACGGCTCCGATAAGAATGAATGGTGCCGCCAAAGCAACATGCATGAAACTGCGATCCGCAAGCGAGCCCATTTGCCAAAAAACAATTTCCAGGGAGGCATAGGGATTCGGTGAAAGATTTAACGCCAGGGACGTTCCCGCAAAAGCAAGCGTATTCAAGGCAACGCCTGCTAGGATCATCGTTTGGACGCTGGGCATATAACCCGCCAGCAAATAAAGAACGATCACCGACACAAGGGCACCCGCCATTCCGCCCATCGGAAGTGCGATCGGCCAAATCGACGATATCCCGGTATAGAAAACCAATACGGCGCCGAATACAGCGCCGCCGGTAACACCCATCACTCCCGGTTCTGCAAGCGGATTACGCAAAAGGCCCTGCATCCCGGCACCGGCAAGTCCCAAACTCGCCCCGACCAAAACTCCCAATATGGCGCGCGGCAAACGAATTTCCCATAGCACAACGGCTGCATCGGAATAGCTTTTCGACAAAAGAATCCGGAATGTTTCCGCAATCGATATTTTCATACTGCCAACGTAAATCGAGGCCATAAAACATAACGTGACACCTAAAATTAATACGCTCCACAAAAGGATATTCCTTTTTTGCGGCATTTTATCGCTTACCTTGAAACCGGACTTCCTCATTTTTTGTTTCACCTTATGGATTCGATTCCGCAACTTCACTTCATGCAATCGCTGACGCGAGTAACTCAACTGCCTCCACAGAATTCGGCGTACCGCAACTCAACAAAGAAGAGGGTAATAGGACGATTCTCGTACCCGGCAATCCTCTTTTGATCGCAGGATGTTTCAAAATCTCATGGCTGATAGAAATAATATTGGGAGATTTGCTCGCAAAAATCAGAATGTCCGGTTTGAC
>JAQTOZ010000001.1 GCA_028713205.1 Candidatus Omnitrophota bacterium
GCCATCCCTGGAGGCAACGTATCCTCGCTCCCAAGCAAGAGAAGGCAGAAGAACTCTTAACAACACAAACCTAAAATAGGACACTTCTATTTTGGTAGAAATAGGACATTTCTATTTTGGCTGGACACGGGGGTATTTTTTGTTTTTCCCGGATTTGGAACAATGTTACACTAATGGCCATTTTGGGGAGATGGATCCCCGATGACACGGTCATAAGAATGAAGGAGGCAAAGGTATGTATAAAATCGTTCTCATCCGGCATGGTGAAAGTGTTTGGAACAAGGAAAACCGTTTTACGGGATGGACAGACGTGGACTTGTCCGAAAAAGGTGTCCGGGAAGCGACGGAAAGTGGCCAGCTTTTAAAGAAAGAAGGCTATTCCTTTGATATCGCTTTCACGTCGGTTTTAAAACGTGCGATCCGCACGCTTTGGATCGTCCAGGATCAAATGGACCTGATGTGGATTCCCGTCGTCCGGGATTGGCGCTTGAATGAGCGCCACTACGGGGCGTTGCAGGGCCTTAATAAATCGGAGACAGCTTCCAAATACGGCGAAGAACAGGTCAAGATTTGGCGGCGCAGCTACGATGTGCCGCCGCCTGCGCTTGAAGAAAGTGACCCGCGTAACCCGGCCAAGGATCCCCGTTACAAAGGGTTGCCCAAAGCGCAAACACCGCTGACGGAATGTTTGAAAGATACGGTTGCGCGTGTGATGCCCTGCTGGAGCGATACGATTGCACCGGCCATCCGATCCGGCAAACGCGTTCTGATTGCGGCCCACGGGAATAGTCTCCGGGCCTTGGTGAAATATCTCGACGGTGTTTCCGATGAGGAAATCGTCGGTTTGAATATCCCCACGGGTATTCCGTTGGTCTATGAACTGGATGACCGTCTGAAACCTTTGCGTCACGATTATCTCGGCGATCCCGAAAAAATCAAACAAGCAATGGAAGCCGTGGCCAGTCAGGGGAAGGCGAAGAAATAACGGTTTCCGGAAATGTTGCGACCCGGCAAAGAAAAAGGATCAGGATGAATTCCGGCAAAGAGCTATCCAAACAGCTTTTTCGCATGAAAGATCTCGGCGCCATTCTCGCCGAGTTGCACGATCCCGCACATCGCTTAAAAAAAGCGCTCGGTGCTTTTGATCTTGTTTTGCTCGGTATCGGAGGCATTATCGGGGCCGGGATTTTTGCCACAATCGGTACCGCGGCGGCAGGGGACTTGGCACGGCCGGGCGCCGGACCGGCGCTGATGCTCTCTTTCGTGATCACCGCCATGGCTTGCGGATTTGCCGCGCTTTGTTACGCCGAGTGGGCGGCCTTGGTCCCGCTTTCGGGCAGTGCTTATACCTACGCTTACGCGTCTTTCGGCGAACTGGTGGCCTGGATCATCGGCTGGGATTTGATCATCGAATACGGTGTCGGCAGTATCGCCGTGGCCATCAGTTGGTCGGCTTATTTTAACGAGCTTTTGCACGGTTTCGGGATTCACCTGCCGGCCTGGGCCACCATGGATTTCCGTACCGGTTTCGAAGGGTTCCAGCGGGCATCGGAAATGCTCAAAGACGGGGTACCGTTTGAACAACTTCCGTCTGGCCTTCAAAGTGCGTGGGCGGCCGTGCAGTCCGCGCCGCACCTGGTGGGATTCCCCATCATCATCAATGCGCCCGCTTTTTTGGTGGTGATTTCGCTGACGATTCTTCTGGTGATCGGGATCAAAGAAAGTTCGCGTTTTAATTCCATCATCGTCGGAGTCAAACTCCTGGTCCTCGCTTTTTTCGTTTTCGTCGGGGTCTTTTATGTCCGTCCTGAGAACTGGACCCCCTTTGCGCCGAACGGTTTTGCCGGAATCAAAACGGGTGCGGCGATCGTCTTTTTCGCCTATATCGGATTTGACGCCGTTTCGACAGTGGCGGAAGAAACACGAAATCCCAAGCGAGACCTTCCGATCGGGATCATCGGCTCATTGATCGTTTGTACGTTGATCTACGTTGTCGTCGCCGCGATTTTTACGGGTCTTATCCCATATTCGGTTCTCACTTCGTCCCTGGCTCATCAAAAGGCGGAGCCGCTGACGCTGGCGATGCAATACGTCAATGTGGATTGGGCTGCCGGCATTATCGCCGTGGGCGCGGTCTTGGCGCAAACCGCGGTGCTGCTGGTCCTGCTTCTCGGGCAGCCGAGAATTTTCTTTTCGATGGCCCGCGACGGTCTTCTGCCGCCTGTCTTTGCCCATGTGCATCCTAAATTCAAGACTCCGCACGTCACAACCATCGTTACCGGTTTGTCGGTCGCTCTCTTTGCGTCGCTGACCAACATTGAAGAAATGGTGGACCTGACCAATATCGGAACCCTTTTTGCATTTTCCCTGGTCTGCATGGGGGTGATTATTTTGCGGGTCAAAGAACCTCAGCGGCATCGGCCCTTTAAAGTTCCGCTGAATCCGGTTGTGCCGCTTCTCGGAATCGCGTCCTGCATTTTTCTGATGACCGGGTTACCGGCGGTGACCTGGATACGATTTATTATCTGGCTCCTTTTGGGCCTTGCAGTTTATTTTTCCTACGGGATGAACCACAGTTTGCTTCATCCCGGTCATCCGCATTTCCCGCAGCACAAAAAATAGACGGCTCCCGGCAGAACTCGACCACCCGGGATTCTAAATCTAAGAGTGGATTTTCTTCAGCTGCCGCAGGGTCCAGCGCGCTTCTTCTTCCAATCCCCATTTTTGATAGAGACGCGCCAGTTCGGCATAGCGTTCCACGACGTTGAATTGGGTACTGTCCTGGAGTTTACGCAAACACACGGGGCAGAGATGGAACGGGCGTTTATCGCTTTCCTCCAGGTGATTGGAGCCGTTCATCACGCAATGAAAATAGATGCAATGCGCGAGACCGAACATGTGTCCCGTTTCGTGTGTGAGTACTTTCATGCTTCTTTTGAGTAGGAGGAATTGGGGATTGTCCGTTTGCGTTTTTCCGGCGAATAGGGGATTGTAGCGCGAAAAACTGAAAACGCCCACACGGTCGGCGGGCATGGACTCGCCGAAAACGAAATTCCAGGAAGGTTCGGGATACAGATCGGTCATGGTGATGGCCAGGAGCGCGAAGGCATCCGCGGGGATTATGCTTTTAAGAAAGTCCAGGACGCGGCCGGTTTGTATCTGCGTCTCTTTTGTGAACGAGTTCGTTCTGGGGTTGAAGGAGTTCTTTTCGATTTCGATGATGGGCAGGTTTTCGGCTTTTAACCCGAAAAAGGCCGACTCGTATTCCTTTAATATTTCCAGCGAAGGGCTTGAGCCTTCCGGAAAGGAGCCGAGAGGCTGAAGGACGATGATGTTTCGTGCCGCGGTCGGCGGATCGAAGCGGCTGCGCACAAAATCTTTGTAGGTTTGCCCTTTTTCGGAATGGACCGTCAGCCAATCGCCGGCTTCGGGGCGCGGGAGCGGCACAAAGTCGGCATCCGGCTTGAGCGCTTTTTGAAGCGGCTTCGGGAGTTTGCGCAGGGATCCTAGGGCTTGCTGCCTCTCTTTGGCATTCGGGGGCGTAAACGTCATGGCCGTCAGCAAAAGGGCAACGATGCAAAGTCCTAAGATGGTTTGTATTGTTTTCATGATTTTCTTTCGAGATCCAAACGATTCTTAGTTTAGTCCAATTTACGGATAATGCCAGGGATTCCGTATTTTTTATTTGACGCGCCTTTCTTTCGGCGTTACCTTGTTTCCGCAGCGAGGCGGTCATGATCCAGGAATTCAAGGTGGAAAGTTCGCGGCGCGAGGAACTGATCGATATCACGGATCAGGTCCAGCGGGCCGTTCAAGGGCTCAAAGGCAAAGACGGTGCCTGTATTGTCTTTACCCCGCACACGACGGCTGCCATTACCGTGAATGAAAATGCCGATCCCGATGTGGTTCGCGATATCCTCTACGGTTTTGGCAAAATGGTGCCGGAAACAGGATACCATCATCGCGAAGGCAACTCACCGGCGCATATCAAATCGTCCCTGGTCGGATGTTCCGAGCAGATTTTGGTTGCAAACGGAAAACTGGTGCTCGGGACATGGCAGGGGATTTACTTCTGCGAGTTTGACGGACCCCGCCAGCGAAGCGTGCTTGTGAAAATGATCTAGGGTGCCCTGCCGCAAGATGAATGCAGCCGCGCGTGTCATCAGGTCCCATGATATAATTCGCAGTATGAAAAGCGACGATTTGGACCTGACCATCGAAAAACTCGTCTTCGGCGGTGATGGATTGGCACATCACGAGGGTAAAGTCTATTTTGTGCCGGGGGCGTTGCCGGGCGAAAAAGTGCTTGTGCGCGTGATGAACGATAAAAAAAATTACGGCAAAACCAAACGGCTCAAGATTCTTGCAAATTCTCCCGCGCGCGTCGATCCGCCCTGCCCCTATTACGGACAATGCGGCGGATGCCAGTATCAGCACATCCGCTATCCGGAAGAACTGCGGTGGAAAGAATATCAAGTGAGGGAAGGTTTCGAGCGCCATTTTCGTCCGGATGCCAAACGGGTCGAGCCGATCCGGTTTGGGCCCGGGGATTATCATTATCGCAACAGCGTGACGCTGCACCGGACTTCGGGACAGACCGGGACGGCCCAGCGTTTGGGGTTCTTCGGTGTCGATAATACGTCGGTCCTCGGCGTGGAGAATTGTTTGCTGGCGAATCAACGCCTGGAAGCGGTTTTTAAATCCCGTTATTTAATGAAGAAGGGTGAAGACGACCGGACGTTTAAGTGTGCCGAGGACGGAGAAATCGTAAGCAGCCAGGAGGCGAAACTTTATCGCACGCGTGTTGGAAAAGAATCCCTGTGGGCAAGTTCCGCCGGGTTTTTTCAAAATCATGCGGCGGTAACAGAGCTCGTGGCCGACCGGCTTTTGGATTGGGTGGTCGAGGCGCGACCGAAGTGTTTTGTCGACCTTTATGCCGGCGTCGGCACTTTTTCCATTTTGTCGGCCTGGGACGTCCCCGACGTTTGTGGTGTCGAGGAGAATCCCAACAGCATGGAATGCCTTCGGAAGAATTTTCTGGAAAGAAATATCAAGCCGGCCGGTATGATCGAAGGCAGGGTCGAGAACGTCTTTCCCGCATTTTCGAAGACCTTGCCTTCGGAGGGGATATTCGTTTTTATGGATCCGCCCCGCTCGGGGATCGATCGTTCGTTGAGCCTTTTCTTAGCGGAGAGCGACGGCATCGGACACTTGGCCTATTTGTCATGCGATTTGGCGATTTTGCTGAGGGATTTGAAATTGATTCTGTCCAAGGGGAAATATGTCATCCGACAGGTCGTGCCTTTCGATATGTTCCCCCGAACCAAACATATCGAGGTCATGGTATTGCTTGTCAATCTAAAAAACGGATGAGGTCAAGCATGAAAGACAAACCGGCCATTTTGGGTGTCGGACCGCTTATTTTTATGCCTTCGGTGTTGTTTGCGCTTGCCATGCTGGGGGTCCATTATCTGTTTTACCCGTTTTTTTCTTTGAGACAAATTCCTCACATCTATTTTGTGGTCTCCGCGCTGGTGCTGCTTGTCATCGGAACCGGAATGGTCCTCGATGCGGCGCGGTTATTGATCCGGGGGATCCGGGAAGGCAAACTGGTCACCGCGGGGATTTATGCCGCGACCAGAAACCCGCTTTATGCCGCCTATATTTATTTTATCGCGCCCGGTATTGTTTTGCTTTTCAGGTCGTGGTTGTTGTTTTCGGTGCCGTTGGTGATGTACGTTTTCTTCCGTTTGTTTATCCGGAGAGAGGAACTGTGGCTTGAGCAAAATTTCGGCGGAGAGTATCTGGAATACAAGAACAACGTCGGTTTGCTTTTCCCGAAATTATGGCGTTCGAATTCCTCTTCCTCGTCAATTTGGGGCCGGGTTGCCGGAAAGCTCGATGCCATCACACAAAGTGTGAAACGCGAGGTCCGCTTTTACCGGGCGGTTTTAAATCACGCGCGCACGCCGAAGCCGGCCAAGTGGCTGCTGGCAGCGGCGTTGGCTTACGCCTTGTCGCCGGTGGATTTGATCCCGGACTGGATCCCGGTGATCGGGCATTTGGACGATTTGATTATTGTCCCCGTGCTGGTGATCTTCGCGTTCCGGATGGTCCCACCCTCTGTGGTGCAGGAGTGCCGGGCTGAAACGAAATCATGACATAAGGAGCCTTTTATGAGTTTGATGGACATTATCATTTTGGGACTCGCACTGTCGATGGACGCCTTTGCCGTGGCGGTCACGAGCGGTTTTGTCATGCGGCATCCGAGTCTGCGGCATGCGCTCAAAATGGGACTGTTTTTCGGAGGATTTCAGGCGCTTATGCCCGTTTTGGGATGGTCGGCCGGTCTGGCCTTAAGGGCTTTGATTATGGAATTCGATCATTGGGTGGCTTTTGTCCTCTTAGCGTTGATCGGGGCCAAGATGGTTCATGAATCGATGAAGGCCGATCCGGACCAGGGGTCCGGTAATCATTTTGATACACTGCCGTTACTCGCGCTTGCGGTGGCAACGAGCATTGATGCCTTGGCCGCCGGTGTCAGTTTTGCCTTTCTCAGAGTCCATATCGCCCAAACGGTTTTGGTGATCGGCGGGATTACGTTCTCGTTATCGTTTTTGGGTGTGTTTGTCGGCAAAAAATTCGGTCATTTCCTGGAACATAAAGTGAAGCTTCTCGGAGGAATCGTTTTGATCGCGATCGGCGTCAAAATCCTGATTGAACATTTGAGCGCCGCGTAATCAAACCCGTTTGATTTTCACCAGCATCTCTTGCGTCAGTTCCAGACGTTTTTCGGGCGGCATCTCTTCCACATCGGGTCCGAAGGAGTCAATGGTTTGCAGCCTTGGCAGGAGTCCTTCGTGGTTTGCGAGCTGAATACTCAGACCGGGGCGGGCATTGAGTTCCAGAATCAACGGCCCGAGTGAAGAATCGATGACAAAGTCGATTCCGATATAGCCGAGATTGAAAAGATCGAAGGTCCTGACCGAGGTTTCGAGGATGGTCTTCCAAAAGGGAATGCGGACGCCGCCGATCAAGGCATCGGTGTCCGGATGTCTTTCGATCAATTTGTTTTTATGAACGCCACCGTGGGTGATTCCTTCGTACATATCGATGCCGACTCCGACCGCTCCCTGATGAAGATTCGCGCGACCGCCGGATTCCTTGGTCGGAAGCCGTAGCATGGCCATTGTCGGGACCCCGCGGTAGAGGATCATGCGGATGTCGGGGACTCCCTGATAGGCCAGCGAATAAAATAGGGGATGGCTCTTGACGAAATATTCGATAAAAACCTCGTCGTCCACACCGCCCAGGGAATAAAGGCCTGCCAGGATGTTGGAGACATGATATTCCACATCATCGGTCGTGAGCAAAGCCCCGCTCGCCGTTTTCCAATGTTTCCCGACGCGGTCGACAATGACCAGGATTCCGCGCCCTTCCGCACCTCGCGCAGGTTTGATGACAAATTCTTTGAGGTGCTTGATCTCGCGGAGGAACTTGAGTTCAAAAATGTGCCTGATTTGAAAATAGAGCACGGGCGTCGGGATCGAATGGTCCTCGAGCAGCTGTTTGGTCAGTAATTTGTTGTCCACGAGGGGATAAAGCTTCCGTTTGTTACGGACGAGCGTGTAACAGGCATTGCGCCGGTTCATGCCTAGGAGGCCGTGAAAAAAGGTCACTGCGGTTTTTTCCTCGAAAGGGTCAAGAATTCTTTGAAGCGCCAAAACTCCAAGAGGCGGATCCCGGTGTATCGGCCCAACATCAGAAGGGCGGCGATGATGGCCAGGAAGAGCTCCGGAAAGGCGAACAGATAAATTTTGATGAGTTCGACTTCCATCAGGTAATACGCGAGGATGGCGACGACGGCCGTGCCCAAGGCCGCGATGAGCGCCGAGGGTGTTCCGTCCTCGATTTGAAGTACCGCGAAACGTTCGATCATCCAGGTGATGATGATGATGGGGAACAGCGAGACATAAAGCATTTTGCGGTGGCTGAGATGAAAGCCGATAATCATGATCGCCAAAACGAAGATAACCACCAGGGTCACCATGATCGAAAGTCTGGGGATGATTAAGATTTTAAAATAGTCCAGGACCGAGCGCAAAATCCAACCTAAAAAGACAAGGGAGATCACGCAAGTCAGTCCGACCCAAAGCGAAACTTCGCGGAACGCCAGAGCCAGCAGGATGGGTGCGAAGGTCCCGAAGGTGGGAATGCCGACGACGACGCGCATAAATGCCACGACCAATGCTCCGAGCGGGATGAGGATCAGGACTTGGACGAGACTTTGAAAATGGAGCGGGATGACATACAAGGATCCCGGTTGATCGACCGGCGGAATATTTTCGTGCCGGATGACAAAGTAGTAATTGAATCGGGAAAGTCCCGTGTGTTTGATCAAGGCGTAATCGCCGCGATAAATTTCAAGGTAATTTGCCGGAATGCTTCCATAGTGCCCGTTGACCGTGTCGAAGGGGATCCATTTGCCTCCGATGTAGCATTCGCACCAGAGATGGGTGATTTTTTTGACGTCGGGTTTCAGGATCAGTCCGCCGACACAACGGGAAGGAATGCCTGCGGCGCGGCAGAATGCCGTAAAGAGTCTGGCCTGTCCGCCGCAGTCGGCGACGAGTTTGGCCAAGGCCAGTTTGGCATCTTTGCTGCCTTTCTCCGATTGGTATTTCACTTCGCCGCGCACGAAATCATAAATTTTCCGGACTACCGAATGAATGCTCTTGTCTTTGCCGATAATCTTTGAGAGCCGGTTTCTGAGTTCCTCGTCGCCGGACTGAATTTCACTGGAAGGGTTCAACCACGGTTGAATGTCCGCGGGATACATTCCCGCCGGGTTCTTGGATAACGTCAAATTGGTCGGAATACCATAGACCAATTCCCGGAGCTGGGTCGAAAACGTGTATTTGATGGTTTTGTCGCCGTCTAAAAGTTCCGTACGCCAGAATCCGACCCGGTTTTCCGTGAAATCCGATTTGCGCATGCGGATGTAAAAGTTCGTTTCGGCGTTTTCGTAATGCTCATTGTAAATGGTTTGTCGGTCGGTATCCTGCGGGAGTGTCACCCGGACTTTGGCGCGTTCGGCGTTTCCGGTCAGCTCCATGATGAGGCTGACGCGCCAGCATTCCTGATTGAATTCGGGGCGTATGCTCTGTCCGCCGTAGATAATGCGGGCAATGACAAGCGCGATGGACAGCGCAATCAATACAGCCGATACGGTATAGACTTTTCTATTCATGGTCAATCACGATCGCCCTAAGTTGTCCTTGGTGTTCGGAGCGGATGAACGGATATTCTATCACGGCGGAGTTGCATGCAAAAACAAGCTTTTTTTGAAGTGTGGCGGCGATTTACGCGGAGTAAGACTTAAAAAATTTAAGAGTGTTGCTCAGCAAGGTTTTGATCTCCCGCCATGACGCGATGGTTTTCATGTGTTTCAGGATGTATTTGGGGCGGTAGTAAAACCGGCGGTAGGCCTCGCGCAGTTTGGCGTCGATTTGCTCGTTGGTCAGGTTCTTGTGAGTGAAAGTGGGGCGTCCTTTGAGAAACGAATCATAATCGTCCCAATTATCGGTGACGATCCGGTTTTCGCTTTTGAGCTGCTTGTAGATGGCGGTCCCCGGGTAAGGTGTTGTTTTCGTGAACTGCGCATAGTCAGGATCCAGTTCGATCGCAAAGCGTATCGTTTGCTCGATGGTCTCTTCGGTTTCCTCGAGATTCCCGATCATGAAATAGCCTGCCGATTCGATACCGGATTCTTTGACGAGCCTGACCGCGCGCCGGACTTGTTCGAGCGTGATGCCTTTGCTGATCGACCTTAGAATGTCCTGATTCCCGGATTCAATGCCGAGCCCCGCGCGATAACACCCCGCCGTTTTGAGCTTTTGCAGGAGTTCCGCCGAGACCGTCGGGACGCGGATACCGGCTGGCAAGGTCCAGGGCAAATTGATTTTTCTTTCGACGATGAGGTCGCAGACCTCCATGGCGCGCTTGGGGATGGAAGTAAAACTGTCGTCGATGATGGCAAACTCTTCGATGTGAAAGGTGCTTTTTAAATATTCGATTTCGCCCACGATGTTTTTAGGGCTGCGCACCCGGAACATGCTGCCGAAAATGTCCTTGTAACAAAAAGTACAGCGCGCCGGACAACCACGCGAAGAGAGAACGGGCAGGGTGAATTCTTTTTTCCTAAAATCGCTTTTGTATCGGTGAATGGGAAAGAGTTCCCAACTCGGATAAGGAAGCGAGTCGAGATCGGCGATCAATTCGCGGTCCGGATTGTGCTTGTTTCGGCCGTCCGCCTTGTAGGAAAGGCCGTCGATTTTTTCCAGGGCAATGTTGTTTTCGAAATAATCGCAAAGTTCGGACATCGTCACTTCGCCCTCGCCGCGGATCACGAAATCGACACCGAGGTTGAGCAGTTCGTCCGGGAAAAGAGTCGCATGCGGGCCGCCGACTTGGATTTTGATGTTGCCGTCTTTGGATTGAATGCCGCCGATAATTTTAACGGCATTATTAAAAGTCGGGGTCGAAATGGAAATGCCGACCATGTCCGGAGACAAACTGAGAATTTTTTCCGTGGTGGCTTCGACACCCATCTCTTCGGCATCCGAGGAGACAACGGCCACCTCTGCTTTTTTTTGCTTCAGGATTGACGCCAAATAAGCCAGGCCCACCGGCGGCGAAGTGCTCGTCGTAATATGCGGAATCGGAGGATATACCAGAACGACTTTCACGATGCTATTTTACAATCCCTTTGTTTGTAATAGGTTACGGCCGAGCATTCCGATTCAAGTCCCTGACGTTATGCTCTCTGTCTCGTATCGATAAAGTATCGGCATAACCGGGAATGTCCTAAATAACAGTCCGTGGATAAATTAGCACTTTGTCACAGAACGGTCAAAAAGGTGTTTGCGACCGGTCGGCGACGGGTTTGGACCGCTGAAAACCATAGCGAAGTGCGTCGGCTACTTGTAAAACTTGTCGCCGAATTCGTGGATGAGATCCAAGATTTTCCGGATGTCGGGCTGCATCAAATCGGGATAAAGCGGCAGCGTCAATAATTTTTTCCAGATGCTCTCGGCGACGGGTAGTTTGCGGTAATAGGGCTTGTACACGCCGTAGAGATGATTCGGATAATAATGGACACCGGTCGAAATACCTCGTTCCTGCAGAAAAAGGTTGAGGTCGTCCCGCTTTTCAAGCTTGATAACGTAATTGTGAAACGAGCAGCGTGTGTAGGCATGTTCCACGGGGGTCTCAATCCAGGGGAGGTCCTTCAATCCTTCGCGATAGACGTCGGCGATTTCCCGCCGGCGTGCGTTGAGACGGTCGAGCTTCTTAAGCTGCACAAGCCCGATGGCCGCCGAGATATCATGCATGTGGCATTTGAAGCCGACTTCTTCGACGTCATACTGCCAATCGTATTTTTTACCCGCTTTTTCCCGCTGCCAGGTTCCCTTGGAAATGCCGAGCCATCTTAATTTGCGGAGCCGTTCGTAGATGTCCTTGTCATTGGTGGTGATCATTCCGCCTTCGCCGACCGCCAGATTTTTCACGGCATGAAAGCTGAAACATCCGACATCGCCGATCGACCCTAGTTTTTTCCCTTTGTATTCGCCGCCGCAACCGTGGGCGGTGTCCTCGATCACTTTCAGATTGTATTGTTTTGCCAGCGCCAGCACTTTGTCCATGTCGCAGGCGTGGCCGCCGTAGTGGACGACCGTGATCGCCCCCGTTTTCTTGCTGATCAGTTTTTCGATTTCATCCGCGTTGATGTTGACGGTATCCGGAGTGACATCGCAAAACACGGGAACGCCGTCGTTGTACAAAATGGCGTGATTGGTCGAGACAAAGGTGATGGGGGTGGTGATGACTTCACGTCCTTCGACGGACATGACGTGATAGGCGAGATGAAGCGCCGCCGTGCAGGAATTGAGGCCGACGGCATATTGCACGCCGATATATTTTGCGAACTGTTTTTCGAATTCTTCGGTCCGCGGGCCTAAACCGATCCAGCCGGACTCCAGGACGGGTTTCAGGGCCTCGTATTCTTCATGGTCATAGGCCGGTTTGAAAACAGGGATCATGCTCAGCTCCTCAAAGGACCGGGGTTTATTCTTTCAGAGCGATTTCGCGCGCTGAAAGACGGTATTTTTTGAAAATTTCGGTAATTTCTTTATCGGATATTAGCTTTCTCTTCTGAATCTCTTTTCTTTTTCGAAAGAGGGCGGGCAGGGAACCGAAGAAGGAGATGTAGACCTTGATCAGTATCCCGATCAGCCGGGTACGCGAAAATTGCTTGGCGAATTCGCCGGCGGCGCCTTTGCCGGAAAGCGCGCCGTAACTTTGATAAAAATAACGCGCGAGCGTGTAAAAAGGCCCGGCCAGCAGCAGAGGCAGGGGGAAACACTTGAAGGCCACCCAAAGTCGGTTTCGTTCGACGAGAAACGCTTTAAAAGGCGAGTATGTCCCGGTGGAGGCGGAATGGCAGTGATACACGACAGCCGCCGGTTCATAAATGCTTTTCCACCCGCGGAGTTGGGCACGCCAGCCCATGTCGGCTTCCTCGGCATAACAGAAGAAGTCTTCGTCATAAAGTCCGATATCATCGATCATGGCCTTCCGGTAGAGGCAGGCGCCGTCGGACGGATAAAAGACCTCTTGTTTTTGATTGAAGCGGTCGGTCTTTTCCATGCGTCCGCGGCCGATCGAAAGGCCGTCTTCATAGACCGCGATGCCGGCCGCGTCGACCGTGTCCCGGTGTTGGTCCAACAACAATTTTGTGGCGCACGAGCCGTAACGCGAATTTTCGTTGATGGTCCGGACGCATTTTTCGATGCAATTCGGTTCCATTTCGGTATCGTTGTTCAGCATCATATAATATTCGCCGCGCGCAACTTTGAATGCGCTGTTGTTGCCGCCGGGGAACCCTTTGTTTTCCTTGTTTTTGACGAGAATAACGCGCGGGAAATTTTTCTCGATGAGTTCCACGGAAGTGTCGCTGGAGGCATTGTCGGCGACGATGACCTCCAAATGAGGATAGGTTTGCCTGAAAACGCTCTCGAGACACCGTCCGATGGTTTTGGCCCCGTTCCAATTGGGGATGATGACGGATACCAACTCGTTTTGCATCTTAGCTCCGATTTACGATTAGGGCCGTTATGGAATTAGAGCCGACTATTGCCGGGCACATCAACGGCCGGTTTCAAGCGCCGCAGGCTGAAAAAGTCCAGGACATAATTGCGCGCAACAAAGGTATAATAGATCAGATCCTCGGCGGAGTCCAGAGGGCGTATCCGATAACCATGACGGAGGGAATGAGGATGAAAAAGATAGTGATCGGCAGTGCTTTGTTTTTATTGGTTTTTGCGTGCCCGGATGTGCGCGGACAAGATGTTGAAGTGGAAGATACGGAAACGCTTCCCGTTCAATCCGAAGAGACGGCATTGATTTTTGGGACGGTCCTTGATGTGACGCCGGATTTTATCCGGCTGCGTTATTATGATCAGGAAAAGGAGCTTCTCAAAGACGAGGTTTTCCAATTCGGCGAGGCCACGAAATTTGAAGATGCTTATGGCATTCAGGACATCCGGAATGGTGATTCGGTCGAAATTGAGTATCGGACGGTCAAGGGCGAACGGGTGATCCGGTCTATCACATTGAACAAATCCAAAGGGCGGAAGGCCTCCGTCGCGAAGCCTTCTCCGGCGGTCCTTGCCAAGAGCTTGAAGAGGGCAGGTGACAAATTTTCCGGAGACGCGGTGGGCCTGGTCGCGGAAGAACTGGAAAAAGGCGAGAAGAAAGTTAACCGGGAAGATCAGGAAGTGAATAACGCGAACTGAGCACAAGGTGAAGTTATGGCAACCGATCCGGTATGCGGAATGGATGTCCGGGAAAGCGACGGCTTGCGGCTGACGGCCGGCGGACAGGCCTTCTTTTTTTGCAGCCGTCACTGCCTTGAAAAATTCGTCCGCGAGCGCGGAATATCTCCGGCAACGGGGGATGGGGATGTGTCGTGCTGCGTCTCCGGAAGGAAACGGCCGTTTTACCTCCATAAAACCTTCCTGACGGCGTCCGTGATTGCCGGGCTGCTGGCTTTGTCCTACGGTGTTCCGCTGTTGGTGCCGTTCCGGGAATCCTTCGCGGCCTATTTTCGCATGGTTTGGTGGGCGATTCTTCTAGGCATTTTTCTGGGCGGTATGATCGACCATTTTGTGCCCCGTACTTACATCTCTCATTTGCTGGCGCAACGGGGGCGAAAAACGATCCTGCGTGCCGTCGGTTTGGGCTTTTTCATGAGCGCTTGCTCCCACGGGATTTTGGCGCTCTCGATGGAGATTCATAAGAAGGGGGCGTCGAACCCCGCCGTCGTGGCCTTTCTCCTGTCCAGCCCCTGGGCCAATTTGCCGCTGACGATCATGCTTTTCGGTTTTTTCGGTGTCAAAGCTCTATACCTGGTTCTTTCAGCGATTGTGATTGCGGTCATAACCGGCTTTGTCTATCAATGGTTGGAAGGCCGCGGATGGATTGAAACCAACCGGAATAGTGTGTCGACCGAAGCCGGATTTTCGATTCTCGCCGATGTCGGACAAAGAATGGCCGGATACCGTTTCTCTTTCCGGTCGTTGGGAGCGGCCCTCCAGGGGATTTATGCGGGCATGGCGGCTTTGGGCGGTATGGTGATTTGGTGGATATTGATCGGTATGACGATCGCAAGTGCCGCCGGGGCTTATGTCCCGGCGCATGTTTTCGACTCTTATATCGGGCCGAGCGTTGCCGGACTTTTGATGACGCTGGTTGTGGCCACGGTGATCGAAGTCTGTTCAGAAGGCTCGGCACCGATGGCCTTCGAGATTTACCGGCAAACGGGGGCTTTCGGCAACAGTCTAGTTTTCCTGATGGCGGGTGTCGTTACGGATTATACCGAGATCGGTCTTTTATGGCATAACGTCGGGAAAAAGACGGCGATGTGGCTGCCGGCCGTGACGGTTCCGCAGGTTATGCTGCTCGGTCTTTTGGCCAATCATCTTTTTAAATGAATCCGGTGACCGATACTGAGGTACCAATAGCCCCACAATTTATCCTGCCATAAACCGGCCGGGATCGCATGGCATACATGAAGGGCCGCTTTGCCGAGGCGTCTGTCTTGATAATGAGTGATTAATTGCGGGTATGAAAAGTTAATTTTGTTTTTGTATTCCTGACAGGCGTCTCTTAAAAAATGATCGAATGCCCACGCGTACACTTCGTTTTTTTCGATCGCAAACCTTTCTTTTAAACGGGCCCCCGCTTGTGATGGATGGATCCTGCATTTTACCAACGGCTCGGGGATGTGGCAAAAATCATACGCTTGCGAAAACTCAAACCACTTTTTCGAATCTTGAACCAGCCGCAAATTTTCATCAAACAACCCCATCTGATCAAAGCATCTTTTGGGGATCAAAAGAGCGCACCCGTTGAGGACCCACCCCAGCATCATCGCATACGGCAGGGCTTCCCGGGCGAAGGCTTGAACCCTTTTTTCCCCAGTGATTTTCGATTGAGGGTCCATCATATACCAATCACTGTATAAAATAATTCTGTCCGCCTGGTCCACATGGCCCCGTAAATAGCTGATTTGCGTTTCTAATTTGTTCGGCAGATAAACATCATCATGGCTCAACCACGAAAAATATTCGCCTTTCATTTCTTTGATCGCCCAATTTAACGCGGTTGAAACACCGCCGTTTTTCTTTGGGAAATAGCGTATTTTATCGCCATAGGACAGCGCGACCGCCTCGGTCTTGCCGCCGTCATCGGACCCGTCATTGACAACGATAATCTCAAAATTCCGGTAAGTCTGTGCCAAGGCGCTGTCAATGGCCTCTTCGAGGTAGCTCTCCCCGTTATAGACGGGTATGACGATCGAAACTTTGGGATTAAATGTCATTGGAAATATGTCCGGTATTCAAATTTTGCATCGGCTATGGAATGTCAGTCCGGGATCAAACGAAATTGCCGTGTTTCATGTCCGATAACAGCGCGCCGATAAAACGATTGTATTCATCATAATAGCACCGGTCGCAAAGATGTCCATCGAACCATTTCTGTTTTTGGTAGATTTCGTCCAGCGAATCGAAATCGCCCATTTGCATGTCGGATGCAAAATCCAGGTCGTGTTTCTTTTTGGCGTATTGAACGCCGCAGCAAGGATAAATCATGCCATCCGGCCCCAGCACCGGTCTTAACAAACTGACGTAACAATGTTTTTGGCCGCGCAAATATTCTTTTCGGCCCTGATAAATGACGAGGGAATCATCCGTGCCGCGCAGCGTCTTTTTGACGACGGCCATGGGCGGGCTTTTATCCAGGCGAAGCAGATCGCAGATGATGCGGACATGCGTAAAATTATTTTTATTGGCGTACTCCACGAGGGCCATCAGGTTCGCCGGGTCGAAGCGGTCCGTGACCACATAACTAAAGCCCCAATCAACCTCGGGCGCTTTCCCGACGGCCCAATCGAGTGCCTTCCGGATCTGATTGACACTTTGTTCGTCCGAGCAGGAAACGCGGCACCAGGTCAGCGAACGCAGCGAAGTTTGCTTCAATCGGTCCAAGCGCAATCCGTTTGTCGCCAGGCTGACCTCAATGCCCTTGTCGATAAAATTCATGATGAGCTCATTGATCTTGGGATACAGCAGCGGTTCCCCGCCACCCGTCAGCGTTACGGCCTTCATGCCCAGCCGTATCAGTGTTGCGGTCGCATCGATCGCTTGGGCAAAGTCCATCTCCAGGTTTTGATTTCTTTTTTTGCAGGAACAAAATGAGCATTTGAAATTACACCGGTTGGTCGGCATGAACTGTGCGTAAAGCGGGATGATTTTTTTCTGCAGGAGTACATGATCAAGGAAATTCTTGTGCTTGCACAGTTTGATCGGGAAACTGTTAACTGAAGTATAAGAAGCTTTTTGGGTATCCATGCGATCAAATCCTCATATCTTTTGTGTCATGCTCGCTCCGCAAGGATTGTCTCATACATGCGAAGGACGTTGTTGCGAATAAGGGTTTCGTCATAATGCTTTTTCACGGCCTCGGCATTGATTTGAGCGGCATGATCTACCCAAACATCATCCGTCAGTGCTTTCTGAATGGCAATGGAAATTTTCTGCGGATCCTCGGGCGGAACCAGTCGGCCATTTTCACCGTCATGGAACCATTCGGGCACTCCCATTGTATCGGATTGTATCGGGAAGGCCCCCATCAGACATGCCTCTAAAAAAGAATTGGAGAGGCCGTCCGAAAGGCTCAGCCCGATCGAGATACGGGATCGGCCGTGTAACCGGAGCATGTCCTCATGGGAAGACTGAGGGACGATCTCAACTTTTATACCCGCTGATTGGGCTAAATTCTGTGACGCGTTCCGGACATCCTCGTCGTGCACCGAATACAAAGCGACAGTGTATCTTTTTTGGATGATCGTTTTTGCGCATAATTGCAACGCGCGTATCCCGAACAAGGCCCGCCCCCTCACGCCTTGATATCCTTTCAAAACAATCAGAGTCCTTTTCGAGGGCGTGGGCTCCGTGCACAATGGTTGCGCTTTGACCCAATTGTATCCGCCGCCGACCGGTTGAACCGGCAGGACTTCTTTCTCAAATCCGTATTCGCGCGACAATCGGGCATCGCGTTGGCAGTCGCACAAGAAATAGTCGCATTTCCGCAAAATTTCTTTGACGGTTGATTCGTGCTCTGGCCAACGGCCGAAAAAATAAAGCTCATTGCCCCAGCAAGTCACGATCCACGGCGCCGTCTTTCCGTTGAGCAAATCGTATGCCCTGGAAACCAAACGGCCTCCCCGCAACATTTCCAGGGAATGGACCATGTCCGGCCTGAGCTTTCGAATCGACTGCGCCAGCCCAAAAGTCTCGTCCCCCGAAGCCGGAAAAAGTTTCTGCATGAAATGCCGGCATTTGTTTTTTGCCTTATGAAAAAATCCGGGCGCGTTTGGAATGGGCCCATGCATCGTCACATGATTTAACAGGGGATGCGGTCCGGCTTCGTAAGAAGGGAATAGATGAACGTCCCATTTTCGGTCTTCACGTTGTTTGACCCAGCGCCCCGTGTGCACGCTGTCCGGCGGCGCAACGAATAAAATAGTTTTCTTTTTGGCCACGTTTTTAGTTATCCGTTTATCAGAGCCGTTAATAGGGGAGCAGCTTTGGCGTTTGTTTGCGATATTGCCCATAGGCGGATCGCCAGCTGCGTGAAAATATGTTAAAAAAGATACCACGGGAATTCAAGGCTTTGGAGGGAACTCTTCCCCAAATAAAATGGCCGCAATAAGCGCAGAGACGGAGGGTTTGATCGGACAGGTCATCCCCCTCGGGAGGGAGTGCTTTTCGTCCCAGGTCGAGTCCTACGATCCGATCAATCCCGCCGGCAATCGCGCAGCAATAATACCCGTAAGGGGTCATCCCCATGCCGCAGCAGGACCGGATTTCGCAGCCCGCTGAGTAATCGAAGAAAAGATGCGCAACATCATCACGCGGGGCATCGTTGAAAGAGATGTGCTCATAACCTTTGTTTTCCTTGCGAGTGTTTTCGATTTTATATTCTACCGGGACTTTTTTTAATGCTTCCCCGACCGCAGGACCGGACCCGTTCGTTACCACGGTCAATTTCGTATCCGGGGAGTTGCGGAGTTTGTATTCTCTCAGGCGGTCCAGGATCTGCGAAAAATCGGGATGTAACGCCGGTTCCCCCCCCACAACCCGAATGACTTCCCACCGGCGTTTGTTGTCGATGCTCTCCTGGATAAATTTTTCGATTTGTTGCAGGCTTATCCGTTCAGGGCTCGGGGCCTGGGTGCAGGACCGATTACAAGCCGGGCATTTCAAATGGCAGAGATAGTTGATGTCGATTTCGATTTTGCGGCAACTCGTTGTCCATTTTGCGGAAAAGATTTTGGACATAATTTTTATCTGCCGGATGAAATGGTAATAAACGAATTTGAAAGGAGCTTGGGATGGTTGCGTTAAATGGGCATTCAGGGAAGTCGGCATCGGATTTTTGACGCGTCACGTGTTTATAAGTAGCGTTTTTGCAAGGCTCCGTATAAGGTTGAAGGATTGTATCGCTTGTTGGCATCACAAAACAATTCCTTTTTCAGGACATGGATTCGAAGCCACCGTTTCAATTTTCGTTTCCAAGGTAACTTTCGTGTCCAAAGAGTATGAAGTAAATGGATTCCGTAAGTCCCATTTTGGATTTCGTAACGAGCGCGGGGATCGACCAAAACCTGATAATGACGGCCGTCGATCGGGCAAAAAACATCGGGGGATTTAACGTAAGACGAAAGCCCGGAACGGTGAACGGCGGCATCGATAAAAGGAGGGCCGATCTCTCCAAAGGATATGTTTTTTAAATCTTTTCCCATGCTGTCTTCATAACACCTCTTGATAACAAGATCGCCCCGGGGGGCTTTCAGGACGTTCCCGTTGCAGCAGATTTCTTTTCCATAAATGGCCCTTTCCGATGAGATCACATAAGGTT
Source organism: Candidatus Omnitrophota bacterium (assembly GCA_028713205.1). Lineage (GTDB taxonomy): Bacteria > Omnitrophota > Omnitrophia > Omnitrophales > Aquincolibacteriaceae > JAQTOZ01. Next base: position 19,546 of record JAQTOZ010000001.1, read on the forward strand.
CGGGGAAATCAAACGGTTTGAGGCAGATCTCATCCAGATCACACCAGAACCCTCCTTTGTCATAAAGTAATTTGTACCTGAATAAGTCCGAAAAACCGGTCACAAGGCCTTTCCCGAATCCTTTTCGATGTTTGAAAATATATTGCCGGGGGACGATTTCATCAGCGTTTTTCACCACGGTGCCGTCCGGAATATCTTTTGTTTTTGCATACGTATACAGGTGATATTCATGACCGTTTGCCATGAACGATTTGATGGACAATTGCGCCGTCAGCGGTAATCGCCGGCCGATCCATAACCCTTGAATGATTCGATTTTCCTCTAACACCGTATTCCCTTTTTGATGCGGCCTTTTATCTTGCGGTTCGCTTGACTCAATAACCTTCTATCACGAAAGATGGAGAGGTTCCAATAATTTTTGCGGCGAAACGGAGCGCCGTTGCGGACGGTTTCCTGTCGCTAAGTAATCAGGCAAAAGAGCCGATACATAGTCTACCGTATAAATCCGGACGTTAACGATCAAGTTAAAGGGGCTGCTTTTTGGACGAACAACCGATCAAAGTCCTTCTTTTTGAAGATGATGAGAGCTTTGCCAATATTGTGACGACCCGGCTTACCGCCGAGACCAGCGAGAAATTTGAGCTCGAAAACGTCGCCAGTCTTGCCGAAGGGATCGAGCGGCTTTGCCAGCACAAAGTCGATGTCATCCTCCTGGATTTGAATCTTCCCGACGGCCAGGGGGTCGAAAACGTCGAAAAGATCCGCCTGTATGCACCCTTAGTGCCGATTGTGATCTTCACGGGAATGGATGATGAGGACATGGCGATCCGTGCCCTGCAGAAGGGCGCCGAAGATTATGTGGTCAAGGGGTCTGTCCCCGCCAAGTTGCTGACGCGAATCATCCTCTATGCGATCGAGCGTAACCGCATCAAACGGGATCTGGATTATGCCAAGAAGCAGCTTGAACAAATGGTCCTCATCGATCCGCTGACCGAAATACTCAATCGCCGCGGTTTGCAAGAGGCCCTCTCGCGCGAAACGATGATGCTGCGCCGTTACGGGACGAGCCTCATTTCGATGCTCATCGATCTCGATAATTTCAAAATGATCAATGATTCTCTCGGCCACAATGTCGGCGATATCATCCTGAAAGAGGTCGCGCGCGTGATCAAAGAGAAGCTGCGTTTTACGGACCACATCTCGCGTATCGGCGGCGATGAATTCCTGGCGCTGATGCCCAATACGCGTTTGGGCGAAGGACTGCGGGTGGCGGAACGTTTGCGTCTCGCGATATCTTCCGCGGTGATTTCCGTGGATTCCGGCAAGCGGGTGACCGTCACGGCCAGCATGGGGGTGATCCAGATCGGCGACGCGGATTTTACGATCGACCAGCTCTTGGCCCAGACCCATCATATGCTCAAGAAAAGCAAACAAACGGGGAAGGATTCGATCACCTATTCGGACGGTCATTATGCGATTCAGCTGGAGAAAGATAAAAAGCTCTCGGAGTTCGTCGAGGTCGTTTCGAAGGGGATGGCCTTCCATGCCTTGAAGCATCCTATCTTTTATCTGCGCAATGAGGCCCTGGCCGGCTACGAATTTTTAAGCCGCCTGCAATTTCCGACCTTTGAAATGCCGGATGATTTTTTCCGTTTGGCGCGTGAAGCGAAGATCCTGACCTTAGTCGATCATCAATGTTTCCGGTCCTGTATCCGGGCCGGATCGGATTTGCCCAAAGACATTGTCAGTTATATCAACCTGTTGCCCTCGACCTTGATCGACATTGCCCCGGAGAAACTGCTCGAAGAGTTTCCGAAGAACCGGCCGATGAAAAACTATTGTATCGAAATCAGCGAAAAGCAAGTGATCGGAAATCCTTCTTATCTCATCGAGCCGATCAAGACGTTGAAAAAAGCGGGTCTTTCGATTGCCTTGGATGACGTCGGATTCGGACAAAGCTGCTTGGAGAGTCTGGTCATCCTGGAGCCCGATATCATGAAAATCGACCGTTCCTGGATCAACGGGATTACCCAGGACAAATTCAAATTGAAACAAGTGGAACGGCTTTTGAAAATCGCCGACAGTCTCGGGTTGGAGGTCGTCGCGGAAGGGATCGAGACACGCGAAAATCTCGAGACTTTAAAGACGATGAATGTCAAATTCGGCCAAGGCTTCCTCTGGGGCAAGCCTGCCTAAAATTTCGCGGATGCGGTTTGATCGATTCGGTTCCGGAGTGCTCAAATCATCTGATACGACAGATTTTCTTCGTCCGGGGGAACCGTTTCCTTGATCTTGAGCAACGGAACGATGAAGCGCACGCCGCGCTGTTTCAAGGGTTCGATTTTACCGAGAATTTCCCGAGCGAAATTCCACGCAAAGATGATGATAAAATCCGGCCGGTGGGTTTCCAGACGGGCACTTGAGACAATCGGAATCCGTGTGCCCGGGACGAAATGATTTTGTTTGAGCGGGTTGTCGTCGACGACATAATCGATCTGGCGAGTGTTTAACTCGCAGAAGTTGATGATGGTCGATGCCTTGGCCGGCGCGCCGTAACCCGCGATTGACCGTCCTTCCGCCCTGATTTTTTCGATACAGGCCAACAGATCCGTTTTGACCTTCATGACTTTTCCGGCAAAGGTCCGGTAAACCTGCTCGGAATCGAATCCACGGCGTTTTTCTTCGGCGAGAAAGGCTGATACCACCGGTTCGATTTTATGACGTCCCTCTTTTTTCTTGATAAAGACCCTCAGGGAACCGCCGTGGGAGGCCACTTCCTGAATATCAAAAACCTCCATCCCGAATTGCGGCAAAAGGCGTGTCAGAGGAGTGACGGCGATATAGGAAAGATGTTCGTGGTAAATCATATCGAAATACATTTTCTCGAGCATCACCCCCAGATAAGGGAACTCGATCACAAAGATCCCGTTTTTATCCAGCAGTTCGGAAACGTTACGGCAAACGGCATGGATGTCGTTGATATGCGCGAAGACGTTGTTGCCGCTGACGGCGTGGGCCTTGCCGAATTCGGCAAGGATGGCCGTCACACAGGCTTTATCAAAATAGCGGTTGAGTGTGCGCAGCCCTTTTTGGTTGGCTTCCTCCGCCAGATTGGTGGCCGGGTCGACGCCGACGGCACGCAGGCTTTCCTGTTGATAGCAGGCCAGCAGGAGACCGTCGTTGCTGCCGATGTCAACCGCCAAAGGGTTCTTCGCATTTCCGAGCTTTTCCCGGACGGTGCAGGCGTAATCGGCAAAATGTTTTTGAAAGGTCTTTGTGGTGGAGCTGACGTAGAGATAATGTTTGAACATCAGATCGGGCGGAACGACATGGGTCAGTTGCACCAGATGACAGGACGGACAAAGGGTGGTCCGGAGCGGGCACCGGAATTCTTCGTTGACGGGCGCGCTGACCGGGACATAGGAGTTGGCCAAAGCCACGGAGCCCAGATCGAGAAAGGCCGCAGGCAAAGGAGTCCTGCAATAACGGCACGTTTTTTTCAGATACTGATCGTGAGGGGGCGTGTTCATGAATTGGGCGGTACTTCCACCGCCGTGATTTTGTTGTGACGGATAACGATATCGCTTCCGCTCGCGAGCGGGATCTCGCCATCCGCGATTTTGATGATTTTATCGGCGACAAAATCCGTACTTTGCTGTTTGACGGCGTCTTCTTCTCCGAAAAGGTCCGAGCGCATTTGGGTGTTCATGCCGCCGGGGCAGACCGTCACGCATTTCAAATCGACATCGGTGTTTTCTTTGGCAATGGCCTGGGTGAGGGCCAGGATGCCGAACTTGCTGACGGAGTATCCCGCGAGGTTCGGTACGGCCCGCTTGCCGGCCATCGAAGAGATGTTGAGAATCATGCCCTGCTTTTGGCTGCGGAAAATCGGGATGAAATATTTGCACATCAGAAAAGCCGAGATCAGGTTGACCGAAAGGTGCCGCTCGAATTCATTCAGCGAATGGTCTTCCGTGCGCATCAACCGTCCGCCGTAACCGGCGTTGTTGATGAGGATGTCGATACGGGAGGCCTTGACCTTGAAAATCCGCACAAATTTCAGGACCTGGGATTCTTTGGTCAAATCCAAAACGTGAAATGACAAATTTTTGTGATCGGGAATCGTCGCAAGCGCGCTCTTCCAGTATTGTTGTGTCTTGCTGATACCGAAGACACGGTCTCCGGCCTGCAGAAATCTCCGGGTCAAGCTTAATCCGAGTCCCCGGCTGGCTCCTGTGATGATCACGGTTCTGGACATAAAGGCCTGTCTGTGTGCGACGTCCTATCGGGTCGCGACTTGTTTGAGGTTCGGATTTATATAGCCTTCCGTGACCTGAAAGGCAAAGGTATCGTTTTCATATTTGCCGTCTTCGCGTTCGCGGGTTGTCATGGCCAGGAATACCGAATCCTCGGTGAATTTCTGGGCGTGGGCAATCATCGGCGGCGTTGCGACGATGTCCCCGGGCCGTACGCGCAGCACTTGCTTCTTTTCGGGGCTGTCCACGGCGCAGCAGTGACTTTCGTAGGCCCCGCTTACCAGATAGATGTATTGATAATCTTCTTTGTGATAATGGTTGGCGCGTACCGACCCTTTTTTGGAGGTGATTAAGGCGACGTGCCCCAGTTTTCCTTCAAATAAGTTATAAATTTCGCCGCGTTGATCTTTGACGGCCGCGTCGATGTGTTTCAAGGTTTCCATGGGATGGTATCTCCTCTGGGTTAAAAGTTAAATTCACGGAACCATTTGATGGTCCGGACAAGCCCTTCTTCGAGCGGATAACGGGGTTTGAATCCCGTGACCTTGGTCAGCTTGGAGATGTCCGGGCAACGTCTTTTGGGATCGGCGCTGGCATACACGGTGTGAGGCGGATCGATATTGACGACGTCGACCTTGTAAGGCATAAACTCCGCAACCATCGCTCCCAGATCCTTGACGGAAATTTCGGGTGCGGGATTGCCGATATTGAAGGCCTCTCCGTTTGCCTTTGAAAAAAGCACTTTGAAAAGCGCTTCGAGCGCGTCATTGATGTAACAAAACGAGCGCGTGTTTTTCCCTTCGCCGTGAATCGGGAGGGGCTCTTTCCTTAAGGCATGTTCGATGAAATTGGGGAGCACCCGATAATCATCGGGACGGATGCCGGGTCCGTAGACGTTAAAAGGCCTCACCATTTTGACCGGTACGTTGAACACCTTCCAGTAAGTCATGCACATCGTTTCCCCGAAACGCTTGGATTCATCGTAACAGGAACGCGGTCCCAAAATGGAGACATTCCCATAGTAATCTTCTTTCGTGGGGACATGTTTCGGGTCGGGATCGCCGTAAACTTCGCTTGAACTTGTGAAAAGGAAACTTTTCACGTTTTTGATGCGCGCAAGTTCCAGCATGTTGCGTGTCCCCAGCGTTCCGACATCCATGGTCTCGATGGGATATTTGGTGTAATAGACCGGGGAAGCGATGCCGGCGGCATGAATCAGATAGTCAATCGGCTCATCCGTGCTAAAGGGCTTGACCACGTCTGCACGGTAAAACGCCAGATTTTCATCCGAAATGACGCGTTGTTCATAGCCTGTGACAAAATTATCGAGGAGCAGGGCCTTGGCCTTGCGGCTGAGAACGTTCTCATTCAAATATTTGAGAAGGAAGACCATGTAGCGGCCGAGAAAACCAAAAGCACCCGTGATCAGGAAAGTCTTTCCCGCGAAGAGGTGATAATAACCGTCGAGGCTTTTGGCGAGTTCCTTGATATCTTCGGTGATGACCTTGGAAGTGGCCAATTCGCCGAGGCTGTTTCGCTTGGGCGCCCCGGCCGTTTTCGGTTTTGCGGGGGATTTCACCGGAGATTGGAGCGGTTCGGCTTTGGGTTCCTGCTTTTGCGGTATTGCTACCGTGGAGGCTTGGCCCGGCTGTTGCTTCGCCAGCGCGGTTTGTACCGCTTTTAAATCATCATCCAGCTCATCGATCAGTCCGAGGTTGATATAACTTTTGATGACTTGTTGATAACCCATATCGCCTTTTTTCTCGGCAACTTTGCGCAACTTTGAAATGGTCTCTTTCGGGATGCGCATCGAAATGAGTTTGGTCCCCGAACCTTTATCTTGTTTTGGATCTTCTGATTTTTTATTTTTGGCCATGAAGGGCCTCCTTTAATAAAACGGAAATAGTGACGCCTTTGCCGGTCGTACAGGTTTTTGTATATACGGTCATGGAATTAAGGCGAAACAGGTGTATTTGTATATACAAATAGCGCTTTTGTCAAGCTTTTTTTGCTAGCGTATATACAAACTGATCGCAAGGGCGTGGGACCGGCCGGTTTGCGATTCAGGCCGCCGCACAAAGAAACTTTAGAAGGTGCGGTTCAAAGACTTGCGAGGGAAGGAATCAGACGCCGAGGATTTTGTGGATTTCTTCGACGAGCTTTTCGATGTCAAAGGGTTTGGTGATATAACTGTTGGCGCCGATGACTTTACCGATGATGCGATCGACCTCGCCGATTTTTGCCGTGACCATGATAATCGGTGTTTGAGAGAAGATCTCATCGTCGCATTCGCGGATCGCTTTGCAGACTTCCTCACCGGAGAGTTCGGGGAGCATCAGGTCCAGGATGATCAAATCAGGCCTTTTTTCCCGTGCCTCCCGCAAACCGGCTTCGCCGTCGTGGGCGGTCAGGACCTCAAACCCGATTTTTCTGAGACGAAAGGAGAGCAGTTTGGTAATGTCCAATTCATCTTCAATGATAAGGATTTTTCTGCCGTTCGTCATAGAAAATCATGATACGCGATATCGGATGGCAATTCAAGAAACAATTTGCCATGCAGGTGATTTGCGCGCTATGATTCGCTTCCATGAAGAGCGAAATCAAAAGCTTACCGCCGGAATTCATCGAAAGGCTTCGCGGGATTCTTCCTCCCGGAAAATTTGATGCGGTCGCCAATACGTTTGCCGGTCCGAAACCGACGACCTTTCGTGTTAATTCTTTGAAAACGACGCCGGGGAAAATTCAAGAAACTTTGGAGCAACATTCTTTCAGGATCGAAAAAGTTCCGTGGTGCCACGGCGCCTTTGTCCTGAAGGATGGTGACTTGCGCGGGCTTCAGGCCATGGACTGTTATCGGAACGGCGAGATATATGTCCAGAGCCTTTCGAGCATGATTCCGCCCCTTGTCCTGGATCCCCAACCCGGGGAAACGATCCTGGACATGACCGCGGCGCCGGGTAGCAAGACGACGCAAATGGCCGCGCTCATGAAAGGCCTTGGCCGGATCGTGGCCAACGATAATAACCGGACGCGTTTTTTTAAATTAAAGGCCAATGTGGAGATGCAAGGCGCCACCAATGTGGAGTTGAGTCTCCGGTACGGCGAGACTTTCGGCCGCAGGCAGCCGGACGCTTATGACCGTATTTTGCTGGATGCGCCGTGCAGCGCAGAAGGGCGCTTCGATACCCGGGAGCCCGCTTCTTTCCGGTATTGGAAACCGGCCAAGGTCAAAGAAATGGCGCGCAAACAAAAAGTTCTTTTGGCTTCCGGAATCCATGCCCTCAAACCCGGCGGTGTTCTTGTTTATTCCACGTGCACTTTTGCCCCGGAAGAAAATGAAGGGGTCTTGGACTGGGCTCTGGGGAAGTATGAAGAAATAATTTCGATCGAAAAAATCAATTTGCCTCTCCTGAATGTGATGTCCGGAATTCGCCAATGGCGGGACACGGCCTTTCATCCGTTTGTTCAGCTGGGCGTCCGTATTTTGCCCGATCCCGGGATGGAAGGATTTTTTTTTGCGAAGATCCGCAAAAAATCTTAAGGCAGGAATCTCGATTCTATAAAAAAGGCCCGGCTTCTTCAAGAAACCGGGCCTTTTAAACATCTAACCCTTTTGATTAACTGATACTGCCGGAATAAGGAGATACCTTTTTGTTTTTGGCGTCTTCCTCGTCCTTGTTCTTCGCCTTTTCACTGACGGCGCATTCCGTCGTAATGAAAAGTCCGGCAATGCTGGAAGCGTTTTCGATCGCCGAGCGTACCACTTTGGCCGGATCAATCACGCCTTGTTTCACAAGGTCATCGAATTCGCCGGTCTCGGCGTTGTATCCGAAAGCGCCTTTGCCTTCCAAAACGGTTTTGACGATCACCGAACCGTCAACGCCCGCATTTTCCGCGATCTTGCGGCAAGGTTCCTGAAGCGCGCGGCGCACAATCTGCGCGCCGGTGGCCTCATCGCCTTCGAGTTTGAGCTCATGGAGTGCGGCAATGGATCGTAAATAAGCGACGCCGCCGCCGGGGACAATGCCTTCATCTGCGGCCGCGCGGGTCGCGTGAAGGGCATCTTCCATTCGAGCCTTCTTCTCTTTCATCTCGACTTCCGTGGCTGCTCCGACTTTAATGACGGCGACACCCCCCGAAAGTTTTGCCAGACGCTCTTGCAATTTTTCCTTATCGTATTCGGAATCAGATTTATCAATCTGCGCCCGGATCTGATCGCAGCGTGCCTTGATGTCTTTTTGCGAACCTTCCCCGCTGATGATGGTGGTATTGTCTTTATCGATCACGATACGCTGGGCCTTTCCGAGAACGTTGACCTCCAAATTCTCGAGTTTGAGCCCGAGGTCTTCGGAGATGAACTTTCCTTTGGTGAGGATGGCAATATCATCCATCAGGGCCTTGCGGCGGTCACCGAATCCCGGTGCTTTGACCGCGGCGATCTGAAGGACACCGCGTATTTTATTGACGACCAACGTTGCCAACGCTTCGCCTTCGAGGTCCTCGGCGATTAACAGCAATGGTTTACCGAGGCGCGCGACTTTCTCAAGCAAAGGAACCAGTTCCTTGACCGCCGAGATCTTCTTTTCAAAAAGAAGAATGAACGGCTCTTTGAGAACGACTTCCATGCGTTCGGTGTCGGTGACAAAATAAGGCGAAATGTAACCACGGTCGAATTGCATCCCCTCCACGAAATCAAGCGTGGTTTTCGTGGTGTTGGATTCTTCCACGGTAATGACACCGTCTTTGCCGACCTTCTCGATGGCTTCGGCGAGCATTTTGCCGATGGTGGAATCTCCGTTGGCGCTGATCGTCCCGACGGCCTCGATCTCATGTTTGTCCTTCACGGGTTTCGCGAAGCCCTTCACGATCTCGACCACTTTGGCCGCGGCCTTGTCGATCCCGCGTTTGAGTGCCATCGGATTCGCGCCCGCCGTAACGTTTTTCATTCCCTCCGTCACGATCGCATGCGCGAGCACGGTGGCGGTGGTTGTCCCGTCGCCGGCTTGATCGGATGTTTTTTCGGCGACTTCGCGGACCATCTGAGCCCCCATATTTTCATACGGGTCCTTGAGGTCAACTTCCTTTGCGACGCTGACGCCGTCTTTGGTAATCGTCGGCGCTCCGAATTTGCGGTCAATGACGACATTGCGGCCGCGGGGTCCCAGAGTCACGGTGACCGCACGTGCCAGAATGTCGATGCCGCGTTTCAGCCGCCGGCGCGCCTCTTCTGAATAGGATATTTGTTTTGCCATAAGCAACTCCTTTATCTATGAATTTTAGGTCCGCCGGATTTATTCGACGATTGCCAGGACTTCGGTTTCTTTGACAATTTTGTGTTTTTTGCCATCGATCGTGATCTCATCTCCGGAGTATTTGCCGAAAAGAATGCGATCGCCTTTTTTCACTTCCAAAGGCTGAACTTTTCCCGACTCAAGGACTTTGCCGGGTCCGACCGCAACGACCTTCCCCTCCGCTTTTTCTTCCTTGGCGGTGTCCGGAAGAATGATGCCGCCTTTGGTCACTTCCTCGGCTTCAAGAACTTCGACAAGAATTTTGTCACCCAAAGGTTTAATTTTTGTTGCCATGTTTGAATCTCCTTTTGATTAGTTTAAATTGATGTTGTGCTTGGGTTTTAATAATCCATTCCGCCCATACCACCCATTCCGCCCATGCCGCCGCCCATACCGCCCGGGGGCATCGGAGGCATTTTCTCTTCTTCCGGAATCTCGGTAATCAGAGCTTCCGTGGTTAGGAGCAATGCCGCGACGCTGGCCGCGTTTTGGAGGGCACTGCGGGTCACTTTTTTGGGGTCGATGATGCCCGAGTCGAGAAGGTTTTCATATTCTCCGGATTCGGCATTGTAACCCACATATTCTTTTTCCGAGAGCACGCGCTGGACCACGACAGATCCTTCGTCACCGGCATTTCCGGCGATTTGGCGAAGAGGTTCTTCGAGGGCGCGCTTGATGATTTGAGCGCCGACTTTCTCGTCACCCTTGAGTTTGAGATCGTCGATCACGCTGCTTCCTCGAATGAGCGCAACACCGCCGCCCGGCACAATACCTTCTTCGACCGCTGCGCGGGTTGCGTGCAACGCGTCTTCGACGCGAGCCTTCTTCTCTTTCATTTCGGTTTCCGTGGCTGCTCCGACGTGAATGACGGCGACTCCGCCGGCAAGTTTGGCAAGCCGTTCCTGGAGTTTTTCACGGTCATAATCGGAGTCCGTGTCTTCGATTTGTTTTTTGATCAAGGCGATACGGCCATTGATATCCGCCGTGCGTCCGGCGCCTTCAATAATGGTGGTGTCTTCCTTGTCCACGGTGACGCGTTTGGCCCGGCCGAGATCCTTGATCGTCACGTTCTCGAGTTTGATCCCGAGATCTTCCGTAATCGATTTTCCGCCGGTCAAAATCGCGATATCGTCCAGCATCGCTTTGCGGCGATCGCCGTAACCCGGTGCTTTGACGGCGCAGACATTCAGGGTCCCGCGTACTTTATTGACGACCAGAGTCGCCAGCGCTTCGCCTTCGACTTCTTCGGCGAGGATCAAAAGCGGCTTCCCTGCTTTGGCCACGCTTTCGAGAAGAGGGAGAAGGTCTTTCATCGCGGAAATTTTCTTCTCATGGATGAGAATGAAAGGATCTTCCAATACCGCTTCCATGCGTTCGGCATCGGTCACAAAATAAGGGGAGAGATAACCCTGATCAAACTGCATGCCCTCAACGACATCGAGCGTGGTGGCCATGCTCTTTGATTCTTCGACCGTGATGACGCCGTCTTTGCCGACTTTCTCCATGGCCTCTGCGATGAGATTGCCGATGACGGTGTCGGAGTTTGCGGCGATCATCGCCACTTGCGCGATTTCCTTTTTGTCTTTTACCATTTTGGAAAGCGAACCGAGTTTTTCCGTGACGGCTTCGACCGCTTTTTCGATGCCGCGCTTCAAGGCCATCGGATTTGCTCCTGCCGTAACGTTTTTGAGCCCTTCGCGGTAAATGGCCTGCGCCAGTACCGTCGCGGTGGTCGTCCCGTCTCCGGCGTTGTCCGAAGTTTTGGACGCGACTTCTTTCACCATTTGTGCGCCCATGTTTTCGTACGGATCATCCAAATCAATTTCCTTGGCGACCGTGACGCCATCTTTGGTGATGGTCGGTGCGCCGAACTTTTTTTCGAGAACGACATTGCGTCCCTTGGGTCCGAGTGTGACCTTCACGGCGTCGGCGATTTGGTCCACGCCGCGCTGGATTGCGCGTCTTGCTTCATCTTCGAATAACAATTGTTTTGCCATTGTTGCTGTCCTCCTTTAGAGTTTTGTTTGAAAGATGTTTCGTAAACTACGTTTTGTTCGAGCGATGAGGAATTACTTAGAAATGCGTAGCAAAAACTCTTTCGGGCTTTTCGATGAAATATCTAAAAGCAAGCATTAGCAGTCACGCATTCTGAGTGCTAAAGTGGGATAATTCTAACCATAAGCGCGAGAAAATCAAGATATTTTTTATATAATAGGAAGGCGAGCTCGAATGGCTCTTTCTGGCACAAACAATAGGAATAGAGGGATGGAGTTAAATCAATGGGAGGGCGTACAGCCAGGGTGCTTACCGGTTTTGGCTACCTACCGTACCTTTTTCCCGGTGACGAAATCTTTAAATAGAATAAGCAGGGACTTCATCGAATGGCGGGGGTCGACAATGTCGATTTTATGCATATAAGGTTTCAGAGTTTCGGCATAACCGCCAGTTGCGATGACTCTAGGATTATGACCTGATTCTTGTTTGAATCGGTGAACGAGTCCATCCGCCAAAGCCCCCCATCCTTCAAGGATTCCTGCGGACAACCCATCATAGGTGCTTCGCCCGATCAGGCCTTTTGACTGGCGGGGGAACGGCAAATTTTTGGGGATAAGTGCCGTTTTTTCCAACAGGGCGTTAAAAGATATCTTCGGGCCAGGAATAATCATGCCCCCTTCAAAAATGCCCTTTGTGGATATGTAATCGACGGTAATTGCGGTTCCGAAGTCAAATATGACGATGGGCGGCTTATAAATTCGAATAGCTCCGTATGCGTTTACTAATCGGTCAATGCCTAACTTGTTTCCATTCAGGTACTTATGTCTTACTTTTACCGGCAGGTTCTTTCCGGCTACCCATATCTTTATATTATTCAGCCTGTTTATGCTCATGCACAGTTTAGATGTCAATTTTGGGACAACTGAGCATACAACTACGTTTAATTGAGATTTCGTCCCACTATTGGCTATTTTATAAGCATATTTTGGGATACGGTCATTTTTTACACTGCCAAAAGATAAAACTCTTCCACTTTCGTAGATTGCGTAGGTTGCGGCAGTGTTTCCGATATCAAATAAGAGTATCTTCATAGATTTCCTAGCTGATTTTCTCATTTATTAGCACTTCTTCCCGGGAATTGCCATAAATTTTTCCGAGATCATTTTGAAACTGCTTGAGGATTGCTTTAAGGAGCGTGTTCCGTGAATAGGACTTGCCTTTAATGTCCCGAATAGAGATTGCTTCAGTTATGAGTTCATGAGACGACGAATTGACATTTAACCCGATGCCGACTACCGCAAAGTCTAAACGGTATTTCGTACTGGATGAGGCCTCGACGAGAATACCGCAGATTTTTCTTCCATGAACCAGGATATCATTGGGGCGTTTGAATGTGGATTCAATTTTGTAGCGGCTTTGAAGGACTTTTGCGACGGAACGGCAGGCAATTTGTGTCAGAATCGGGGCCTGGCTGGGGCTCATGGGCGGTCTTAAAAGTACGGAAAAGAGTAGGTTCTTTCCGGGCGGCGATACCCATTTTCGGTTCAATTTGCCATGACCGCGGGTCTGATAGTCCGCAACAATGACCAGGCCTTCCGCCGCGTTTTGAATGGCCTGTTCCAGGGCCAGTCTGTTTGTCGATGGCAATTTGCGATAATGCTGTATGTGGAATTTCATGAATGCTTAAGTCCTGATCCTGCGATGATTCGAAACCGGGTTCGGTATTGGTATTATTTGTAAATCCGCGGCAAGGTCGGAATCAACCGTGTCACGATTTCATAGGGAATGGTACCGGCCCACTGGGCAAGGTCTTCAGCGCGGATTTTTTCTTTTTGATCTTGGCCGATGAGCGTGACCTCGTCACCGATGCGTGCCGCCGTTTCGCCAAGATCGATCGTCAAGTAATCCATGGAGACTCTACCTGCCAGCGGATAACGTTTTCCATGGTAGAGCACATAGGCTTTATTGGATGCCGTAAACGGGTAGCCGTGGCTGTAGCCGATCGGGAGAACGGCAATATTGGTCGGTGCTTTGGCGATGTAACTGCGCCCGTATCCTGCCGATTCTTCGGCCTGCAATTGTTTTAAAGAAATGATCCGGGTTTTAAGAGACAGCACGGGTTTGACCTGCGCCATGTGAGTTAATGATTTATCAGGATAAAGGCCATAAAGCATGATCCCCGGACGAATAAGATTGATGACCGGATGAGGCCCTTTGAGAATGCCGGCACTGTTGGGTGCGTGACGGTACCGGAAAGTAATGCCTTGTTTGTACAGTGTCTCGACCAGCTGGGAAAAATGGATCAGCTGTCGGTCTCTGAAGCCATCGTCAAGTTCGGCTGTCGGGAAATGCGTATAAAGCCCCTCGACCTTGATGCCGTCCAATTTGGCTATTTTTTCGATGGTCAGTAACGCCTGCCGGTAAGGAATCCCGAGCCGGCCCATGCCGGTGTCCACTTTAATATGAACCGTTGTTTTTCGTGACAGCGTTTCGGACAATTCAGAAATTTCAAAGGCTTCTTCAAAACTTGAAACGGTAAGTACAATGCCGTTCATGAGGGCGGCGGGGAGCTCCGGCCGCAAAAGCCTTCCGAAGATAAAAACGGGTTTTTCGATTTGATGCTCTTTGAGCGCTAAAGCGTCCTGAAGCGAAGAGACCCCGAAATATTCGACTTCAGACGCCACGGTCTTCGCGACCTCGATCAAACCGTGGCCGTATGCGTTGGCCTTAACGATGGCCATGGCGCTGTTGGGAAAACCGAAAGCCTTTTTAAGCGTTCGCAAATTATGCAGAAGATGATCGAGGTGGATTTCCACCCAGGTGGTGTAATGTGATGTTTGAACGGATTCGATTACCGGCAACATAATTTCCTCTCTCTTCTTCTTTCTTCGGCTTCCGAGAGACGAAAGTAAAGCGGAGAAAAATCTTTCGGTTTTTCCAATTTGTGAAGTTTTGCGTTTTGTTCCTCGAACCAGCCGGTCAAAGTGGCGGCCCTTGGATACCAGAGGCTTTCGGGAAGAAACTCGCGCTGCCCGGGTTTGGCTCGCCTTAGAATTTCATCACCGTAACGGGCAATGGCATCCCCAGCGATGACAACCTTTTCCGGCAATTCCGCCATCAAATCCGGGACGGTGTAAACACCCGCCTTCGTCAACGGCTTCCATTGGCGGGCTTCGTATCGGTAAAACCGGCTATAAATTCTTTCGCGTTTTGCATCCAGGCAAACCGCAAGTTCCGAACCCTCGGGTAATGTAATGTGTCCGGCAATCATATCCAGGCTGAGCGCTCCAAAACAAGGTTTTTTCGCAAGGGAGAGAAACCCCTTGAGCGTCGAAAAACCAACGCGCAATCCCGTGAAGGACCCCGGCCCGATTCCGATCAAAAAAGCATCAATATCGTGAATCGTGACCCTCTTTTGTTTGAGCAAACGGCCAATCATCGGAAGAATGTTTTCGGCGTGCTGGTGGAATCCGACAAGCTTCGCTTCGCAAATGCCGCCGCCTTCCGTTTTCAGGGCAATGCTTAAAACAGGGCTTGAGGTTTCGATCGCGAGTGAGTTTGCCATGATTTTTTTCGTGAACAATCACTATTGTATGAATCGTGTCCAAGAATGCACGATAAATTTTCACGAATTTTCATCGCGCCGGATTTTCGACGGGATTTTTGAAATGTTGCGGAAGCCGGCAAGAGGGAGATCCGGAAAAGAATTCCGAGGGAGACCCGGCAGGGGCACTCCCTCCTGTCTTGCGGGAAGGAAAATTCAGTCGATGTGACCGGCGCTTGAAGTTTTAATCCCGCGCATCAAAAATAATGTATTTTGGGAGGGGTGTTTTGCGCCGAAAAGACGGTTCTTTCGTAAAAGCAGAACGCGGAAACGTCTGATTGCAAATATCATGTTTTGGCAAAAACAAATTGCCGCCATTTCACCCCTTTTTAGGGCAAAAAACGGCGTCCTTTTTACTCCAAATTGATACCCCGTTCGCATAGCAACTTTTCGACAGTCATTTCGTGTTTTTAAAAAATGATTCAAAATATCGTATCCCTTTCAATGGCAATGTTTTAAGCTTATAGAATTTGCTTTATAAAGTAGGTGGTTGCCTTGACATGCATGCATATGCCATATAAATTTTAAATGTAATTAAAAAGTTTATAAAAATGTATATGTTTGTTTGGCGGTGGAGGCGCAAATCTTAGGATGAAAGGTAAAGTCAGTAGTTAATATGACAAGATCGAAATATAACAAAATTCTAGCGTTCTTGTTAAGTATTACTCTCAGCTTCTTTTCTGTCCCCGTCTGTCCAGCAGGTGCAAACGTTGACGACAGGGGATCCTTAAGTTCAGTACCCGGGAGTGCCCCCGTTCCCACAACGCCTATACTTCCGGGTGGATCCCCTGTTCCTCAAACGCCAGAAAGTCCCCAATTACCGGTTAGTGATGGAATGTTCTCAGAGCAATTCGGTGATTGGGGGACCCCTCAACCGATGCAAGATGAAGAAGACCTGAAAACTGAGGAAGAAAAACAGGAATTGAAAGAAGCCGTAGAAGAAAAGCAGCCCGCCGCGGAACTCGCGACAGAAGAAAAGGAAGAGGAGAAGAATTATACCGAGTCTGAGAGAACGGCGGAAGGTCGAGTCCAGTTCGGATCGGCGATTAACATGAATGACGCTACGTTTGAGGTAATTGATGTGTCGCCGGAGGGAATCGAAGAGATCAAAGAAAATCTGGAGGCATTCCGTTCCTATGAAGATGCCGAACAGGTTTTTGCTTGCGTCGATGACGGTGGCAGCATGGAATGTTTTTACGGCACGAGCGGCGAAGAGGAAAACGCGCATTTCCACCAAATGATCTCCGAGTATTTAAGCGATAAGACGACGCTGTTTGTGCTTCACAATCACCCATATGACAACGAGGGGTTGCCCACGCCCAGCGATACGGATTATCAACTCGCCGTCCAAGGGGATTTGTGGGAGGCGGTGGGCAATGTGAATGGCTGGGAAAAATACGGCCATGACGGAGATCAGGGAGAGATTGCCGATGAAACGATTATTGAAAGGCTCAAGGAACTGATGGCTGTTTACGGTCAGACGAAAGATCCTCTTGCGGCAAAAGAGACACGAAATGAACTCAACGGACTTTTGACTTATGTGGACCAATTCCGGGAGCTTCAGAAAACCCTGGGTGAAACGGAACCGGGAGTCGTTTACCGCGCGGCCGAGAAACCGGTGGCCCAAGATCAATACGTTACGATGAAGGAAGATGCGATTCAAACCGGACAGTTGACCGCGACGGGTTCCGGGATATTGACTTATTATTTGAGTCAGGGGCCGCAACACGGAACGGTCACGGTGGATCCTAACGGATCCTATGTGTATCAGCCGGACGCGAATTATAACGGCACCGATGCTTTTAGTTTCGTGGCGAAAAACAATTTGGGATTCGGGTCAACGATCGAAGATTTTAAAACCAATTTGTCCAATCCGAACGGTTTGGAATTTGACTACGAGCACGGCTGGGTTTATTGGTGCGAAACGGGGAGCGGATCAATCAAGCGGGCAAGAATCGACGGTACGGGGAGCGTGACGACCCTGGCGTCCGTAGGCGGTATTCCTGCGGACCTCAAACTGGATCTGGCAAATGGGAAGATTTATTGGCGTGATACCGCCATGAAAGCGATACGGCGCATCAATATCGACGGAAGCGGCACGGCCGCAACGGTCGTCGGCCCTTCGCAAATATCGGATATCCGTGAAATCCAGTTGGATGTACAAGGGGGCCGGATTTATTGGTCCGATTACGGCAGTTATAATGGAATACGCTCCTGCAGATTAGACGGTACCGATGTTCGAACGATTTTGTCGGGCTTCAAAGCGTTTTCGTTTACCTTGGATGTCCCCAACGGAAAAATTTATTACCAAAAATTCACGCGCTGGGGCGATCCGATGCCCTTGATGCGGTCCAACCTGAACGGTACCGTATCGGAAACGGTATTGAGCACGATGCCGTCGTCTTCGGGCATGACGATCTCGGACGGATATATTTATTGGTCGGGCAGTTATGTGGATGACAACGCCGTGCAACGGGTCAAGTTAAGCTCTGCCAATCCTGCCAATATCGAAACGGTGGTGAGAAGCGTCATGGGATGTTTGGCCGACAGCCTTTGGCTGGATAGCCGGAACGGTTACCTGTATTGGACGGATACTCTCACCGGCAAGATCAAACGTGTTTCTTTCGGTACGGTTTCGAATCCGGCAACGGTGACCATGAATATAGCTCCGGTCAATGATGCTCCGGTAGCGCGCGCCGATAACTATGCGGTCAATGAAGATGCCAATGGCGGGCTTGTGACAGGTTCGGCCAACGGCGTTCTGGCGAATGACACAAATCCGGACGGGCATGCGCTTGCGGTTCAGTTGGCTTCGGGCCCCTCCCACGGGACACTTCAATTGAATAGCGACGGTACTTTTACCTATGTCCCCAACACCCATTTCTACGGCACGGATACATTTCAGTATTATGCGTCATATGAGGCATACGGTACGCCCCAGGATCTTACGAGGTGGTCATCAACGAGTGCCAATGATCTGGTTGTCGCGAATGGGAAAATGTATACCTTCGACGGACAAAACGGGTCCATTACCGTGGCCAATATCAATGGTTCAGGGAGAACGACCCTGATTTCTTCTTCGGCCTTGGGAGGTAAAGCCGTTTACAACCTGGCGGTTGATCAAGTCAACGGCAAAATTTATTGGATCGATAGCAGCAATAAAATCAGGTGGGCGAATTTGGACGGTTCCGGTGTTGCGAATCTCCCGGTTACGATCTCCGCAACCAATATCTCGAAAGCGCAACTCAAAATCGATACGGTCAATCAGAAAATCTTGTGGACGAGCACCAATTATATTTACTGCGCGAACCTGAACGGCACCGGTCAGAGAGCCCTCGGTTACACGCTCTCGCCGTATCCGATCGAGTCGTTGGCGATTGACGCACAAAATAACAAACTCTATTGGAGCGGACATTCCAATTTTCAAGATACATTCCCGGGGACTAATTTGTTCCGCGTGAACCTGAGCAATCTCTACAGCGGTACCGTGGTTGAGGAAGTGGTTGTGAAAAATGTTGAGGCGAAAAGCATCGAAATTGCCGGCGGCAAGCTTTATTACACGACTTGGGAAAATGGCACTCAATCCGGTAGTTCGGTCAAGCGTGTGGACAGTCTTGCTGCGACCAATCTCCTGGATAGCGATACCGTTACGGTTGTTTCCCATGCGACGGGTGTTTCGGGCCAGCGGACGATCAAAGGGGACATTCAGGCGGCCAGTGACGGCACCGTCTATTGGCTCGAACAGGAAGCCGCGGGGTCGTCGCCGACTGTGATTCGGAAAGTTTCTTGTCCGGCCCGCACCGATCCGGCAACGGTTACCATTGATATAGCTCCGGTCAATGATGCGCCGGTTGCGACACCTCCCGCCGTGGGTGTGGTTCTTGCGGTCGGGACAAACATAACTCTTGGGGGAAGCGATGTGGATGGGGATATGCTTTCCTATGTGATTGTTGCCGGGCAGACGAGCGGGCGTACCGGCCATGGAACGTGGCAGCAATATGATCCTAGCGATTCAAGCAAGATCCGGTATGTCCCGGACGCCAATTATGAAGGCGCGGATTCTTTTACCTACAAGGTTTGGGACGGCAAAGCGTATTCGGCGGTTGTGACGGTGAATTTCACGGTCGATGCCGTATGTCCCGTCATTCGAATCACAAGTTCGAATGAGATCAACCAACCGGGGACCTATGTTCTTACATTTATGGTGGACGGGGTTGCGGAAAGTGCCAGCGGTGATGCACTCAGAGCCTTGCGCTTACCGCCGGGTAATTTGACGGAGGGATATAACGATTTTCAGATTGTGCGCCGTGACGTGGCCGGCAATGAAACGAGATTAACGTTCAGAATAACAGTGGATACGGTACCGCCGACGGTGACGGTGAGCGGGATTGTCAATGATTCGGTGGTGAATTCAAGAGATGCGACGCTTACGATGGGCGGAGACGGTGTCGTTGCCTACAAGATCATCAAGTTCGATACCTGGGACTGGTCAGACGGCGGGCTGGTGAGTCAGCCTTATTATTTTCGCAATCTTTCCGAAGGCCGGCATTCGGTTTCGGTGATCGGCAAAGATGCAATCGGGAATTGGCAGACAACGCCGACCGTCATCACGTGGACGGTGGATACGGTACCGCCGACGGTGACGGTAAGCGGGATTGTCAATAATTCGGTGGTGAATTCAAAGGATGCGACGATCACGATGGGCGGTGTCGGGGTCGTGGCATATAAAATTAAATGGAATGATTGGCCGGATTATCTCGATGGCGGATTGGTGTCTCAGCCATATCATTTTTATAATCTCCCCGAAGGCAGGAATACGATTTCGGTCATAGGAAAAGACGCCGCGGGGAACTGGCAGACAACGCCGACGGTTATCAATTGGACGGTGGATACGGTACCGCCGACGGCTGTGATCAGCGGAGCACCTCCGGCACAGACAACCGTTACCGACGCGACGCTGACGATCAGCGGTGATCAGGTCACCGCTTATAAATTTAAGTTGGATAGCGGAAATTATTCCGCCGAGACGGCGGCAGGGACTCCGATTACTTTGCATGGCCTCTCAGAAGGTCAGCATGCTGTCAGCGTTCTTGCCCGGGATGCAGCCGGTAACTGGCAGGCGGCCCCGACACAAGTGTCCTGGACGATTTTACCGCGGGAACGGGTCGTTCAAACTTTACCGTCCGTCGGATCCGATGGCGGGGTTCAGAGAGTGATTGTCGCCGAAATTTATGATGCAGCGGGAGCTAAAACCTATTCTGCGAGAGTGCAAAAACAAAATGCGGACGGAAGTTATCAAACCCTGCGTGAGTATGCGATCGCCAGTTACGGAGCGATCCAAGTGGTTGATACGACCTGGCAAAAGACGAGCTATTTTGTCGCAACGGCGACCGACGGCCGCAACTTGACCTTCGGCTATTTGGAACCGAAACCGTCCGGGACAAAAAATTCATTTGAAGATGTGGATGGCCGCATGATTTACCGGAGCGGCCAGATTACGATCGGCTATGCCGGCGGCGAGAATTTTATGGCCGATCTATCGGGTGCGGTTCCGTATGCAAAGATAACCCATTCAAACGGTCAGAGCGGCAGTCAATACCGGGATGTCGCCGTATACCATTACACGCAAACAGCTCCGGCCGGAAAGAAGCTGTTGTTTCAATATCAAGACGGGCCTGCCTCGAGCAATTGGAGTCCGATCTACAACGTCTATGGAATTCTTGAGCTTTCCGCGAAGGCTGATCCGTTGGTGGGAGATGAAAATATTCCCGTGACCGGCAAGATCACGGTGACGGATCCGGATGGTGACAATATTACCTACACCCTTTTGTCGAATCCTGCGCACGGTACCGTGACGTTTGATGCGGCGGGGAATTACACCTTTAACCCCACAGCACACTGGTATGGTTCGGACACATTTCAGGTGAGGGTGAGTGACGGGAAGGCGACCTTGACGGTCAAGATCCCGGTGACGATTAATATGAAGGCGAATCCTCCGGCGATTGTCACGATCCCGAATCAGAATGTCAACGAAGGAAGCACGCTCAATGTCAATATCAACGCAAGTTCGCAGGAACCGGGCGCCAGCGGGCTGAACGTCAGTGCGGTGATGGTCAACGCCAGCGGCCAGGAAGTGGTTTTGCCGAATTGGATGCAATTGGTGACGAATGCGGACGGGACAAAGAAATTAGCGGTGACGCCCGGCCATGATGCGTCGGGGACTTATAAACTTCGCGTAAAAGCGCAGGATACGGCGGGACAAGCGCAAGTCGATTTTACGTTGACGATTAACAATGTTGCCGTGCCGCCGGTGATGACGCCGGTTACGGAGAAGAATACCAACGAAGGGACCGAGTTATCCATCGGATTGACGGCCCTGTCCCGTGATCCCAATGCGGGTGATTTGATATTCAATGCGGTATTATTGGACGCCAACGGGCAGGAAATTCCGTTGCCCGATTGGCTGAATTTTTCGAAGCTTGCCTCCCGCAATCCCCGAACCGGGGAGATCACATGGTATTTGATCGCAGCTCCCGGTCATGATGCGTCGGGGACATACCGGATCCGTGCGAAAGCGACCGATTTGGCCGGAGAAGCACAGACCGATTTTACACTGACTATTAATAATGTAGCCGTTCCGCCGGTGATGACGCCGATTCCCGATCAGAATATAAGTGAAGGCACTACGTTGGATGTGAATATCAGCGCGCAATCGCAAGATCCCGGTGCCGGAGAGCTGACCGTGAGTGCGGTGATGTTAAATGAGCAAGGTCAGGAAGTGGCTTTGCCGGGCTGGATGCAAGTGTCTTCGAATGCGGATGGGAGCTGGGAATTAGTCGTCAGTCCGGGGCATAACGATGCGGGGTCCTATTCCATTCGCGTGAAAGCAACGGATTTGGCCGGTGAAGCGCAAACAGAGTTTGCGTTGACGGTCAATGATGTCGTCAACACTCCCGTTGCGGACCCTCTGACGGTGACGATCAACGAAGACTCTCCTTACACGGGTCAATTGACGGGCACCGGAGAGAACCTCACTTTCCATCTTGCCCAGCCGCCGGCGCATGGAACCGTCGTGCTGAATTTGGACGGGACGTTTACCTATACGCCGGCCGGTGATTACAGCGGCGATGATACGTTTACCTATTATGCGGAAACCGGCTCGGTGGAGGGCCCCGAAAATTTTGCGGATGCTTTTACGAATCCGGCACATCCGATTGTGAATCCTGCCGACGGATTTACTTATTGGGTGGAGAACGGTCAGGCCCTGATGCGAAAGAAAAGCGACGGGACCGGAAGCGTTGAAGAAGTGTTCCGTTTCCCTTACGGTGCTTACCAGGAAATGTCGGAGATTACACTGGATACCGGGCGGGGAAGAATTTATTACACGGACAATACCGGCTATGGCATGGGCATCTTAAAATGGCTCGACCTGAGTGACAACAGCCTCCATGTGTTGTCGACTCAGAGCGGATTGAAATCGCAGCTGACCTATGACGCGGCCAACAATCAGGTCTTATGGTACGACGCGGGCGGTGGCCGCATTCGCGGAATTAGCGTGGATGATCCGGACGGTCCTGTGAGGACCATTATTGATTGGTCTTACAATGCCGGTGTGGGACATACCTATGCGATCGGCGGCGGGAAAATTTATTGGCAAACGGTCGGCGATGAAAATGTGAAGCTCAAATGCGCGAATTTGACGGGGCCCTTCCCGATACCGGATTCGCAGCATACGGTTTTATTGAATTCCGTACATTTTGCCAGCAGCATGGCGGTGGATGCCGAAGGAGGGAAGGTTTATTGGATGCACGGACACGATCAATCCATCCAGCGTTTAACGCTCAACGGCGGAAATGTGGAAACGGTGGTCCCGAGTCTGAGCCCCTATTCCTATACCATGCTGAATCTTTCATTTGATGAAACGAACGGCGATCTTTATTGGGCGAATACCACGGGGCATCCGACCATTCAACGGGCCGGAACCATTCCTCCGTCTGCTCCGGCCGCGGCAACGTTCCATGTGACACAGGTGCCCGATGCGCCGGTGATCACGCCGGTGGATCCGCAAACCGTCGATGAAAATCAGACGTTGCAATTTACGGTCCATGCCAGCGATCCTGATCAAGGGGACGTCCTGAGTTTCTCGGTCGAGCATATGCCGGACGGAGCGATGTTTGATCCGGCGACCGGGGTTTTTACCTGGCAACCCGGGGCCGATGCCGGCCGTACGGATCCGTATATCGTTCATTTGATCGTGACGGACCAAGATGGGCTTATCAGTACGATCGATGTGCGCATTACGGTCAATAATGTGAACCAAACGCCTGTTGCCGATGCGAAACAGGTCGAAGGAACGGAAGATGTTTCTCAGGTGATTGTGCTATCGGGGACGGATGATGACGGTGATGATTTGACATATGAGATCGTAGGAGGTCCCGGGCATGGGACGCTGAGCTGTGACGGAAATCGTTGCACGTACACCCCGGCGGCAAATTATAACGGGCATGATTCTTTTACTTACCGTGTTTACGACGGTACGGAATATTCCGAAATTGCGGCGGTGGATATCGATCTGGTCGCAGTCAATGATGCGCCGGTGGCGCGGGATGCCGAGGGCACGGCGGACGAGGATAACGAATTCGTTTACCGGTTGAGTGATTTGATCAGTGATATTGATACGGCGATGAGCGGTTTGAGAATTTTCGGCGCGAGTCAGCCTATGCACGGCGGCATCATCATCGATTACGATAACGGCGAGTTTATTTATGTGCCGGATGAAAACTGGCATGGCACCGAGGTTTTTCAGTATATCGTCACGGACGGAGAGAAGACCTCGCAGATCAAACAAATTGTCATTCATGTGGCGAGTGTCAATGACACCCCGGAGGCAAACGCCGTGAGTGCGGAGACAAATGAAGATGCTGTCTTGACGGGGCAGTTGACGGCAGAGGATGTCGATGGTGACGCTTTGACCTATTCATTGGTAGGTCAATCCGAGCATGGGACGGTGGTGGTCAATGCGGACGGCAGTTACGCGTATACGCCTGCAGCAAATTACAACGGGACGGATAGTTTCACGTTTAAGGTCAATGACGGAACGGTTGATTCCGAGGCGGTCACGGTGTCGCTCACGATCAAGTCCGTCAATGATGTCCCTGCGGGGAACCCGATGGATGCCGAGACGGACGAAGATGGGCAAGTCACGGGTCAGCTGACGGCGAGCGATCCTGAAGGGGATGCATTGACGTATTCTTTGGTGGGGCAGGCGGCCCATGGGACGGTGGTGGTCAATGCGGACGGCAGTTACACGTATACGCCCGCAGCCAATTACAATGGGACGGACTTTTTTGCGTTTATCGTCAATGACGGTAAAGCCAATTCGGAGCCGGTAACTGTGTCGTTGACCGTGAAATCGGTCAATGATGCCCCTGTGGCGGATGCCGTCAATGAAGCGACCGATGAAGACGAAGCGATCACGGGGCAATTGACCGCGACGGACATTGATGAAGACACTCTTACCTATCTGTTAGTCGCGCAGGCCGGGCATGGGACGGTGGTGATTCATCCGGACGGCAGTTACACCTACACGCCGGTAACCGATTTCAGCGGGGCGGATAGCTTCACGTTTAAGGTCAATGACGGTAAGACGGATTCGGCCGAAGTGACGGTCCATATCCGGATCGATGCGGTCAATGATGCGCCGGTTGTGCAGGACCGCGAGGTAACGATCGGTGAAGATGGGGATGTCTTCTTTGAACTTAGTACGCTTGTTTCGGATGTGGACAGCGCTGCCGGGGATTTCATTTATCTTATGGCCAAAGGGCCGGAGCATGGCGGTATCGCATGGGACACGGAAACCGGAAGTATTGTCTATGTCCCCGATGCGGACTGGAACGGGACAGATAGTTTTACATTTTATGTGTCCGATGGGGATAAAATTTCAAGGGAAGCACGATTTACGGTCAAAATCGATGCGGTCAATGATGCGCCGGTAGCCGATGGGGGCAGCGCCGAAACGGATGAAGATGCGGTGTTGACGGGCCAACTGACCGCGAGTGATGTTGAAGGCGATGCCTTGACGTATTCTTTGGTAGGGCAGGCGGCGCATGGGACGGTGGTGGTCAATGCGGACGGCAGTTACACGTATACGCCGGTAACAAATTTCAACGGGACGGATAGTTTCACGTTTAAGGTCAATGACGGAACGGTTGATTCCGAAGCGGTCACGGTATCGCTCACGATCAAGTCGGTTAACGATGCTCCGGTGATGACGCCGATTGAAGATCAGGAAGTGGATGAAAACGGGACGGTGCGTTTTACCGTGGAGGCCCAGGATGAGGACGGAAGCGCATTGACGCTTTCGGCGCTGGATATGCCTGAAGGTGCGGCATTTGATTTTGCAACGGGCGTGTTTAGCTGGAAGCCCGGGTATGAACAGGCGGGTACTTATACCGTCCGGTTCAGAGTGACGGACGGTGAATTGGCGGCTGATATTGATGTCAACATTACGGTGAATAATGTGAACCGTGCTCCGGTGATCACGCCGGTGGATCCTCAGGTTGTGGATGAAAACTCGGACCTTGATTTTACGGTGAGTGCGAACGATCCCGACGGCGGGGCATTGACACTCTCAGCGTTTGATTTGCCTGAAGGTGCGACGTTTGATTCTGCGACGGGCGTGTTTAGCTGGAAGCCCGGTTACAATCAAGCCGGAACTTATACGGTGAAGTTCAGAGTTACAGACGGGGATTTAACGGATGAAATCTCAGTTGAGATCACAGTCAATAATGTGAACCGGCCTCCGGTGATTACGCCGATTGAAGATCAGGAAGTGGATGAAAACGGGACGGTGAGATTTACCGTGGAAGCCCAGGATGAGGACGGAAGCGCATTGACGCTTTCGGCGCTGGATATGCCTGAGGGTGCGGCGTTTGATTTTGCAACGGGCGTGTTTAGCTGGAAGCCCGGGTATGAACAGGCGGGTACTTATACCGTCCGGTTCAGAGTGACGGACGGTGAATTGGCGGCTGAGATGAATGTCAACATTACGGTGAATAATGTGAATCGTCCCCCGGTGATTACACCGATTGAAGATCAGGAAGTCAGTGAGAATAGTCCTGTGACATTTACGGTGTCGGGGACAGATCCCGACCAGGGCACGCAGCTGACGTTCTCGGCGCTTGATTTGCCGGAAGGCGCAACATTTGATTCTGCGACGGGCGTATTCAACTGGACGCCGGGTTTTGAGGCAGCGGGAGAATACACACTGACCTTCAAGATCAGCGATGGCGAAGCGGAAGTGACGGAAACAGTCAAGATCACGGTCGAGAATGTCAACCGGATACCGGTGGTCGGTACGCAGCAAGTGGAAGGCGCAGAGGATACCGTACAGTCCATTGTGTTATCGGGAACGGACAGCGACGGGGATACGTTGACCTATGAAATCGTCGGAAATCCGGAGCATGGGACGCTCAGTTGCGACGGGAACCGTTGCACCTACACGCCTGCGGCAAATTACAACGGTCATGATTCGTTTACATTCCGGGCCTTCGACGGTACGGATTATTCCGAGCCCGCAGCAATTGATTTGAATCTGACGGCAGTCAACGATGCGCCTGTGGCGAACGACGTGGAAGTTTCGGTGAATGAAGATACGGATTTGATTTATCAACTCAGCGACATGGTCGGCGACATCGATACGGAGATGGCGGGACTGCATTTGTATTTTGCGAACCAACCGGAGCATGGCGGGATCGTCGTGGATTATGACTCGGGCGAGTTTATTTATGTTCCGGATGCGGACTGGATCGGGACGGAAGTGATCCGGTATGTGGCTTCGGACGGCGATAAAACGTCGGAGGAACGGCAGATCGTTATTCATGTCGCGAATGTCAACGATGCGCCCGTGATCACGCCGATACCGGATCAGACGGTGGCTGAGGACGGCACGTTGACGTTTACGGTCGGCGTGTCCGATTCCGATGAGGGTGATCCGCTGACATTATCGATTGAGGGTTTGCCGGCAGGAGCAACTTTTGATGTCGGGACAAAGACTTTCAGCTGGCAGCCCGGCTATGATCAAGCAGGGACATATACGGTTAGGATTCGCGCGACGGACGGAGATTTGACCGATGAGATTGACGTCAATATCACGGTCAATAATGTGAACCGTGCACCGGTGATTACGCCGGTTGATCCGCAAGTGGTGGATGAAGACTCAGACCTTAATTTTACGGTCAGCGCAAATGATCCCGACGGCGGGGTGTTGACACTCTCAGCGCTTGATTTGCCGGAAGGCGCGGCCTTTGATCCCGCGACGGGAGTATTCAGCTGGAAACCCGGATACAATCAGGCCGGCAGTCACACCGTCCGGTTTCAAGTCACCGACGGTGATTTGACGAGTGAGATCTCGGTTGAGATCACGGTCCATAATGTGAACCGGCCGCCTGAAGCCCAAGCGCAGCAAGTGGAAGGGGCAGAGGATGCTCCTCAAGTGATTGTGTTATCGGGGAGCGATAACGATCAGGATCACCTGACCTATGAAATCGTCGACGGACCGGAGCATGGGGCCATAAACTGTGATGGCAATCGTTGCACCTACACCCCGGCAACGAATTATAACGGGCCTGATTCATTTACATTCCGGGTTTATGACGGTGAAGATTATTCGGAGGCTGCGACGATCGATTTGGACCTGGTCGCGATCAATGACGCACCGGTGGCACAAGATGTGGAAGCGACAATGGACGAGGATACGGATTTCATTTTTTCGTTGAGCGACATGGTCGGCGACATCGATACGGAGATGGCGGGACTGCATTTGTATTTTGCGAACCAACCGGAGCATGGCGGGATCATCGTGGACTATGATTCGGGCGAGTTCATTTATGTTCCGGATGCGGATTGGAACGGGACGGAAGTGATCCGGTATGTGGTTTCGGACGGCGATAAAACGTCGGAGGAGCGGCAGATCGTTATTCATGTCGCGAATGTCAACGATGCCCCGGAGGCGGATGCCGTCAGTGCGGAGACGAATGAAGATGCGGTATTGACGGGGCAGTTGACGGGAACCGATGCGGATGGAAATGCATTGTCGTACGCATTGGTGGGCCAAGCGGCGCATGGGGTGGTGGTCATGAATGCGGACGGAAGCTATACGTATACTCCGGCGGCAAATTTCAACGGGACGGACAGTTTTACGTTTAAGGTCAATGACGGGACGGTCGATTCCGGGACGGTCACGGTTTCTCTGACGATCCAATCCGTGAACGATGCTCCGGTGATGACACCCATTGAGGACCGGGAAGTGAACGAAGACGGAACGGTGAGTTTTACCGTCGAAGCCGATGACATCGATGAAGATTCGTTATCATTATCGGCGCTTGATTTGCCTGCGGGTGCGACGTTTGATTCTGAGACAGGTGTGTTTAGCTGGAAGCCCGGCTATGATCAGGCAGGGACCTACGCCCTCCGATTCAAAGTAAACGACGGCCATTTGAATGTGACCCAGGATGTGATCATTACGGTCAATAATGTGAACCGTGCACCGGTGATCACGCCAGTTGATCCGCAAGTGGTGGATGAAGACTCAGCCCTTAATTTTACGGTAAGCGCCAATGATCCCGACGGCGGGGCGTTGACACTCTCAGCGCTTGATTTGCCGGAAGGCGCGGCCTTTGATCCGGCGACGGGCGTGTTTAGCTGGAAGCCCGGATACAATCAAGCCGGAACTTATACGGTGAAATTCCGTGTGACCGATGGTGATTTAACGGGTGAGATCTCGGTTGAGATTACGGTCCATAATGTGAACCGCGCACCCGTGATTACGCCGGTTGACCCTCAGATGGTGGACGAAGACTCGGACCTTAATTTTACGGTGAGCGTGAACGATCCCGATGGCGGGGCGCTGACCCTATCTGCGCTTGATTTGCCGGAAGGCGCGGCCTTTGATCCGGCGACGGGCGTGTTTAGCTGGAAGCCCGGGTATGATCAGGCCGGAACTTATACGGTGAAGTTCCGCGTCACGGACGGTGATTTAACGGGTGAGCTTGAAGTCGAGATCACGGTCAATAATGTGAATCGTGTTCCGGTTGCTCACGATATTGAAGTGACCGTTAACGAAGATCAAACTCTGGCGTTTGATTTACCGGAAGGGTTTGATTTGGACGGGGATCAATTAATGTATTTGCTTGTCAGCGGTCCCGGACACGGCGGGATTACCTTTGCGGAACCGGAGAATGAACCTTATACGCGAAAGATGCTCTATATTCCTGATGAAAATTTTGAAGGAACGGATACGTTCACTTTCGAGATTTATGACGGTCAAGAGTTATCGAATACGGCAACGGTGACAATCAGGGTCAATGGGCTGAACGATGCCCCCATGATTCAGCCGGTTGAACCGCAAACAGTTCATGAGGACAGTGACTTACATTTTGCGATTCACACAACCGATCCCGACCTGGGAGATCTTTTAACCTTGTCCGCGCTTGATTTGCCGGATGGCGCGGCCTTTGATCCGGCGACGGGCGTGTTTAGCTGGAAGCCCGGGTATGAACAGTCCGGAACTTATACGGTGAAGTTTCGAGTCACGGATGGTGATTTGACGGATGAAATTGAAGTTGAGATCACGGTCAATAATGTGAACCGTGCACCGGTGATCACGCCGGTTGATCCGCAAGTGGTGGATGAAGACTCAGACCTTAATTTTACGGTGAGCGCGAATGATCCCGACGGAGGGGCGTTGACACTCTCAGCGCTTGATTTGCCGGAAGGCGCGGCCTTTGATCCGGCGACGGGCGTGTTCGGCTGGAAGCCCGGT
>JAQTOZ010000096.1 GCA_028713205.1 Candidatus Omnitrophota bacterium
AACGTTCATCGTTTCTTCGTAGCTCCATTCATCACCGAGCTTCACCGGCGTCTCGGGAAATAAAGGAGTGCGTTTCCAATCCAGGATGCGGAACTGACCGATCTTGCTTTCGTGGGTCCCTCGCAGGAACCGGACAATTTCACCGCGGGTGGTGATTTCATTTTCTTCGATGATCTTTCCGGAACCGCACGAGAAAGTCGACTCACTCAGCAGCCGGAAACTCTCACCGCAGCTATACGGATCAGCGCAAGACCGATACGTATCTTGGATGGTCCGTTTGAGGTCCATTTCGATACCCCGGCCGTTCTGGATGCGTGCATAGATCCGCGTTTCTTCGCTCGCCTGCGACCGGCCCTCCGCCGGAGGAGTCAGTCTTAAAGCAATTCCAAGCTTTTCCTGCAAATTCGGCTCAACATCGACAATTCCCAGTTTTTTGATCGGGTCTTCGAACACGACGTCGCGGACACTCATCGAAAGGCCGGCACAGCCGGAGGCAAACAAAGCAAACAGGATCAAAGCAGAAATCATCTTCCGTGAAGCAAAACGCCGTCGCATCTCCGACTCCGTTTGAGCTTGAAACCTGTCTGGGGGAACCGTGGCCGAAGGCATCGGCTGCAGTATAGATAAACGCCTGGCAAGTTTAAAGTTTTAATTTGCGTTTTCGCGACAATGGCCACGATGCGCTTGAACCGTATTCATTTTTGCTGCATACTAGGCCGACGTTTTAACGGAAACTCAACCGATCAACGGTGGGAAATTTTGCTGACCAAATCGTCCGTTCATTCTACGCCTCTTTCCAATGCCGCTCATGCGCTGAGCGGCCCAAAAGCGGCCGTTGCGTGCATCATCCTCGGCGGTGTTGCGGCTTACGCCAACAGTCTTTACGGCACTTTCATTTTTGACGATTATGCCCACATCGTCCACAACCCCTCCATCCAAACCCTTTGGCCCCCTTGGCAAGCGCTCGCGCATTCGCGTCCGCTGATCAACCTGACCCTGGCCATCAACTACGCCATCAGCGAATTCAATACCTGGAGTTACCACGTTTTCAATATCCTGATCCATATCCTAAGCGGGATCACGCTCTTCGGAGTTCTGAGGCAAACCTTTCTCCGTTCAATTCTCTGTGCCCGCTGGAGAGATCAGGCAACGGGCCTCGCCCTTGCCAGCGCACTGCTATGGACCGTGCATCCCCTGCAAACAGAGAGCGTTACCTACATCATTCAGCGCTCCGAATCCGTCACCGGGCTTTTGTTTTTGCTCACCCTCTATAGTTGGATACGCGGCGCCTATTCCTGCAGGTATTCACGAATCTGGCATATCACCGCTATCGCCATCGCTTGCGCCGGTGCGTTCGGTAAAGAAACCATCATCACCATTCCTTTGATTATCTTGCTCTACGACCGCATTTTTTTAGTCCGCTCCTTTGAGGAATTGATGAAAAAACGCGGCTGGTATTACGCGGGACTCGCGGCAGTCATCGTCCTGATGACCCCCTCGGTCATCGACTCGTTTCAGAAAGATTCCACCACCAGCACCCAAGCAGGATTCGCCTATCCCATCACTCCGTTACGTTACGCCGCGACACAAACCCAAGCGATCGCCTACTATCTCCGGCTCGCCTTCTGGCCTGCCCCGTTGAATATTGATTATTATTCGTGGCCGCTGGCCACAAGTTTCGCCGATGTGGATATTTACGCAGCCGTTATCGTTGCCCTGATCGTTCTGACCGCATCCGCATTATTCTTTAATCCGGCGCTGGCCTTCTGGGGTCTGTGGTTTTTCATCACCCTCGCTCCGACTTCCAGTTTTATTCCGATCGCCGACCTTATCGCCGAACGGCGCATGTATCTTCCGTTGGCCGCCGTTACGACCTTGACGGTCCTCGGTGTGCGTGGACTCGCGGATTGGCCCGCCTGGCGGACTTGGCGGAATCACCGGGACTCCGTTCTACGGGGGTTGTTCCTGATAATCACCGTCATTTTCATCTCGATGACTTCCGACCGCAACCGTGTTTATGCGACCCCTCTCACCCTCTGGCAAGATTGCGTCAGCAAAGACCCGTTCAATGCGCGGGCGCTGTACTATTTGGGACTGAATCTCTGGCAGCAGGGACGTCATGATGAGGCTTCGTTCTTTTTCAGAAGTTCAGCCCAACTCAATCCCAACGATGCCTTTACTCGGGTAGCCGAAGCCTACGCAACCGCCGCTGCCGGCCATGACTCCGCAGCCTTGGAAGCGGCGACGAAGGCCCTCGAACTTCGCCCCGATGCAACCATGGGATCTTTGTTGCTCGGCCAGTTACTCGTCAAAGAAGGAAAATTTGATGAGGCCATCGCGGTTTACAAAAAGGCCCTTGCGCAAGCCCAGGACAAACCATCCGTCTTGTCGCCCCTGATCGGGGCCTTGCTAAAGAAGGGCCGCCTTCAGAAATCGCCGGAGGCCTTACTGGAAGCACGGGAAACCGCCTTGAATTTTGTAAAAATAGCTCCGTCCAATTCCTACGCGGTCTATATCGCCGGAAGAATACACAGCGAATTCGGTGAGCCGGAGAAAGCCATCGAGTTGTACCGGGAGTTTCTGAAGGAACATCCGCGTGATGTCAATGTCCGGAACGCGCTCGGTATGACACTCGGTGACCAGGGTCATTTCGATGCCGCGGCCGCCGAGCTCAAAGCGGCGCTGGATCTTGATCCGCGCAATGCGCCGATCCTTGTGAACCTGGGCAATGTCAAACGTCAGCTGGGTCAATATGACGAGGCCATTCAATACTTCGAAAGCGCTTTGTCCGTCGATCCCAAATCGACGGCAACCCAAAAATTGCTGGAACAGACCAAAATGGAATTGGCCGATCCTGCGCTGAGAACCCCGTCAAACCCAACCGAGGAGCAATCTTTAAGCCCTGAGGAACATTACCGACTCGGCCAGGAACGCGAAGCCTTGGAAGATTGGGCGAGTGCTTTAAAGCATTACACCCTGGCGTTACAAGCAAATTTCAACAATGCCGATTACAATACCGCCATTATGCGCGTGTTGAAAAAGAAGAAGGCTTCGTCGAGCGTCTGAGTCCCGGACAAAAGACTTCCCCTCGCCTCCCTAAAGCGAATCGACCATCACGGTCACGGGACCGTCGTTGACGGAGCGAACTTTCATGTGCGCGCCGAACTCCCCTTTTTCGACTTTTAAACCGGAGACGCTTTGCAGCCGCAGCACAAAGTTTTCGAAAAAGACACGCGCCTCGGCGGGCTTCATGTTCGCAATCATGTCGGGACGGTTGCCGTGTCTAAGATCGCCGTAAAGCGTCATTTCCGAGACGACCAGAATTTCTCCCCGGATGTCCGCGACCGACTGGTCAAATTTGCCGTTTGCGTTTTCGAAGATCCGCGCCTGCATGGTTCTCTTGATCACCCATTCGCAATCCTTGCCGGTATCTTTTTGATGAACTCCGAGATAGACCAAAATACCGCGGCCGATTGATGCAATCTGTTTTTCATCGATCGTGACCGAGGCTTCCGAAACACGTTGAATCAAAGCTCTCATCGCATGCCCCTCCATGGTGGGTGGTGATGGGCGTATTCTAGCACAAATCCATAAACCGGAAGCGCCGGAAGCCTGAACGCTTAGGCGTAAATTTCGATGAGTTGGTCTCGTAACAGCGATTCGTTGATATATTCGGCAAGACGGATCGCAAAGGCAGATCCGCGGGTATGAATACCGGGAGCGATGTCACCGCGGGCAACATAGTCTCGCAGTTTTGCGGCTTGAACACTCGCACCGCGCAGGCCCCGTACAAGACGCGCCGCTTTCAAAAGCGCGGGCGCTAAAAACGCGGTCGCCACGAGATCGTCTTCGGGCACCGTCCGGGGATCCAGCATAAAATTGGCGCCCAAAAGACCGGGTTCAATCGATTGCGATCCGGCCAGTACCGCGACCCCATAATTGTGCGAGCGAACATAAGCCGCAATCTGATCCGGAGGAATCACTCGAAGCACCTTTCTGAGCGCAGAAATCAGAAGGCTTTTTTCCTCGGCCGCTAGTCCGCTGTTCTGATTGCGCAAAACTTTTTCCAAACGCGCATAAATTCCGGTTTCGTCGCCGATGACGGTCAAAAGCGGTTCGTCGATGCCTTCTTGTCCCTGATAGCTCCGGAACGCGCTCAACAAAACGCTCAAAGCACGCGGACTTTTCTCCAGCCAAGCGTCAAACCACTCGGACGCAATGAGGACCTGTCCCCCATCCGGGATATCCGGCTCGCAGCGTGGCATGATTCTGGGCGACATGGCAATCCGCGCGTTACGATAAGTTTCGGGCAACACCGGCGCCGCTGTAGGCGGTAAAATCCCGGACCGTTCGGAGTAAATATCTTCGCGCTGCAACAATTCTTTCAACACCGCCACCAAAAGTTCTGTTCCGTACGTTTCGAAACGTTGCGGGAGCGTCTGGTCCCGCGGACCGTTAAAAATCACACGGACCCCGGGAGTCAGTAAATCATGAGCGCTTAGCGTCGAACGCGGAGCGGTGAGTCCCGGCCTACGCTGAACGCTCGACGCTAGACGCTGATTGTTCCGTAACTCCGACCGCACAACCTTGTGTCCGTATTGCCGCAAAAACGCGTCAATCTGATCGACGGCTTTATTCCCGACCCAAGCCCACTTGGTCAAATCCCTCGCCGGGACGTCTCGCAACTCAGCCTTTGTCTTCATCCCCAAACCGCGCAACGCTCTTTTCGCGCTGGTCCCCAAATCGGATGCGGCCACCACATCGGTATCTTCCGGAGGCTCTCTCACCGGGGATACGATCAAGTCAAAACCATGCCGATTCAAAAAAGTCTTGAGCATCGCCCGCCGCCCCTCGCGCAATTTAAAAGGAGTCAACTCGGCGGTTTCGATATTTCGCAGCTGTGAAATTTTTTTGATACCAAGCTTCTTAAGGACATGGATCAAGTACCGTTCCAAATCCGTTTTGGAAATCGAGTCCGCTTCCGCCTCCGGGAGAATCAGTTCGCGGCCGTGATGTTTTAAAAGAAGTTCGATTTCACGGATCATCGTCTTCGTAAGATTCCGGGAAGCCAGTTCATCTTTCCGGATATCTCGAAGCCGGGCAGGCTCGTAAATCCCCATATCCGCGAGGATCTGATCCGCCTTCGCCGAAAGCGCCATGTCCCATCGCCGGAAACGCTCAAGTTTCATGATGGCACTGTCTTCAATACGGTTCACTTTCAAGACCGTACAACCCAGCTGCTCCGCAAGTTCATACGGGCTTTTTTGCCCGCTTTGTTCCAAACCATAAAGTCCTTCGACAACAATCTTTTCACGCTCCGTCAAGGGGAAATCGCCGTCATGCAAAATCCTGCTGACAAATTCCGCGTCCCGCAATATTTCCGGAATTTGCCGTTGACGCCGGACTCGCCCGTTTGGGGTGTGCGGACGCGTCTCCGAACGGGTTGGCAATGCCAACAATGATTCTTTCACAACTTCACGGATGACAGGTTTGACGACGGTCTTGAGCACTTCCGGATCTTTGCGCACCCTTTGCGACATCGTCATGCGACCGGCCCCCTTCTGCTGATTGACGCGTTGATTGACCGCATCATAAACCGCGCGCAGTTCCTGCGCCGTCGCGAACCGGCGTTTTTCTTCACTCGCGATGTCCACCAGGGCCTCGACGATTTCCGTGTTCACCGGAAGCATGAGCCTCAGCGCATGCAAACGCTCTTTGAGCGGGATACGGCTGTCGACAATCGTCTTCCATTTTCTTTTGATCTGATCGGGCTTGTAAGTAATTAAAAGCGGAAATTTATCGAAAAGCCGGAGAAGTTCTTCGGACGTTACTCCTCCGCCGAGCACACCCAGAATACGGTTCAAACGAATCTCCGGCGTTTCCCGGTAGGCGGCAAAACGTTTCCGGTAAGAATCCGGTTTACGCGCCAAAATTTCCGCAACCTGCTCTGCGGTAACGCGGGTCTCTGAACGCGCGACACCGTTGGCTAAAACCTTATCAACAAAATCGCGCAAGACATATTTCGGCGAAACGGGATTCAGGTCTTCCCACGGACTATACCCCACCAGATGGCCGACTTTGGGATTAACGACCATGTTGCCACTCGGCATTTCATACTCAAAATGAAAGGGATAATGCCCCCACGCTCCGGACTTCCAATACAAACACCACTGAACGACACCGTTCTCTTCGGCATAAGGTTTCATGGGCATGCGGAATTCTTGTCCCCGTGAGTCGCGGCTGACGAAAAACACATTGCGTGGCTTGCCTTCGGTAAATTCATCCACTAAAAACGGCCTCTCCTGATTTCCGCGATCATCGACCGCCCGAAGTTGCATCACCGGCTGACCGACATCAGGTTCCGATCCTAAATGCTCGATCTCCCCGCTGATGCCCACCGCCTCGTGATGATATCGTTCGAGTTCGTAACGTTCGTAGCGCAATTTCTGCATTTTGCGTATCAATCGAACGGCCTTGAGCGCCTTGGTGGGCGGTTTCGCATCGGGGCGCAGTCCGCGCGCTTTCATTTTTTCGACGTACTCCAGCGCCTTCTCGCGGTCTTCCTGCGCTTCAATATAATCCAGTGCCCAAATCAAATTTTCGATCGACACCGATTTCGGCAAACGGTGCCCCCACCAACCCATCGCTTGTCCGGGCGTATTCACGCGGAATGTCTGCCTTTTATTCCTGCCCGGGAGTCCCAACACATCATTCCACATCGGAACGGCCATGGCCATAAACTCATGCAGTTCCGGATGGTCCATAAATTTCCATGGCGTATAGACCATCTCCAAAAGTTTTTCCCGGACCTTTGTCGTCAAATATTTCACGTCGGCCTGCGTATAGTCATTGCCGAAAAAGATGCGAAGGATCTTTTTCTTCTGTGCGACCGTGTATTCGTCCTGCCACCGGTCTTTGATGCTCAAAGAATCATGGATCGCCAAGGTCAGATAAGACTGCGGGGCCAGGCGGCGCGGGTGATAGGTGTCATCGGGATGAAGCCCCCAAACGAGGGGCGCATAAGCAAAGGCCCCCGCGAGCCGGTCGGTGGATGCCTGAATAATCGGAGGCACGATACCGAGCAATTCGAATAAAATGACCGAGTTTCTTTCTTGCGCGACCGCAATGATTTCGGACAAAAGGCTTTCCCCCGGGCAAAGCCGGAAAAATCCAAAAGATAACCGGTCATCGGGCCGCGGACCGCTCCCGTCCGGCGGGAACAGATAATGACAGAAATATTTCTCAATGTATTTCGGAAGGTCTTTGCCGGCAAAGGCCACCGGAAGGTATTCTTCACTGCGTTTGGATTCCACCACATATTCCTGTTTCCAGATCGATTTTTCAAAATCCTCGGACTTCCCTCCAAAAAGTCTGTCCCATCCCACGGCCCTAAAAATATTGAACATGCTGTCCTGCTTCAAATTCCCTTGTTCATCGATCACAAGCTCCAAAGCGTCGTCCGGCAACGATTCGATTGCTTTTTCATAAGCCGGTCTAAGATCGCCCGAGACACCGTCAGGCATGTGTCCGGTGCGCTTGAGGTGTCGTAAATTCAGCAGCAATTGTTTGAATAACCCAAAGCCCTGCCAGGCAGCATCCGTTTCCGTTATTTCATGACGTAACGCTTTTTGTCTCACAGCTTCCAGCGGCTCATAAAGCCCCAGTTCCCCGAGTAAAAGCGCCCCTTCCGTCCACATGTACTGCCGGTAAAATCCGAGAACATGGTCCAATCGCAGGTAACTTACGCGCTTAAACTTGAAGGCCATCAAATCCAAAATAAATTTCTTCGTATCGGGATGCGTAAAATCATAACGGAAAAACTGCCAGTATTGCCCGTAATCCGAAAACGGGTCCGGCGCCACGCCCTGGGTTTCGGGACGCCTGAAACCATTCTCCTTTTTCAAACCGAAAACCCACGGCTGAATCCAGACATCTGCCTCGCCGGGTGAAAGCGGGGAGTCTTCCATAATATGGACGCCCTTTGATCTGCCGTAATCGACAAGCCGGTCGTACTGGCGGCCGGCCAGGAACTGGACAAATTCCTGAAAGCGGATCCGCTCCGCATATCGGGCCTTGAGCCTTGCGATCGTCTCCGGGTCCCGTTCGCGTTCTTTTTCAGACCATTCCCGGAAATCCCAGCCCTTGGCTTTATCTTCGGCGTAATGTTGATTGTTCAATTCGACGTAGAGGAGATGGTCCTCCAGCCAGTCACCGTTAGCTTGCCGGTAGGCCTCGAATTCCCGGTAAAGTTCCGAGTCCGTATTCTTTTTCATGAATTCGTTCCATACAAATTCGAGTATATCCATTTTGATTTTGAGCACAGCATCGTAAGGCTGGGTAATATGGTGATCGATTTGATCCATATTGCGAAGCCGCTCGATCTCCGGCTGCTGCTGCATCGTCAGCGCGCGGCCTTGAAGCGGCGTGAGGATTCCGCCTTTCACAAGGTCCGCAATCATGTCTTCGATGCTGATGAGCCTCGGGTCCAGCAGACGGGAACTAATCGCAAAATAGGGCGAGTTAAACCCCTTGGGACAAAGCATGGGAAGAATTTGATAGATGCGCATGCCCATGCGCGATTTGAAATCGACGACCTTGCGCATCTGAGCGAAATCGATCATGCCCCAGTCTTCTTCCGAGCGCATCTGCTGCACCGGACTGAAAACGCCGTCCACCATCCGGTTGGCTTTGACATACGGGACGTAGCGTTCGCCGCCGTTTGAATGCGGCATGCCCGTACTGTCATCCCTCCGCAATTCCGATCGAGCTGGCTGAAATTCAGAAACTTCTTTGCCCTGCCGCGATTCCGAGCGTGTCCTCAGACCATGCGCATGACGCAAACGTTGCGCCACCTGAGGTGCCAACGATGCATCCGTAACTTGGGCGTGTTCCAAATAAGGCTGAATTTCCACGAAAGGCCTTCCCCAGGCAATCAACAAATCCGCAATCTCAAGATCACAGGCCGCATGCTCGCCGGGATTTGTGAACGCTCGCATCGCGGAGTCAAATAGATACTCCATGTTGCTCATGGACTCTCCTATCCCATGCATCAACTTTGCTGAAAGGAGATAAAAATCCGCTTGTTCACGTGCTGCGGGCAAAAGATGCTCCACCCCGCCGCCTTCGGACATCACATCAAATGCGATCCCGATCATCTCAGCCCCTTGGCCAAACACCGAAAGTGCCCCTGTCTCATTCCCGTCCCTGCGTAATTGCCGTCCTTGTTCATATTGCGCCCTCGCCAACCCCAGCGCATCTTTCCAATTTGCGGAGTCTTTTAATTCCGCAAGCTGCCGGACCCTTGATTGAAAATGAACGAGAGGGCCACGGTCTTCTGCACCGGCCTCGTCGATAAGTTCTTGGGCAAAACCGGCGATCACGGCATATTCTTCCTGGCGATACATATCTTTGAGCTGGATCACTCCGTTTAAAAATCTCCGTTCGGCCTCGACGATTTGATCGGCGCGCCCGGTCTCCTCCCGCTGTCGTTCCAGGGAAGCATCAATCAAGCGAAGCCCCTGCGTTCTGATTTCTGCGTAGGCCCGGCGGATTTTTTCATGCAACTTTTCCTTTTTATCGATGCGCACGCGAAAATTAGCGGGCATGACCGCAGGAAGGCTTGCGGCCAAAAGGGCTCGCCGTAAATGCAAGATCTCCCGGACAATCGAAATCATCCGCTGGACATTATTGAATTCGCGGGGCATTTCGAGCTCCTGCCACAACTCGGCCCTCTTTTGTGCCAAGGCCGCTTGCAACGGCACCGCATCTTCGGTTTTTCCCATGCGCGCGACGGGACTGAGAAAGAGATTTTTATCTTCGCCCCACTGGCGTACGGCCGTCAAAGTAAGCACCCTTCGAAATTCTTCGCCGAAATTATTGATACTCACAAACCCGAGTCCCCGGCCGATAACATAAAGAACTTCCAGGGCACGGCGGTAATCGTGGTTGGTTAATTCTCCCGTCACCCCGCCGTCGGCCGAAGACGGCTGCAGGATCGCCACAAGATTGCCCTTGCGCGCGCTTCCTTCCGCCATGAGGATCTTTAGCCTGGCGACATAATCTTCAAGGTCCGTATCACAAATCAGCCAATGGCCGTCGGTCTTTCGCGCGACAATTAAAGCCACGAGTGGTGCGAACAGGTCCCCCGCCACCAGCGAAGGTTTGAACTCGGGATTATCCTGATCGTTCAAAATAATACGCGCACGTTTCACCAGGTTTTCGTCCCGGTCCGCGTCGGGAAGGCCCAATTTTTCGTAATACAGTTTCCAGTTTTCATATTGCGCTTGCAAATATTCATCGGAAACACGACGTACCGTTTGATTGCGCCCGCCGGACTCGATGTCCCACATTGCCAGCCAGCGGCCGTAGGCCTCCCGGGCCGCTTCTTCCTGTTCATCCCCCTCTTCCCCTTCCCCGCGCCTCAAAAACCGGCCGACGCGCTCAACGCCCTCCCGGGAAAAAACCGAGTAGCGGTCCTCGGCCAAAAGCAGCCCTTGGCTCGCGCGCGAAGCCAGTTGGGCAACCATATCCCTTTTTCTTTCGGGCGGCGCATCCTCCTCAAAAG
Source organism: Candidatus Omnitrophota bacterium (assembly GCA_028713205.1). Lineage (GTDB taxonomy): Bacteria > Omnitrophota > Omnitrophia > Omnitrophales > Aquincolibacteriaceae > JAQTOZ01. The sequence goes on from JAQTOZ010000096.1 coordinate 10,565, forward strand.
TCAACTGACCCAATTCATAGACCGAATGCACAAAATGCTGATCAACAAAGGCCTGCGCAAACTCGTCTTCTTCGGGTAACGCCGGCAGGGGCTCAGTAAGCATAAAAAGCCGCATGAATCTGCCGTCCGCTTCCGAAAGAGGGTTGGTAAATTCCACCAATAGATACGGCGGCTGGCCCTCCACGGCGGGCGGCTGAAGTTTTACGCTGCGAACGGGATTATTCACAAGAAAAAACTGAGTCGCGAGAAAATTCGGCAGTTTCAACGCTTCGAACCCTGCTTCGCGCATGATCAGCAAATGATGTAAATCAAAAGGTGAGTCCGCCTGCTTCGCATCGTGATTCATAGGGACACCGACGGTCAGGAATGAGACAAACTGCAAGTCCTGCGCCATCTCCAGCCCCCACAAGTAGGTCGCATCCCAGCGTCTTTTTTCAGCAATATCGGCATCGAGGGGCAAGTCCCCCAAACTTTCATAAGTGATTTGGCCATGTTCGCGCTCATAGACAATAGCTTTGATTGCCCAATTCACCAGGTAGGCCTCATTGATCAATGCCACTTTGACGATATCCGGATCAGCCTCCGCTTCATAAGTCCTGTAAGCTTGAATTTCTGATAACAACCGGCTGAGCGGCACCCCGGCAACATCCGCATAGAACTGCCGCGCGCCGCGATGGGCCATTTGAAGCGCTTCCCTTTCAGACTCCGAAAATATTTCTGTCCTCTCGGGAAAAGCAAACAAACCAAAAAACCACAGACCTTCTTCCCGCCATTGATCATCTGACCAATCCCCGTTGATGTCGGTATCACAAAGCCGTTCAATCCGTTGTTCGAATTCCGATTTCCGGCGGCTCTCCGAACGCGAGGGGACCGGTTTCGAGCTCAAAGATCCGAGTTTTGAGTTTTTAAAACCGTCCTTG
>JAQTOZ010000097.1 GCA_028713205.1 Candidatus Omnitrophota bacterium
CCGCCATAACACCCCCTTTGGAAACGGGGCATTATAGGCTGCTTGGAATAGGACATTTCTAATTGGGCCAAATAGGACATTATCATTTTGGGATTACATGGCAGGCCGTCTCTTTCGGACCGTTAGGATTTGGGAATACCGAGTTTTTCAAGGACTCTGTCCAGATCATCCAAGGAGAAATAGTGGATTTCAATCCGTCCTTGAGATTGGTTTTTCTTAGGGTAAATTTTAACCTGAGTTCCAAGTTGTCCGACCAATTTCATTTCCAAATCAACGATTTCCGGACTTAAAAGACGGGCTTTTTTGGCCCGTCTTTTATGAGCATTGCTACGGTTGACAATGGCCTCTACTTGTCTTACGGAAAGGCTTTCTTCAACAATGCGACGTGCCATCTGACGCTGGTGTTCCGGTGTCAGCAACCCCAGCATGGCGCGGGCATGTCCCTCGGACAAACGACCATCCGCAACATAGGTACGGACTTCCTCCGGCAAGCGTAATAATCTCATGGAGTTGGTGATCGTGACGCGATTTTTACCTACCCGTTTTGCAACTTCGTCATGTGAAATCATGCGCTCCTCGGTAAGCCGGCGGTAGGCCTCCGCTTCTTCCAGTGGGTTTAGATCTTCGCGTTGAATATTTTCAATCAAGGCCCACTCAAGAAAGTCATCCGCTGCAATTTCTTTTACGACAGCGGGAACCGTGTTTAATCCGCAAAGCATCGCGGCACGTAACCTTCTCTCTCCGCAGACCAAAGTATATTGTTCCGGACCGGTTTTTTTGACAATGATCGGTTGCAATATTCCTTTTTCCCGGATCGATGCCGCCAGTTCATCAATTCCTTCCGGAGCAAACTCTTTGCGGGGTTGCTCTTGATTGGGCTGTATTTGTTCGATCGGAATGATTTGAAAACCTTCGGCGGGACTTCTTTCCGCGTCGTTAGTCGGCTTTGCCGTCTGATTTTGCGTTTGAAATGTCTCAACGTAAGTATCTGGAATCAATGCACTTAACCCCTTGCCTAGTACTTTTTTCATTTTTCTTCTCCTCTAAATTTTATCTTCGATTATGGCTGAGCTTCCTCGGGATTTTTCCCAACAACACTTTCAAACGGCCGTTCAGAATCTTTAATTACCGGATTTTGATTGTCTTCTGCGACGGCATTGTCAACTAACGGCAGCTGCCTTGATGCAAACCTTTTTGCGAATTCACATCCGACATCGCAGTATGCTTTTGAGCCTCGGTTTGTGGGATCGTAAACAATGGCCGGCTGACCGAAACTAGGCGCTTCAGAAATTTTTACTGATCTTGGAATCACCGTCGAAAAGACTTTTTCCTTGAAATAATTTTTGACTTCTTCAATGACTTGTTGGGTCAAGTTTGTTCTTAGATCCGCCATTGTTAACAAGACGCCTCCGATTTGCAAACTTGGGTTCAGTTTGCTTTGTACTAATTGAAAGGTATGTAGCAGCTGACTCAATCCCTCTAACGCGTAGTACTCACATTGTAATGGTATTATGATGTATCCGCTTGCATTTAAACAATTTATAGTTGTTAGACCAAGCGATGGCGGGCAATCTATCAGTACAAAATCATACTCTTTCGAAATTGATTCCATGCGATCGTGCAATTGATATTCTCTTCGCTCGGTATTGATGAGGTTGATTTCCGCACCGGCTAAATCTGCATTGGAAGGGATTAATTGAAGATTTTCAATCTTAGTATTCTTTACCAAGCTTCGCGGGTCAACTTTTTCCACAATAAGTTGATAAGTTGTGAATTCTATGGATGGCTTTTCAACACCAAGGCCACTCGTTGTGTTGGCTTGAGAGTCCATATCCAAAATAAGCACTTTGTATCCCATTGTAGCCATATATGATCCGATATTAATAACGCTGGTCGTTTTGCCCACTCCACCTTTCTGATTGCAAAATGAGAATATGTTTTCCATTGATCCTCCGTGTATGTTTCACGTGAAACAAAAAAATCGAAATTAGCTATTATTCTGATTTATTTGATTATTTGGTACTCGTTGAATTATTCATTCGTCAAATTTTAAATCAAACTTGATTATATTCTTTTCAATTTTTGTTCATTATAGCAATTATCTCGTCAAACCAAAGTCTTTTTTGTGTCGGAATGGTTCTATTGTTTAATTTTGCTGATTTGTTTCACGTGAAACATTCGAGTATTTTTTGAATGCCTGAATTATATTTTTTCTGTCATATCATTAATCTCTTAGCCTGAATACAGCTGCATTTTAATTATGAATGAATATCTTTTACCACTTAAACAATTACATAGAAATTGTTTAAGTCATATTTAATTTATAGACTCCACATAAAATCGGTTCTGTCTGCCTTTGTGTGAATACACTTCGCGCTATCATTCTATAATCAGAATTTGATTGCAGGATTTTTGCTAGCCGGTAGGTTTGTTTTGTCTCTCGCGCATTATTCTAGTCATGTGAACCGAAACAAGAGAAAGATCGCATGACGATATTCCGGGAATTCTGGATGCTTGTCCGAATGAGGCAGGTTTAATTTTTGTGAGTTTGTCGCGAGCTTCTCGACTCAAGCCCGGAACACTGAAATAATCAACGAAATCCGGGATTAATCTTTTTTCAATCTTCCGGAATTTATTGACTTCAATCCGTTGGCGAGAAATATAGCCTTCGTATTTAATCTCGGTTTCCAACTTATGTGCACTGACTAGATCCAAATTAGATGAGTGTATCCCACTATCATTAAATGATTTAAGATATATTCCTGGACGCCTTAAGCAATGCTCTAAAGTCATATTTTCATGTTTGATCGATCTAAGTTTTTCTAACTCTTCGTTGATTTTATTTCTTCTCTCCAATTGTTTTTCATAAACATCCTTCGATATTAATCCAAACTCAAAACCGTATTTCATCAATCGCTCATCTGCATTATCTTGTCTGAGAAGCAATCTAAACTCTGCCCTCGATGTAAACATTCGATAGGGTTCATTCGTTCCACGCGTTACCAGGTCATCGATTAATACGGCGGTATATGCCTCAGATCGGTCTAAAACAAAAGGCCCTAAGCCTCGCAGTTTTCGAATGACGTTCAACGCGGCTACCAAACCTTGACAGGCGGCCTCTTCGTACCCCGAAGTACAGTTAATTTGTCCCGCAAAAAAAAGATTTTCGACGGCCTTTGTTTCCAAAGAATGTTTAAGCTGAGTCGGTGGCGCGCAATCATACTCAATGGCATATCCCCACAACAAGATCTCGGCATGTTCCAAACCCTTAATGGAATGCACGACCGCTTCCTGAACATCCGAGGGAAGGCTGGTAGGCAGTCCGTTGACATAAATTTGTTTCGTATCCCGCCCCTCCGGCTCCAAATAAAGTTGATGATGATTTTTATCAGGGAATTTAACGACCTTGTCTTCGATCGACGGACAATATCGCGGACCGGTCCCGACGATTCTGCCGGCATAAAGAGGGGAGCGATGCAAATTTCTTTTGATGATTTCGTGACTATTGAGATTCGTATGCGTTATATAGCACGGGAGCTGGTCAATAACGAGTTTGTCGGTTCTGTAAGAAAATGGCGGTGGCGGGTTATCGCCCTTTTGCTCTTCGAGCCCGGACCAATCAATACTGTCGGCATGCAATCTGGGACAGGTTCCGGTTTTAAAACGGACAAGCTCAATTCCGTTTTTGCGCAAGGAATCAGAAAAACCCTCGGCCGGTTTTTCATCACGCCTTCCTCCCGGATAATGGACCTCGCCGATATGAATGAGTCCCTGCAAAAAAGTCCCGGTAGATACAATCACTGTCGCGCTTCGAAATGTTTCACCGGAGCTCGTTCTTACGCCGCAACATTTACCGCCCTCGACGAGAAGTTCTATCGCTTCGCCTTTTCGGACATCCACATTCGGCTCACGGGCCAACGTCCGCCGCATATAGAAGGAATATCGTTCTTTGTCAGCCTGCGCGCGGGGGGCCCAAACGGCCGGCCCTCGAGACATATTGAGCATTTTGTATTGAATCCCGGTCGCATCAATCGCAAGCCCCATTTCACCACCGAGCGCATCGATTTCGCGGACAATGTGTCCTTTTGCCAGGCCTCCGATCGCGGGATTGCATGACATGCGGCCGATCGCCTCAGGGTCCATCGTCAGCATCAAAACCTGATAGCCAACGCGCGCAAGAGCCAATGTTGCCTCGATCCCGGCGTGACCGCCCCCAATGACAATGCTATCGTATTGTTGTGTGGAATTCATGACGAAAGTGCACCCGAATCAAAAAGAAAAGAACCGAACCTTACTCCCGATCTTCGTGATGAAGAACAACCACAATCCTGTTCACAAATACTTGTTGGATGATTGAAAGCAGGTTTTGGACGATCCAGTAGAGTACCAGACCCGATGACATATTGTAACAAATGAATCCGAAGAAAACGGGCATGAAGTTCATCATTTTGGCTTGTTCCGGGGACGTTCCGACTTGGGGTGTTACTTTCTGATACCAAAATTGCGTAAGAATCATCAGGACCGGTAAAAGATTAAGCGCTTGCCACCCTAGAAACGGAATCGTAAAGGGTAGCATCGCAAATCGATCCGGTTGGGATAGGTCTTGAATCCACCACATAAAGGGAGCGCCCTTGAGCTCAATGGCTTCCGGCAATAGCCGAAACATCGCCAAAAGAATAGGCATTTGAACGAGCATGGGCAAACACCCGGCCATGGGATTTACACGGTTCCGTTTAAACAATTCCATGGTTTCGCGGTTAAGTTTTTCCGGATCTTTTTTGTATCGCTCCTGAAGCGCTTTGAGTTTAGGTTGAATCACCTGCATTTTTTTCATAGATTTGTAACTGATGTGGGTCAGGGGAGCAAACAATCCCTTGATCAACAAGGTCAACAAAATAATGGCCACTCCATAATTGTGCGTGTAATGATTGAGAAATTTGAGCACAAGCAAAAGCCAAACTTTGAAAAGGCCGAAAAATCCCTTCGAAAGAATATTTTCCAATCCGAGCTTGAAGCTTTTCAAGGTTTCATATTGTTGCGGACCTGCAAAGATCAGAATGTTCCGTTCGACGGAACCGCCGCTCGGAATCGTGATCGGCTCCATTTTTGTGTTGGTCCAAATGACATCAGCTTCGGACTTGGCCTCAAAGGCAATGCTTTTCCAACCCGGATCCGTTAAAATCGCAAAATATTTTTTAATCAGACCCGTCCACATCGTTTCCCCGGTTATGGCATAACCTTTTTTAGCAATGCGATCCAATTTGGCAGATTCCACCTTATCGGTCCATGCCACAGCCTCGTTATCACTGGTATGCAGGGGATCGGCAAGATCGACTTGCATTCCATTGATCAATTCGACCGGGAAGTGCTTTTCGCGCGGAGATAGATTTTCGACAACAAGCGTCAAATGAATTGCCGGTTGGTCAGATTCCATGATGTATCTTTTCGTCAAACGGTATTCGTCCGGTTTTTCAATGACAAATTCGACGACCTGAGAGGAATTTTCTTCTTTCTTCACATCGAATATTTTTTGCGTCAAGTCGTCTTCGTCATTTCCGAATCGGACGCCGAAAATTCCGGGTTGCGTGTTTTCACCGTCGTAAAAGACCGTATCATTCTTTTTGCCATGGCTCTCCACGCCTTTATAGTGGAGTCGTATAACCGCGGCACCCAATGTCGAAAATCGAATACTATAAAGATCGTTTTCAAATTCAACCACGGTCGGCGGAGCCAGCGTCCCAATCGCAGGCTTTTCAGATACCTCCAGCGGCAGCACTTCTCGTTCGGGCGTATTGGGCCGCAAAATGGTTTCTTCCGTTTGCACCGTTTCGTCGGCGGGAGGCGGCGCAATCCATTTCATAAACATCGGGTATCCCATGATGACCAACATGGAAAGTAACATAGCAATCAGGAAGTTTTTATCCATTCCCGGTTCTTGATTATTTAAGGACATCCACCCCTCCCGGATGAAAAGGATGACATTTTAAAATTCGTTTGAGCGCATACCAACTTCCCAAGAGAGCGCCTTTTTTTTCAATGGCTTCCTCGGCATACTGAGAACACGTTGGATAAAATCTACACCGGCTTCCCAGAAACGGGGAGATCACGGCACGATAAATACCGATGGTCAACAGCAGAATCTGCTTGCCGATATCGCCCGTTTTTTTCCCTATGTTTTGCAAAACTTGCTGTTGTATCATCATCTCAACCTTATCGATGTGCTATTTAAAAATCTCGGCTTTACAAAAACTTTCGCGCATATCTTTTTCGAGCATTTCATAGGATGGGATATCCGTTGAAGGATTTGATCTTTTCGCAACTTGAATCAGCATAACAGTTTCCGGAGATATTTTTTCTTGATATCGCCGGAAAACCTCCCGGATTCTTCTTTTCCACAGATTTCTCCGGGTTGCCCTCGATTCGACTTTCCGATTCACGACAACCCCAAGTACCGGTCCCGTTTCGCCGGCTAAATTTTCAAAATTCCCAATGCCCAAAACCCAAAGATTTAAGAACTTTCCTTTAAAAAATCTTCCCTGACGAGAAATGATCTTGAAATTTTTCATGGTGCGGAGCCGTTGTCCGGACCGCAAAGATTCTCTCATAATCTTGAGGTTTAGACAGGGGTCAAGCGGGCACGCCCTTTTTTCCGCCGCCTTTGAAGAACTTTCTTTCCTCCGCGAGTGCTCATTCTCTCGAGGAATCCATGTTTGGAACGTCGCTTTCTTTTTGATGGCTGGTAGGTTCTTTTCACGCAATATCATCCTTTCTTACAGAATCATACGCCTATTCTAACCCGATAACGCCATAAAGTTATAGCCGGCGATTATAACAAAATGCATTTGATAATCAAATTATTTGTTATACGAAGCCTTAATCTATGATTAACCCGCCTGATGTATCGAATAAAAGTCATGGACAATTTTTTTGAAGTGAGTAGAATGTCCTCAAATTTGCAATGTGTTGTGAGTGGATAGTTGGTTAATTACTTTATAAAAGCTTGTTTTCATGTTCGTTATATGTTGATAATCTGTTGATAATTATTGAATATTAAAATCCGTCCGGTTTGGTTTACATAGGAAAATAGGGCAAATCAGCTCAAAGCAAGTGTTAAAATTCTGTGGATAACTCCCAAAAAACTAATCCGCTTTCTGACCTTGTGCCAAGTCGCGATACTGAGAATACGAAGCTTTTTTCTCAGGTTTGGTCTAAAATCTGTACCGTGCTTTCGCGCGAATTAAGCGAACAATCCTTCAAGACTTGGTTGGAACCTATTCATTGTATCGATTTTAACGACCATTCGATAACTCTTGCCGTTCCTGATAGTTATTATTGCCGGTGGCTTAAGGAACATTATGAGGAACTTATCATTAGTGCAATTCTAGAGGTTTTTGGAAGTCGCCGTGAAGTTAAATATCTCGTTGAGGAGCAAACAAAGATAGAGTTGGCGCGAGACACAAAAGCGTATTCTCCGCCGGTTGCCAAATCTCCAATCGAAGACCTTGGTTTCAATAGTAAATACACCTTTGATCAATTTGTTATTGGCCCCGGGAATCGTTTCGCGCATGCGGCCGCAATGGCGGTTTGTGAAGCGCCCGCGAGGAATTACAATCCTCTTTTTATTTATGGTCCTGTTGGGCTTGGCAAAACACATTTGATGCAATCCATAGCTCATGAAATCAAGCAAAAATTCACTCATTTTAAAATCCTCTATATCACAAGCGAAAAGTTCACCAATCAACTAATCTCAGCGATTCAAAGTCGTTCGACGCACCAATTTCGTAACCGTTATCGAACACTTGATTTACTGCTTATCGACGACATCCATTTCATTGCGGAAAAGGAGTCCACACAAGAAGAGTTTTTCCATACCTTCAATGCCCTTTACGATGCCCATAAACAAATTGTTGTTTCTAGTGACAGACCCCCGAAAGAGATTCCGGGTTTAGAAGAGAGGTTGGTGTCGCGTTTTGGTTGGGGATTAGTCACGGACATTCAACCTCCCGATTTTGAAACTCGCGTCGCCATTTTGAGGAAAAAAATGGAACGCGAAACCGTCATGGTTCCCGATGACGTTTCCTATTTTATAGCAAGTAAGATAAAATCTAATATCCGTGAACTGGAGGGGGCTTTGATTCGGGTTGTCGCTTATAGTACACTTACCGGCGAACCACTGTCCTTGAAACTTGCGCAAACCATTCTTCGGGATACGCTTAAAGAGGAAGAACAAAAAATTAGCATTGAAAAAATTCAACGGGTTGTTTCAGAATACTTTAATCTGAGAGTATCCGATCTTCGGTCAAAACGTCGTACGCGATCGGTCGCGGGTCCGCGACAAATAGCGATGTATTTGGTCCGAACAATGACGGGACATTCGCTTCCTGAAATTGGCGAATATTTTGGGGGTAGAGATCATACAACCGTGATTCACTCTTTCCAAAAAGTCGAAGGGGAACTTAAAGAAAAGAAGGATATGGTTAAAATTGTGGAAGAGATTAAGGAGTTGTTAACAAAAAAGGAATAGTTATCCTCATGTTGTTATTAACACAAATCTTTATATCTAAAACAGTTACAGTGGTTATCAACAAACCCACATCCCTTACTACGGCGTCTACTATTTTTAGTTTAAAAGAGTAATAGTACTAGCAAAGGAGAAACCTATGGAAATTAGGACATCGAAAAGCGAACTGTTAAAATCGATTGCATTAGTTGGCGGAGTTACGGGAACTAAAGCTGCGACACTGCCTATCTTAGGGAATATTTTGCTTGAAGCCACGGAAGGTGATCAGTTGGATTTGGTTGGGACAGACCTCGAGGTTGGAATTTTTACGCGTCTTCCCGTAAAAGTAAAACAAAGCGGGAGTATTACGATACCTTCTAAAAAGTTCCAAGACATCATTAGGGAATTACCTGATGGCGAGATAGAAATTACAGTCGCTAAAAATAATGCCGTAAATATTAAATCAGGAAAGTCCTTCTTCAAAATTATGGGCCTGCCCAAAGAAGACTTTCCCAAACTCCCGGAGTGGAAAGAGGAAGACGCGATTGAGTTTGACCAATCGACCCTTAAAGAAAGTTTATCGCTGACAGTCTTCGCTATTTCAAGCGATGAGACGAGATATGTTTTAAATGGAATTCTGATTTCTATTAAGGGAAAATACATTCGATTTGTAGCAACCGATGGAAGAAGATTGGCTTTTGTGGAGAAGGAGTTCGAAAACAAAAAACAACAGGATTTGGAAATGATCATTCCCGCAAAAGCCGTTCATGAAATTATTAAGATACTTACGTGGGAAGGTACGGTCAAGATCATTCCATCCAACAATCAGGTTATTTTTCATTTCGGAAATACATTTCTTGCATCGCGGTTGATCGAAGGTCATTTCCCGAATTATGAGCAGGTCATTCCCAAGGACGAAAAAACACAATCGGCCGTCAGCAGGGAATTATTCCTTCAAGCCGTACGCCGCGCATCGTTGCTAACGTCCGCGGATTCACCCGCAGTAAAAATTGATTTCGTGAAAGGCAAGGTTTTGGTTTCTTCCAGATCTCCCAATTTGGGAGAATCCAAGGAGGAAATGGAAGCAGAGGTAAACGGCAAAGAGGTTTCCATCGGCTTCAATCCAAACTACATTATGGATGTATTGAAAAATCTGGATGTTGAAAGTGTTTCTTTATCCTTGACGGATCCCGATAAACCCGGGCTTATCAAAGGAAAAGACGGTTATAAATATGTTGTGATGCCCATGCAATTAAGTTAAACAATGGTTTGTGACGAAAATATAGTCATCAGAGGATTCTATGCAAGCGTTGCGAGAGGTTGTCGACGGTATTTTTGAGGAGTTGTCATCGCCCAAAAAACTAAAACATCAAAAATTGGCAGAAAAATGGCCGGACATTGCGGGTCCGCAGGTTGCGCCTCACACGAAGGCCACGCTCGGACAGGATGGACAAATTAATGTGTGGGTCGATCAATCCACGCTTGCGTATGAATTGATGCAACGGTATCAACCTGCTTTATTAAAACGTATTCAAGCCGCTTTGGGTGAAGAAATCAAAAGCATTCGGTTTTATGTTGGACAATTAAGATAAACAGAAAGTAGAGTGGAATGAACGGAGCCGTTCTTATGAGCAAAACGAAAACAAAAATCGCAAAGACACCTGCTGGCGACAGCAACGCGAAGAGCAACAACCCCGCAGGTGGAGACAAGTATGACGCCACAAAAATCCAAGTGCTGCAAGGCATTGAGGCCGTACGAAAGCGCCCGGCGATGTATATCGGCGATACCACCACGCGCGGACTGCATCACCTTGCTTATGAAGTCATCGATAACTCGATCGATGAAGCGCTTGCGGGACACGCCACTCATATTGAAGTAATCATTCAATCCGATGGCAGTGTCAAAATCGCCGACGACGGACGCGGTATTCCTGTGGATGAGCACAAGACTGAAAAAAAATCTGCGCTCGAAGTTGTTATGACCATGCTTCACGCTGGAGGCAAGTTTGATAACAAGGCGTATCGCGTCTCCGGCGGTTTGCATGGCGTCGGTGTTTCGGTCACAAACGCCCTTTCGGAATGGTGCGAGGCGGAAATTCATCGTGAGGGACAAGTTTATCACCAGTCTTATGAACGCGGCAGGCCGACCAGCAAGGTCACTGTCAAGGGGAAGACAAACAAACGCGGGACCATCATTACGTTTATGCCGGATAAACAAATTTTTACCGTCATTGAATTCAGCTACGACACCCTGTCCAACCGTTTGCGCGAACTTGCCTTTCTGAATAAAGGCATACGGATCACGTTGAGTGACGAACGCGTCAAAAAAGGCACAAAAGAAGCCACGTTCCTCTACAAGGGCGGGATCGCGGAATTCATTCAATACATCAACCGGAATAAAAATCCGTTGCATAAAAAGATTTTTTATGTGGAAAAAACCAAAGACGGAATCGAAGTCGAAGCTGCCTTGCAATACAACGACGGTTATAGCGAAGATGTCTTTAGCTTTGCGAATAATATCAATACCATCGAGGGCGGAACTCATCTAAGCGGTTTTAAAACAGCGCTGACCCGGGCCACGAATCAGTATGCGAAAGGCAAGGATATGCTGAAAGGGCTTGAGGGGAATGTGAGCGGCTCGGATTTGGTGGAAGGGTTGGCTGCCGTCATCAGCGTCAAAATTCCGCAGCCTCAATTTGAAGGCCAAACAAAAACCAAATTAGGGAATGGTGAAGTCGAGGGCATTGTCAATTCGGTGATTTATGAAAGCCTCAGCAGCTTTTATGAAGAGAATCCTCCGATTGCGAACAAAATCGTGGAGAAGGCAATGCTTGCATTGCGGGCACGCGAAGCGGCAAGAAAAGCGCGTGAACTCACGCGGCGCAAAGGGGCCTTGGAATCGGCGTCGCTGCCCGGGAAACTGGCGGATTGCTCCGACGAGGACCCGGCGAA
>JAQTOZ010000288.1 GCA_028713205.1 Candidatus Omnitrophota bacterium
ACTATAATCGTAGGCAACATACTCGTTGTTCCTGTCGACGGCAAAAAAATACTGGACCAAGTCGTTCGTGCCAATGCTGGCGAAGTCCGATGCCGCCAGCAGTTCCTTGGCCTGCAACCACGCCGAAGGCACTTCGAACATGACCCCCTGTTTCACATTTTGATCTTGAATATCCGAGGTCGCCTCCGCAAAAAAACGTTTCAACTTCAAAAACTGGTCCAGTTCCACGATCATCGGATACATCACATGAACGCGTTCTTTTTGAGAGGCACGGGCCAAGGCACGCGCCTGCGTTCTAAATATTTCCGGACGTCCGAGTAAAAATCGACTGCCCCGAAATCCCAGAGAAGGGTTTTCTTCCTTCGGCAAATTTAGAAACGATGCGGTTTTATCGCCCCCGATATCCAGAAGCCGGAAGTAGACCTCTTTGCCCTTCATGGCTTTGAGCACCGATGAGTAAATCCCAAATTGCTCATCCTCCGTCAACAGCCGCCCGGCAGCAAAAAACTCGAATTCCGTCCGGTAAAGGCCGATCCCATCCGCTTTAAACATCAAGGCTTGTTGAATATCCCTGGCCAAATTCAAATTTGCCATGACTTTGAGGGCCGAGATCGGTTCTACCGCTTGCAGGTCGGGTTTATCTTGGAGATTCAGCTTTGGATAATTCTTCAAGGTCTCTTCAACCGGCCAGACGACAACCTCGCCCCGGTCACCGTCAACCAGAATTTCGGTTCCACAAAAAAGCAGGCTGTGGATATCCTGGATTCCGCTGACCGCAGGCACACCCAATGCACGCGCCAGAATGGCCGCATGCGAAGCGATACCTCCCCGTTCCGTCACAAATCCGAGCGTATGATCAGCATCCAATTCCATGGTCAGGCTCGGCGTCAATTCCGCGGCCACCACAATACGGCTACGGCCTCGTTGGCAAAATTTTTCGCCCGCGCATTGAAGGCTCGGATTCATGTTCACCATGACATCGAGAAGCCTCCGTTTGACCTCCCCGATGTCGGAGGATCTTTCCTTGATATAAGCGTCATCCATCTCAAGAAGACGCATTTCGAAATAATCCAGAGTACTGACAATGGCGGCTTCCGCGTTCAGATTTTTATTCGCCATCTCGGCATAAACCATTTTATGAAATTCGCCGTCATCCAATATTTCCCGTTGAGCGGAAAATATCTCAGCCTCGGCGGAACCGACACGGTCCTTCACGTCGCGGATCAAACGGTTGAGTCTCTTTCTCACGAGTTCCAGCGCGCGTTCGAAACGTTCGCGTTCCTGCGCGTCACCACCGGCCTTGACTGTATAGCGGGGTAGATTTTGATGCCGCCGCTCATTAAACAGGCACACGCGGCCGTAGGCGACACCCCCGCTCAAAGCCAATCCTTTGAAACGGGTTTCTTTTTCGATTTTTGATATCTGCATCGGCCTCATCCTTCACACCTTGTATTCCGGTCTCTGATTTTCATTCACCAGAGATTGCACCGTGACATCTTTCAACACCGACACGGTCTGTTCCTCAATCAAAGCCAGCTTTTTACTGAGTGGGCATCGTGCTTTGTTCGGGCATACCTGTTTTTTAAAAACACACTCGTTTAATTTCAAATCTCCTTGAAAAATCGAAATCAAGTCAAGAAGGTATATTTTATCCGGATGCAACGAAAGGGAAAATCCACCGCCCTTTCCTTTATAGGATACCAACAAACCTTCTTTATTCAAACACTGCAAAATTTTTCTCAAAAACGGTCGCGGTATCTGCAATTCCTGTACGAGCGCAGAAACGGACGTTACGGGGGCTTTGCTTTGTGCAATCGAGCAAAGTGCGCGCAACGCATAATCCGTATCTCGAGTAATTAATTTCATATCGATGCATATGATACCATTATGGTATCATTTGTAAACATATATTTTTCAGTTTGTTACGCATTCCGGTTTCTTTTTGAGACCGTGTAACTTCATTGGCATCTCACAGGTGTTTTTACAGGAATTGCCGCAGGCAAGCTATCCGCCCGACGCATCATTACGACATGATCCCAATCAAGGCTGTGATGAACCGCCGGTGCGTAAGTTTTAGGACATTCATTTCCGGAGAAGCCCCTTTCTCTCCGTAGCGGCGGATAAAAGTTAAGGTTTTTCATAACCGGTGGTGTATAATCCGTTTACCTCGTCACGCTAGGGCATCAACAACAAAGGCAAACGCAATGGATCTCCGAGTCAAGGCGCTGGCATTCGTTCAAGACCACCGCAGGGCCATTCTCATCGTCGGACTTTTGATCGTTATTCCTCTTCTGCTTTTCGCAAAGGTACATCATTTCGATTTTGTCAATTGGGACGACGATCTCTATGTCTACGAAAACCCTTCCATCCGCTCCATCACGCTGACTCATCTCGGAGAATGGTTTACCAAACTTTATGCAACTCTGTACGTCCCCATTCCCGTCGCCAGCTATGCCATCGACTTCATGGCCTATGGCTATCATCCGGGTGGTTATCACATCACCAATTTACTGATCCATATCGCAAACGTTCTTTTGCTCTATTTCCTCTTCAAACGGATCTTTCAAAATTCCCTTTTGGCTTTTGGGGGAGCGCTTCTGTTCGCGCTTCATCCCATCCAAGTCGACAGCATGGCATGGATTTCTCAAAGGAAAAATTTACTTTGCGCTTTTTTCCTTCTGTCGAGCTTTAACGTCTTTGTCCGCTTTCACGATGAGAAGCAACAAGGCCTGCGCAGCATGACCGTCGTCGTTCTTCTGATCATCGCGGCGACGCTGTCCAAGATCACGGCAACCGTCGCACCGTTGCTCTTAATCGCTTATGACTTTTTCTATTCGCGTACGCTAGCCCGTCCGAAGATCATCGCCTATTCGGGCTTGATCCTCCTG
>JAQTOZ010000098.1 GCA_028713205.1 Candidatus Omnitrophota bacterium
AAATCCCGTGACGCAATCGCCTGTCTTTCCAGGGCATCGAGATACCTTTCCGTAACACGAGGGGCAAACTCCAAAACATCCTGCGGTCTCGAAGCCCTGCTCACAAGAAGCGGGACCTCGAACTTGTGATAGCCGTCAGACATCAAACGCGCATAATATTCTTTTTGTTTCGGATCGGTATCCGTCATCTTGGGAGTGACAACGATGTAGGTTAGCTGCTTCTCCTTCAGGATCTGCTTGATCGCGTTAGCATGAAAACCGCCGAACACCAGGACAGCGGTCTTTTCCTGCTTGGCATGGGCAAATGCATCCAATTGCTTGGCAATCGCCTGGTCGCGCAATTTGGCGGTTTCGTAAAAACGGATGGCGTTCTGAATATTTTCTTCCCATTGCCTGGACAACACGATGGGTTTGTGTGTTAAAGCCGCGATGGACTTGGCAACGGCGCGTGTATCGAATTGCTTGAGCAAGCCGGAAACAGATTCGTATTCGACCGGCGTCATCTCCAAGGCATTGAGCTTCTCGAGAAGTTTTAAAACCTTGTAATGACGAAAGAGATCCTTTTCTGTCGCGGTTTTCAATGACCGATTGGCAAACTCATTTTCGAGACGGTCAACTTCCTGAAGAAGATCCTTGTAATTCATGGCTTTGAGTCTCTTCGACAGCTCTGCCGAGTTGCCGTTTTGAGTCGCGAGGACTAACGTGAAATTCGGATAATCCTTCGCCATGATTTCGCGCGGGATGCGTTTGCTAAAAAGTTCCGCGGCCCTGCTTAAATACTCAAAGTAATCAAGCTCACTGCGTCGCGAACGCTCTTGGAGCTTCATCCACTCTTTGACCTCCTCCGCGAAATACTGCCGAGTCAATTTTTCGATCTCAGCCTCGATGGCTTTCAGATCGCGCCCGGTTTTCCCCTGAATCTTCGCAGCTTCCCGGTACCAGGAAATATTTTCAAGATGAAGCGCAATTTGGTCGGCACCGATCAATCGAAAATCCCGGCTGCGGGTAATATGCGCGTATTCGGCGCCGCCAATGCGCAGTTTATCCATAAGAAAGTAGGCCACAGCTTCCCGGATCCTCGCATCCTTGATTTTGCCAAAATACTTGTCGGTGGGAACACGGCCTTCATAACCTTCCTCGAATACCGTTTTCACGTTATGGCGGGCAACGAGGTCTTTTATGATTTCGGCGATATGCCGTTGAGCTTCGAGGGAATCGTGGGCATCCTGAATATAAACGACTGTTTTGGAATCACTACCGCGGAAGGATTCCTCGATCTTGCCCCACTTCTCTGGGACGCGCAGAGGTTTCACGCTTTCCGCCGTTTCTTGGATTTTTTCCGGATCCCGCCATGTGCCGGGAATTTCTCCCGCATACGCACACCAATTGAACGTGGCCGTGGATAGCGTGAGGAAAAGCGCAATCGGCTTCTTCACGGGAAAATAGAACTTCCCCCTATCCATCATATGCCATAGATTTATCATCATGTCTTATTCGTGGTGGAGTGCTCGTATCTTCTTAAGATGAAAAGATTTGCAGAAAGTTTACCCGCTGATCCGCGAATATTCAAACGAGGGACTCATAACTATGAGGGATTGCTAAGCGATGCTCAGGATTGATGATAGATGCTAGCCGGGTCTTCTTATCGGCACCGCTCGGCTCCGTGAATCAGATAGGTGGAGGCACGAAAAATCTATTATGCGGTTTCACAAATTCGCGGAGGGTTTGAGGCATGGGAAATCCTATACGAATTTAAGGAGCACATGACTAGCTGGAACGCTTTGAGTCTTCTCAGTTTGTGGACAATCCGCGAAGGATCGCTGAAGGACATCGTCTTATTGCACAATGTCTTTGACTTCCAAAACAAGGCTTTCCATCCCGTCCCAAACACGGGTTTTGACGGTATAAAACAAATCCACTGTTTTCCCCGTCGCCAAATCCGGCATACCGTCGCCGGTCCTATTCTGCCACACCGCTTCGTAGGTGAGAATTCCATCCGTAACCCAAAATTGCAGGGAGTGCGCGTGTGCCGGTGTCTTTTTTGCTTTGATTTCAAGACCCCGTGTCAAAAAGACCGGCCGTGGATTGCCCACACCATGCGGTTCCAGTCGCTTGAGTTCTTGAATAAAATCGGAATGGAAATCGCTCAGGCTAAGCTCCAAATCAACGGGCACCTCTTTGACAAAAACATCAGACGAATATTCTTGCTGAGCATACCGGTTGATTCTTTCGCGAAATTCCGCAAGATTTTCTTTCTTCACCACAAGTCCCGCCGCCAGTTCATGGCCTCCGAATTCTTCCAGGACATCGCCGCTCGCCTGCAATGCCCGAAAGAGATCAAATTTCCGGATGGAACGCCCCGATCCTTTGCCGGAATCCCCCTCCAAGGCGATGACAATGGCAGGCCGGTGGTATTTTTCCGCAAGACGCGAGGCCACAATCCCGACCACACCCTGGTGCCATCCGTCCCGCGCCACAACCAAAATGCGCTCACGATTAAAATTGACGGTATGTTCAACGTCCCAGATCGCCTCTCGTAAAGTCTGCCGTTCTTCACGCTGGCGCATTTTGTTCTCCTCGTCCAAAACGTGCGCCAGACTCTCTGCCTCTTTGCGGTTTTCCGTCATCAAAAGGCGCAAGGCAATGTCCGGAGTACTCATACGCCCGCAGGCATTGATTCTGGGCCCCAAAATAAAACCGAGATGCCCGACATTCATTGTTTTTCCGCGAATACCGCTGACGGCGGCCAAGGCCTGCAATCCAAGGTTGGGGGTTTCACCGATCGATTTCAAACCCTGTTTGACCAAAATCCGGTTTTCGCCGACCAACGGTGCGACATCACTCACGACGGACAAGGCCACAAGATCCAGAAAACGGAACACACGGTTTTCGATCAATCCCTGGCTGAGTTTGAAAACAAGTCCTGCCGCAGTCAACCCCTGAAAGGGATAGTCGCAATCCGTTTGTTGGGGATTCAGAATCATGGACGTGCCGGGCAATCCTTCGGCAGGAATTTTGTGGTGATCAATGACGATAACATCCATGCCCAATCCACAGGCCACTTGGATCTCATGATGGGCCGCGATACCGCAGTCAACGGTGATGAGGAGTGACGTGCCCAATTTGCGCGCATCCCGGATGGCCGATTCACTGACACCATAACCGTCGCGCGTACGCTCCGGGAGAAAGGTGGCAAAATCCGCTTTCAGAAGATTCAAGGTGCGGCCGAGAATCGCCGTTGCCGTGATCCCATCGGCATCGTAATCCCCGTGAATCAAGATCTTTTCGCCCTGGCGAATGGCTTGCTGGATACGTCCGACTGCCGCGGACAGCCCCTTCATTTTCAGCGGGTCTTCAAGCCCGGAAAGGTCTGCGGAAAGAAATTGATCGATGGCTTCCGGATCGGTGAAGCCTCGTTTGGCAAGAATTTTCGTAAAACACGGGGTGAACGATGGTGCCGTCGAAACCCCGCTCAATGCTTCTTCCAGTCAACAACTAACGATGTGGCCACAAAGATGGTTGAGTAAACTCCGACTAAAAAGCCCACCAAGAGGATGAAGGCAAAATCGTTAATCGCGCTGCCTCCAAAAAGGAAGAGCGTAATCGTGGCAATAATGACGGTAAAACTGGTCATGATCGTCCTGCCGAGGGTTTGATTAATGCTCGTATTCATAATCTCGGCAAAACTGACTTTCCTCATGATTTTCATATTATCGCGTACGCGGTCGAACGTCACGATCGTGTCGTTAATCGAATAACCCATGATGGTTAAGACCGCGGCAATCGTTGTTAAATTGATTTCCCTCCCGCTTAATGAATAGATTCCGAACGCAAAGATCGTGTCGTGGAGCAACGCAACCACCCCGGCCAGAGAAAACTTCCATTCGAAGCGAAAAGCACAATAAACCAAAATCCCGACCCACGACCATATCACCGCCCAAAAAGCCTTTTTCTTGAGGCCGCTGCTGACGGTAGGGCCAACGCTATCGACACGCATGATTTTATAGTTGTCCGCACCTGAGATGTTACCGGCCGCCTTTTCAATTTTTTTCGTATCCTTTTCGGCGGTTTTGATGACAAATTGATTCTCAGCCGCTTCACCGTAGACCTGAATCGTTAGACTCCGGACCCCCTCTTTTTCCAAAGCCCCCCTCAGTTGTCCGACATCCACAGGGGAATGAAATTGCACCTGGGCCAATGTTCCACCCGTAAACTCAACGCCATAGTTGCCGTGTCCTCGCAGTGCAAGCGACAGAATCCCCAGTCCAAGGACCAACGAGGAAAAGCCGTACGCCCAATAGCGTCCTTTCATAAAAGGAATTTTGGTCGCACCGAAAAGTTGAAACATTTTGAACCTGATACTGGGATTGTTCTTCAAAATGAGATCAAAAATAACGCGCGTAACAACTAAAGCCGAAAAAAAGCTAGCAAGGACACCAAGCGAAAGGGTTACCGCAAAACCCTTCACAGGACCTGTTCCGAAGATAAATAAAATGACAGAGGTAATCAGTGTCGTTAGATTCGAATCAAAAATGGCCGCAAAGGCCTTGTGATAGCCCGCGGCAACGGCTGCGCGAGGAGTCTTGCCCAAATCCATTTCCTCGCGAATCCTTTCAAAAATCAGAACGTTGGCATCCACCGCCATGCCGATGGACAGAATAAATCCTGCGATACCGGGCATCGTCAATGTCGCATGAAACAATGCAAAGCTTCCGATAACGATAATCACATAGACGATGAGGCCGATGTCCGCAACCAAACCGGCCAACAAATAGTAGGCCGGCATCGTAAGAAAAACGATGAGAGCGCCGATGATGGAAGCCTTGAGACCTTTTTCGATCGAATCTTTTCCAAGGCTGGCGCCGACCGTTCTTTCTTCGATAATATTCACCGGTGCGGGCAATGCACCTGCGCGCAGCACAAGTGCCAAATCGCTGGCTTCCTCCGAGCTAAAATTTCCTGAAATCTGCGCCTGGCCATTGGGAATACGATCGCGAATCACAGGCGCGGAATGAACTTTACCGTCGAGCACGATGGCAAGTTGTTTGCCGACATTTTGAAAGGTTACTTGGTCAAAGATTTGGGCCCCCTGCTTATCAAACTGGAGTTGGACAATCGCCTGGCCGTAGCTGTCAAAACCAACCGAAGCGGTCGTGAGATGTTCACCGGTCAATGCAGCATCCTTCTTTAAAAGGATCTGTCGAAAACCAAGATTGTCCCGCATGTCCTTATATTCGTAGCCTTCGGGTACTGTTCCCGCAGTGGCTTGCTCGATCATTTTCGAATCGTCGGAGACGAGCTTGAATTCGAGGTGGGCCGTCTTACCGACGATTTCTTTCGCCCGGTCGCGGTCAGTCACACCGGGTAATTGGACAACCACCTGAGTGGTGCCTTGCCGGATGATCGAAGGCTCTTTGACCCCTAACTGGTCAATACGGTTACGGATAATTTCAACAACACGTTCGGTGGCATCTTTGCGACCTTCCTCGGGGACCTTTGAGATATCGACCTGCAAAAGGAGTTGCATCCCGCCCTGCAAATCAAGTCCCAAATTGACTTTTTGAGACGGCGGATAAGCCCCCCAAATAGAAAGTGCAACCGCTCCGATGATCACCAAAACCTTCCATTTGAAATATTTATCCATAATCGTTCCCCTCTAAAATATCTGGTTTATTCCGATTTGGTCCTCAATCCCGAAATGGCGCTTTTAAGCACTTCCATTTTCGTATCGCCATCTCCGACCTTGAGTACCACATAATCGTTTTGGACACTGGTAATCGTCCCGATAATGCCTCCGGCCGTCACAACACAATCCCCTTTCTTCAGCTCCGTGATCATTTTCTGCAGTTCACGTTGTCTTTTCTGCTGAGGGCGGACCATCAGAAAATAGAGGATGAAAACCATCAAAATGATCGGCAAGAAACTAATAATGGGATTCCCTTCGGCTTGGTGTTGCGCCGGGGCCGCAGCATAAGCGATTGATTCAAACATAAGATTTCTCCTTCTGTACTGGCTAAGGTTAAAAACAGTTCAGTATCTTAGCCTAACTCCGAGCGATGATCTACATATTTATCGGCTATTCGCATCAAAACGTTCGGCGAATTCTTTCTTAAACGGAGCAAAAACACCGTCCCGAATTTTCCGGCGGATGGTCCGCATCAAATCCAGAAAAAAGAAGACGTTGTGGAGCGAAACCAGTTGCGGCCCCAGCATTTCTTCCGCGTTAAAAAGATGCCTCAGGTAACTTCGCGAAAAATGACGGCAGGTGTAACAACCGCAATCGTCCGCAATCGGTTTGAGATCCTTTTGGTATTTCCCGTTTCGGACAACCACCAGTCCGGAGGACGTAAAGGCCGTTCCATTCCCGCCGTAACGTGTGGGCGTAACGCAATCAAACATGTCCGCGCCTGCGGCAACGGCTTCCAGAAAATCCAGCGGCGTACCGACTCCCATCAGATACCTGGGTTTGTCATCCGGCATCATCGGCACGATCGTATGAACGATATGGTTTGTTTCATCTTTGCTTTCTCCCACGCAAAGGCCTCCCAGGGCATAGCCGTCAAAACCGATGGCGACCGTCTCACGCAAGGATTGTTTCCTCAGATCGGCGAAAACCCCTCCTTGCACGATCCCGAACAGGGCTTGCGATTTCAGCCGATGGTGCTTTTTTGCCCGTTCGGCCCAACGCAAAGTCAAATTCACCGCATGCTCGACTCGTTTGAGATCCTTCGTGGGCGGCGGACATTCGTCGAAAATCATGGCGATATCGCTTCCGATCACTTCCTGGATCTCGACAACTTTTTCCGGCGTCAGAAAAATTTCATTGCCATCGAAATAGGAATTAAAACGGACGCCCTCTTCGGAAATCTGCCGGAGCCGGCTGAGCGAAAAAACCTGAAACCCTCCGCTATCCGTAAGCACCGGGCCATTCCACCCCATGAACTTGTGCAGCCCGCCAGCTTCCCGGATGATTTCCAAACCCGGCCGGATAAACAAGTGATAGGCATTCGCCAAAATAATTTCGGATCCGCATTCTGTCAAATCACGCGGCATCAATGCCTTGACGGATCCCTGCGTCGCAACCGGCATAAACGCCGGCGTCTCAAAGGTCCCATGGGCCACCGACACCTTGCCGGTACGGGCATGCGTTTGAGAATCACGTCCGGAGACTTCAAAGCTCAACCCCTTTGCGGCTGCTTTAACCTCAACCATCCATCAGCATCCTTCCCGTTTCGTCTTCATACAA
The DNA here is from genome assembly GCA_028713205.1 of Candidatus Omnitrophota bacterium. GTDB lineage: Bacteria > Omnitrophota > Omnitrophia > Omnitrophales > Aquincolibacteriaceae > JAQTOZ01. The sequence continues at coordinate 7,247 of JAQTOZ010000098.1, forward strand.
TGAGCATGGCATCCCCGTAGCTATAGAACCGATACCGCTCGCGAATCGCCTCTTCATAAACTTTGAACAACGGCTCACGGCCTCCTAAAAAAGCCGCCACCAGCAAAAGAAGGGTACTTTTAGGCAAATGGAAATTGGTAATTATCCCCTTCACGACTTTAAACTCATAAGGCGGATAAACAAAAAGCCGCGTGGTACTTGCTTGCGGCCGAATTTTCCCGGTCGCATCCACCGAAGATTCGAGAACCCGCACCGATGTTGTCCCGCAAGCAATAACCCGGCGTCCCTGGTCCATCGCCCGATTAAGCCCTGCCGCCGCTTCGGGTGTCACTTCATACTCTTCTTCAAACATTTGATACTGACTTAAATCCTCAACGTGGATCGGTCTGAACGTACTGTAACTGACATGCAATGTCACATAAATGATTTCGATCCCCTGCCTCTTCAAATCCTCCAAAAGCCTTTGATCAAAATGCAGTCCCGCCGTCGGTGAAGCGATAGCCCCTTCTTTGGCGGCAAACACCGTTTGATACTGATCACGATCGCATTCTTCATCCGAACGCTGAATATAAGGAGGCAAAGGCATATGCCCCATCGTTTCAATTTTTTTACGGGCGTCATCCTGCTGAAACTCGATTTTGCGTTCGACCGTTCCTTCTACGGAATCGTCCAAGACAACGGCATCCAAAACATCTCCGCGGCTGTCGATATGAAGCCGCGATCCTTTTTTAACACGGCCCGAAGGGCGAATCAAAACCTTCCATTGACTCGGACCGAATTCTTTGAGAAGCAAAATTTCAACCGCCCCCCCCGTTTCTTTCTTCGCGAAAAGGCGTGCCGGCAAAACTTTGGTGTCGTTAAGTACCAGCACATCCCCCGGCCGGAGGAGACTCCCGATTTCCCGAAATACATGGTGAGAAATTTTATCGGACGGTTTATCGACCGAGAGGAGCCGCGCATCGGTTCTTTGCGCGGGCGGATAAAGGGCTATCCGTTCTTTGGGTAAGGCGTAATCAAAGTCCGAAAGCCTCATGGCAATGGCCGGCATCACCCTTCGCAGTCCTCCTCGAAAGAGTCCCGCAAAATCTCGATAACCTCTTCGGCGGTCGATGCAAATTTGAGATGATGCTGAAAAGAAAAATAGCGTTCCTTTTTTAATTTGCGGACGAATTTCGTCAAAATCTTTCCGTAAATAATGACCGGTTTACGCATCATGCCTTTGTTCGTCATTTCCCAAACGACCGAAAGTTCCGCAAGCGTTCCCGTCCCACCGTCACAAATAACAAAAGCATCACCCGTTTCGATCAAGCAAAACATACGGTCACGCCATGTCGATTCCACTTTGATCTGATCAATCCAAACGTTGGTCTTATCGCCGTAGGGCACATTCACAATCCCGATGGTAACGCCGCCCGCTTCTTTGGCGCCACGTGCCGATGCCTCCATCACACCGCCGTGCCCGCCATTGCATAAGACATAACCGTTCTCAGCCAACACTCGTCCCAATTTTGCCGCTCTTCGATAGTCGCCGGCATTTTCTTTCAGATGAGATCCGCTGCCGAAAACCGTAATAATTTTGTCCTGATTCATCGGATACGCTGCCTTTTGGTTTTAACAAAATCACCGGAAATTACAACCGCTCACCCTTGACAATTTCTGGCACAGGTTTGGTATCGATCCGTATGCCGCCGTCATGTTCGATCGCGAGCGTATAAATGGTCCCCGGCAAAAACATCGTCCCGGGAGCTTCGATTTGTGCATTTTTAATCCCGGCACGATCACGGGCCTTTGGATCAAGCGCATAAGTCCAAAAATCCTCCCAGAGCGCTTGTTCAAACGACGGGGAGCCCTCTGATATCTTATATCCGGACGGAATTTCATGAGGTTGGGTGATGTTAAAGACTTGCGTGGCTTTGTCATCAAGCACAAACGCCTTCATAAACAGATAAATACTCCTGCCCCTCAAACGATCCCCCGTTTTGACCAAGTTGTCATGGAAACGGATCACCAGTGATTGAAATTGAATCATATTGCCACGGAACGTGAAGTATTTCGGCTCGAGTGGATTCCCTTGAGCATCATATTCCAAAAACTTGATTGTCGTACTGACCTTCCGGGTGGTTTCATCATATTCGCTTTTGGTCACAAGAACTTCCGCAATACGCGAATCCGCGGTAAGTCGGCCAATCACCTGTTTTAGGATTCGATTTTCTTCAAACCAGCGGTAGGCCCATAGTCCTGCAGCAACCAACGCAGCCAAAACCAGTAAAAGCAACAGTCCGTTGAACATTCGAGAAAATTTCATTGCTCAAATTCTCGCCTCTGAATATCGGGTTCAAGTTGCCTTTAAGAGCGCGCCCGGCTGGAATCGAACCAGCAGCCTTCAGCTCCGGAGGCTGACGCTCTATCCAATTGAGCTACGGGCGCAGACACGTATGATATGGAAAAAAACAATTTTGCTCCGCCACTAACAATATTCTTGCCAAATCACTCTACCGGTCGCCCTTTAGGGCGGGCGCCCTCGCGCCCATGCGCGAGGACTGCGCCGTGACGGTTCAATGAATGACCGTCGACGGCGACTGCAAACGATCTTCAACCAATAGATTATCATCAATCAAAAAGCTTGCAGAATCTTACGTCAGATAATCAGCGGGAGACAAGCGTTTTTTACGGTCCCATCAGAAAGCAGCAGCATTTTTCTCCGTACCGATAATATCGGCCCCCGAATAATAGTAGTCCAAAATCTGCTTCGCATTATAGCCTAATTCCGCCATCACTTTCATCCCGTATTGGCACAATCCGACACCGTGTCCCCAACCGCGCCCCCGGAACAAAAAAGCATCCCCCTGTTTCTCAATGGCATCCACCAACGTACTTTTGAAACGATCCAGGCCTAGCCATGAGCGGAAATCATCCGAATTGAATTGCAACTGCTTCGTTTGTTTATAGTGAACAACAAAAAAACGCGCGCGGCCGCTTTTATCTTTTTTCCCGGCGCTAATTTCCTGTATCGCCTGAAAATTATACCCTTGCTTATGAAAAATCGTCAGGATTTCATTTTCGGGAATTCGCGCAGACCAACGGTAATGTTTGGTCCCCCGGCAAAACTCGCACGAAACACCTTCCAAAACCGGGTTGGGTTCCAAATTCCATACGGCCGCAACACTTGCCGTTGCTCCCCCGCACGTCGAATGAAAAAAACCGGGAAAGATTTTACCGCGATAGGTTAGGATTTGCCCGCGGGTTGTATCAATCGCCGCACTGGTCAAGCGATGCTCGATTTTTTTTCCGACGTAAACCTGACTCAAAACCCCCGATTTCATATCATACGGATCATCCCGGTGTTGAATCGCTTTGAACAACGCAAAAGTCCTGGAGGCTATGGCCTGAGCCTTCAATGCTTCCACCGGCCATTTGGGATTGGCTTCCCAAGGAAGGACCCCCTTCAGATAATCCTCAATATCGATTTCATTATTCACCGCGAGCTTGCCATCCGCATCCTTCCAAAACCGAATGGCATTACGGTAAAAATGCTTATTGAGTGAGAGTCCGCCGCCTTCACTGATAAGAGTAATCGAAGGATATCGAAAAAGTTCGGTCCCCAGCTGAATCCCCTCATCAACCGCCAGAGCTTTCGTGGATACCAGTTGCTCACCTTGTTTGAGCATCCGTCCTTTGTCATCAAAAACTCCGTAAGGGCCGTCTGTGCCGACAGCAATGCTCTGTTCGTTTTTGAGAAGCAAAATGCGCAGGGTCTTAAAGGATGCGATGTCTTTCGGGAGATCTAGCTGGCTTTTCTTGAGCTTCAGGTCCGGAACATTCTCCCCGTCATCGCCCGTCGCAGGCCACGCCACCAACGAGAATACCATGAACATGGAAATAAATCGGATCATTATTGCCTCTCTGAGGATATGACCGGAAAATCAAGGGTGAACGACCTCAACTATGAAAGTGGTTTTTCTCTTTCTTCCTTTGGGCTTCCGTCTCGACTTGCAAGGTTGCGTGGTCAATGCCAAACTCTTGCGATAAGAGTTCATTGATCTCGCTCAAAATCGAATCCCTGTTTACTCCATCGGCCACTTCGACATGAACACTTAGCGATTCTTTCCCCGTGGAAATACTCCACACATGAAGGTCGTGAATCCCCCGGACCC
>JAQTOZ010000099.1 GCA_028713205.1 Candidatus Omnitrophota bacterium
GTTTTCACCGGGAATCATGGAGTCCAGACCTGCGGCCACGTGGAATAAATGCATCGCGGCCTGGTAACCCGACATACGATACAGATGCCCCTGATAATCAATACCGGCATGCGCGTGAGTCCGTTTCAAAAAATCCCGCAAGGCAAGCTCCAGCGCCTTCTGCGATTCCCCGGCCGCGTAAAGTTCCACACGGTTACAGGTCGAAAGGATCATGGCTTCCGCGACAGCTTCCGAAGCACAAAGTGCCCGGTATGCCTTCTCCAGATTGTTTTCCGTAAAACTCATATGTTCTCTGACTTCCAACGGCGTTTTGCGATAACTAACGCCGAGCAAAATGAGTCTCATGGTTCACCTCACTTGCTGATAAGTATGATGACTGTGGAAAAAGAAAGCAACGCCGAAAAAAGTCGTCAGCATGGCCGCAAATCCCGAGACCGAAAGGATGGCCTGCCACCTTGAATTAAGTTTAAATATTTGCTGAATCACAACCGCGCTTCCTTAAATCAGAAATGTCACGAGCGTCCTCGATAAGCCCCGAGACTTTTCCTTCGGCATCGAACACATAACTGGCATTGATTTCAAATCAAACCGTTTCCCCGCTTTTTCAAATCAGTTCAAGTTCCACCGACCATATTTTGGATCGATCTCCGTCCGGGGCGTTGGCTTGCCGGAGCCCTTCTTCCATAATCTTAATAACCAGTTGGAGACATTCAGGGGTCACATATTTCGTAAAACTCATCTTCATTAATTCTTCGGCGGTATATTAGGATAATCGCAGAATGGACGGACTCACATAGGTCATCTCCAAATTCAAACTGGCGACCCACAAAATGTCCGAAGTGTTGTCAGCCAAAAAGCGGTACTTTTCTTCGCTTTTCTGCAACATCTCGGTGGCCTGTTTCAGGTTCGTGATGTCCCGACTTTCTGGAATCAACAAAACAACTTGTTCGTTTGCATTCATCAATGGTTTGATTGAAAAATCGACGTAATGGAGGCTCCCGTCAGCAGTCTGATGAGTCGCTTCAAACCGCACGGTCTTTCCCCTGGTGGCCTCCCGAACAGCTTCTTTGAGCTTATTCTGCATTTTTTCCGAATGCTTGCACCAGGGGGTCTCCCAAAACGGTTTCCTCAGAACATCCGATTCCCTGATCCCGACCAAATTCAGCGCCACCTGTTCGCGTCGATGAGCGTCCCGTCTTGGGTCATCAAACCGATAAAATGAAATGATTGATTAAAAATAGCCTGAGTTTTTGATCGCTTTACAGCAACGCCCGCTTGGCCTTCTCATAATCCGTGACATCTCGCACGGTCGCTTGCAACAATTTCTCCCCTTTCAGCTCGATCCTTGTCAATAGAACCGTGGCATAAAATTCGCGGCCCCGCGCCGTTTTGTGCGTCCAATCGAAGAAATGAGATCCCTTTTCCAGCGCCATGGAAATCATTTGCGGGGCCTTGACGGCCGAAGGGGTCCCGTCGGGTTGATATTCCGGTGATAAATCCGCCGGAGTTTTTGTTATGAATTCGGCCTCGTCTTGACATTCAAATAGCCTGATACAAGCAGGATTTCCATCGACGAACCCCTTACGCGGATCGAGCAACATAATGGCGTCTGCGGACATTTCGAAAATGACTTTGTGACGCGCTTCGCTGTCCTTCAAGACCTCTTCCCATTGTTTTCGCTCCGTAATATCTTCCTTGACCGCCATAAAACCGGTCATCACGCCTTGGGTATTCCAAATCGGTGAAATCGAGGCGTTCTCCCAATACAGATCGCCGGTTTTCTTTTTGTTATGAAACTCGCCCCGCCATTCGCGGCCGGCGATAATCGTGTCCCACAATTCCTTGTACCTTTCCGGAGACGTCTCGCCGGATTTCAAAATGCGCGGATTTTTCCCCCGGACTTCATCTGCGGCATACCCCGTCATGGTCGTGAATCTCGGATTCACATATTGAATGTCACCCTTCAAATCCGTGATCACAATACAAGCCGGGCTTTGCTCAATGGCGCGTGTAAGCTTGAGCATTTCATCATCGGCACGCCTTCTCTCGGTGATGTCGATTAAAGTCCCGATCCACGTAATCGTGCCGTCTTCCGAACACCCCTGCGGGATCGATGTCCCGTGAATCCACTTCACGAGTCCTCGCGGCGTCCGGATCCGAAATTCATAATCCCATCTTTTCATCGCCCTTGCAGATTCAAAAATCGAATTTTGCACGCCCTGCGCATCCTCCTGAAAAATGAGATTCCACGCCAAATTGAAGTCCTTCTGAATAGCGTCCGCCTGATATTCAAAGATCTCTTCCGCACCCCGGCTTACAAAATCAAACGCCATCTTCCCATCACGGCCCAGTCGATAAACATACACCATCTCCGGAACACTGTTCGTCACACGGCTCAAAAACTCCTGGCTTTCCTTGAGCGCCTTCTCCGCTTTCCTGCGTTCCGTGACATCTTGAAACACGAGGACAACACCGATGATTTCGTTTTTTGCATTTTTAATCGGCGCGCCGCTGTCACTGAGGGGAATTTCCTTCCCGCTCCTTGAAATAAGCAGCGTATGATTGGCCAAGCCGACAACAACACCTTCTTGCAGGACTTTCACAACCGGACTTTCCATCTTTTGCCGGGTATCTTCACTAATAATACGGAAGACCTCATCAAGATACTTCCCAGCCGCCTCTTCCGGTTTCCATTCGGTCAAATCTTCGGCAACCTTATTCATAAAAACGATATTCCCCTTCGCGTCCGTCGCGATAACCCCGTCCCCCACACTCCGCAATAATGTGGAGATCCATTCTTCGCTTTCCCGGAGCGCCTCCTCAGCTTTTTTCCGGTCGGTGAGGTCCCTGCCCGTTCCTGAAAAACCGATCACGTTTTCATGGCTATCTTTGAGGATGCAACCCGAAACTTCGTACGGAATACTCCTTCCGTCTTTTAACATAAGCCTGGCCTCGACTTTTGCACGCCCTTCGACGAAAACTTTTTCCATGGCTTTTATCACACGCGGGACATCGTCGCTCGTAAAGAAATCCGTGGCGACTTTTGTCGCGAGTTCCTGGTCGTTATAGCCGGTGACCCGGCTTAGCGTCTTGTTCCAACGCAGCAATTTCCCGTTAGGGTCAAAGGCATAAAAGATATCATCGATCGTGTTCAGAGTATTTTCAGTAAAGGCCTTTGATTCCGTCAAATCTTCGAGGATATTCAGGGTGGCTGCCTGGGACCGGCTCAATTCTCTTGTGCGCTCTTCGACTTTCCTTTCCAAATTGGTTGAAAATTTCTCCAGTCTTTCCTTTGAGGCCAGGATCTCTTTCTCGTTTTTCCGGATATGATCGAGCATCTCCCGGAAGGTGTCCGAAAATTGCTCGATCTCATCGCCGGTTTTCACAAGCGGCAAGGACTGCCATTCACCGGTCATCACCTTTTCGGTCGCTTCGTGTAATTCGCGTATCGGTCTGGCGATTTGGTCCCCAAAAACGATCCCCAGCAATATCGCCCCACCGCATATCGCCAGAAGGACCAGCAAGAATTTGAGCGCCAGCGCATAATAAGGCGCAAATATTTCACGGACGTCCTGCGCAACGACGACATACCAGGTAATTCCATTATCAAGGAGGCTGGCAAGTCGGATGGGGGCGATCGCGACAAAGATATCGCGCTTGTGGATCGTCCCGTTCCCTTTTTTAAGAAAGAAATCGATTTTATTCCGATTGAGCTTCTGCATCTCTTTTTCGCCCAAAGCCTTCATGCTCAACGGGGTAATCCCTTCATGATAAATAACCGTGCCGTCTTTATCGATTAAACTCGCATGCCCGCTCTTTCCGATCGAATAGGCCTTAAGCCCCGCAAAGAATTGATCGATATTAACGGATTCCTTGCACACACCGATCACATTTGCGGCACGATCGCGAACGGGCACGGCAATGGGAATGCTCATGATGCCGCTGGATTGATCCAATTCGGCCTCTCCGATATAAACGCTGCCCTTACCCCCGGCATAGGTCTTTTGCCACCAGGCTTCATCGGCCTGGTAAAAGTCGCTGGTCTTCCCCGAAGTGCCGACCAGACCTCCGTCACGGTCGGTGATAAAAATCTCGGCGATGTTTTTATCAACCGCCACTATATTTTGAAGCCGCACACTGATAGGGCTTCGCAAGCATTCTTGGACCAGCGGGCTATCTTCCTTCGCAGCGATCCACTGCTTATCCAACTCCGCCATGTGCCTCAGGAGGACTTCCCGCGACATCGCGGAATGCTCTAAATTACGCGCGTCAATAACTTCCTTCCAAAAATTGCTGCTGACATTCACCTCGCTCTTTTTGATCGCCCCCTCCATCATGCTATCGACGGTACTCGCCAAAATGCCCGCGACTTCCATTTGACGTTCTTTGATCGTCTCCATGCGTAACCCGTAAACCCAGGCAAAAATGACGGCCCCCGTCAAGACCACGCTCAATCCGCCGTAAAGGCAGAGAGTCCTTATGACTTTTTCCTGAAGGCTTCCTTTAAACCGGTGCGTTGTTTTGATGATGGGATCCGTCATGAACCCCGTTCCCTCAGCTTGGATTCCAACTCCGCAATCTTGTTCTTCAGTTCTCTCATCTTCAACTCACGGTCCACCGTGATTTTTCTGAATTGCTCGAGCGCATCGATCTTTTTCTTCAATTCCGCATCAATCTTCGTGCGATCCTCTATTTCCTTATGGAGTTCACGGACCGAAACCATATTTTGCTTCAACCTCTCGGTCATCAAGTCAAAAGACCGTGAAAGCCTGCCGATCTCGTCCCGTGAATTGGTCCCAACGCGGTAGTCCAAATTGCCCGAGCTGATGAATTCTGTTCCTTTCTGCAAAGCCAGGATTGGTTTCGAGATCAACAGGGCGATATAATAACTGATGCCTAAGGACGCGAGGATGATCAACAAGAGCAAAATCAGAACGAGCTCGCCGCTGGATTGGACCATGCGTTCGGTCCTTTTCATCAAAGAATCGATCGTTTGACTCGATGCCGAAACGGCTTCGTCATAGCGCAGCCCTTTGCTCAGGATAAACCGCAAGAGATAATCCTGATAGACTTTCTTTTGCTCCCAATACTCCCGGCTTTCCAATATCGTGACGGCCTCTTCCGCCTTGCCGAGGTCCACCGCTTTCATGGACCTGTATTCCATTTCCACCAGCACGCGATTGGCCTCGTTGATATTTTCAAAATCCAGCCGGTCCTCCCTTGCCCCTCTTTGCATGACCTCTTTGACGATCGCATCCAGTTTCGGTTCTTCTTCGAGATACCGCTCCTTCCATTGACGATTCTTCGTAAACGCATAGTTTCGGGCGGCTTGAGTCAAGACCTCATCGTAGTAACGCACCAATTTGGCCAAACCATCTAAACGCGCCGTCTCGACGATCGCTTCCAAGTCACTGGGCATTTCATGGCTGAGCGGGCGCGCGATTTGCCGGATCTGGCCCAGCGAAACAATCCCGATGACCGAACTCAACATCACCACGAAGATAAATCCGATCAATATTTTTATTCGGATGGACATGCCCCCCAACCCTTCGTTACCTCCCGGACCCAACCATCATTCGGCTTCATAATACTGACGGCGAGCATGCCGCATTTCGGCATTTGTTTTACGGATTTCACTGCGGTAGCCCTTGATTCTGTCCCGGAGCTCTTTCATCCGGTTGCGGTACCGGATCCTGTTCATTTTCCGCCGCGCCCGCCATTCCCCCCAAATTTTCCATTGGTTTTTAATCTGCCCCGGTGATTTGAGAATGACCAGCGGCGTTCTCAAAACGGCACGAAGCCATCCCATGGCGCCGCTTTGCCCGAGCCAAGCTCCCAATAAAATACCCACGCCCAAACCAACCGCCGCCCCCAAAGCCGCGATACTCACCCAGATCGCTTTATCCACGCACTCTCTCCCTTGCCCTGTGCCGATTCTTCTTTTGATCCAGCCCTTCGAGATATTCTGCCAAAACCTCGGTTTCGCGGCGGACGTCCGAATCGCTGTAATAAGTCCGTAGATAATGAATGATTTTTTTGGCTTCCCGCGTATCTTTTTTCTTCAAAATCCGGAAACGCGCAAATTCGAGCTTGACCTCTGCCGACCATGGGCCTGAAGAATAATTATCGGCATAAATTTCGAAGCACTCTTCCAATTTTTTCAAAAAAGCTTCGCTGTGGTCCGGCATTCGATTGGATAGCAGGAGCCATCGGTAAAGCGCTTCTTCGGCATATTTGCTTCCGGGATACTTGCGGAACACGGTTTCAAAAGCCTCCCGTGCCTTCTCCCGATCGGACTCGGACTTACCGAATAAGATATTCAGGGGCGGGGCCTTTTGCGCTTTTTCGGCGTGCTCACATCCGATGCGATATTGAAAATAAGCCTCTTCCTCGCCGATGTCCGGGCCGTTGGGTGCCGTCCTGACGTGATGCATCTCCGTGCTTAATCGGGTACGATCGTACTCCCTCCTTTGGACGGGATCTTTCAGCACGGAATACGCGAGTGAGAGTTGTTTGAATTTTTCCTCAGCCCAGGCCAGGCGGCTCGGAAGGTTCTTGGCGGGATGATATCGCATCGCCAGGGTCCGGTAGGCCTTATCAATCATTTCAATGCCCGCCTTGGGATGGACTTCCATAATCTTATAATAATCTTCGTTCATCCTTCACCTTGGACATGACGGCGAAGCATTGTTTTCCGGCGCTGCAACGGACTTTTGAACATGATTTAAAGCATCCCGCCCGTTCTTTTATCTGGGTCCGTTATTTTTTTCGCCGAAAAAGATATCGCCGACGAGTTCGTACAGCAGTTTATTGACGTCTTTGACCGATATAATCCCGACGAGCTTATGTTTGTCGACAATCGGAACATGACGAAAATTTCCTGCTTTGAACAACGCGAAGGCCTCCGTCAGAAGGAGCTTTGGATGCAGAACCACTGGATTTTCCGTCATGACATCCTTGATGATGGTCGTTTTTAATTCCCGGTCCCGGGCCGTGACCTGAAGCAATAAATCGCGTTCGGTAAAGATGCCGACCACGAGCTCCTGGTCATTGAGCACAACCACCGCCCCGATCCGTTTTGTCGCCATTGCCTTGATCGCCGCATAAACCGTCGTGTCCGCGGTGACCGTCACAACATCCTTTTGCATCACGTCCATAATCTTCAAAGCAAACATTTGTTCGATATTCATAGCATCCTTTCTTTCATTGCGTGATTCGAATACCGGTATCGTCTGCAGAACTTTGAATCTGCCGAAAACACGCTGCTGAGCCGCACCCTTTTCTCTCTCGATTCTTTAGGGCGGCCCGCCGCAACGCATCTTTCGACGACGCTCCCGCACATCCGCGCGCATTTCTCAAAATGGTTCTTTTTGATCGGTTGTTTTCGGATCTTTGATTTGTTCCTCATACTTATGGGTCAATTCATCCAGGTGAATTGATTTGCGGAACTCGTCGAATTCTTTGCCCTCGGCAAATGCCGCAACGAGTTCCACATTTTCCCTTGCCTTCTCGTTTAAAACACGCAGTTTAATCTTGATTTCCCGGATGCGCTGCTCCATGTCATAAAAACTTTTCTTTTGCTCCCGGATGGCATTTTCAAAATTCCCGTATTCCGCCATGTTTTTTTCGGTTTGAGCGATCCGCCCTTCGATGTCTTTTCTTTCTTCCCGCAACTTCGAGAGCTCACGGTCCTTCGCATTCGCCTCCTCGATTTTCGCATTCAATTCCGCCCTTAACCGCCCGGCTTCACCTTTTTCACCGGAGGATTCACTGAGCTGGCTTTGGAGTTTACGTTGTCGTCCGTCCCGCGTTCCACTTGATCGATCAGTTTTGCGATCTCAGCATCCTTGAGTTTCATCGCGTCGAGCTGGCTGGCCACTTCGGCGCGCAGCCGCTCCAACTCGGCCGTGTCCTCTTTGGAGCGCTGATTGCCGCCCGCGCCCGCCAGCATTTGCTCCCGGACCTTGTGATGCTCTTCCGTCGTGCGGTTTACCTGCTCGATGAGTTTTCCGATTTCGCGGTCTTTCGTCTGGATGGCCTCGAGCTGGCCGGTCACTTCGGCGCGCAGCCTTTCCAACTCGGCCATGTCTTCTTTGGAGCGCTGCGGCGCGCCTGCCGCCGCGGACAACTTTTCCTGAGTCTTGCGATGTTCTTCCGTCGTGCGGCTCACTTGTTCGAAAAGTTTTTCAATTTCACGGTCTTTCGCCTTCAAATCGTCGGCATATCTTGCAATCTCCGCGTGCAGTCGCTCGAATTCTGCGGCATCCTCTTTCGACCGGCCGGCCCCCCCGGCAGCGGAAATCTTTTCCTTCATTTGATTTTCTTTAAGCCTGAAATTGCGCTTTTCCGCAATGACGGTGCTGACAAAGAGTCCCAGCATAAAAAAAAGCCCGCAAATGACAATGTTCGCAATCAAATCGATATTCATAAACTAGTCCACCCTAACCCTTAGGTTACAAGTCATCAGTCACACGTCACAAATAAAAGCGTCTAAGTCAGGAATTGCAAGCACAACGCATCAAGCCAGCGGCAAAATAATTCGGACACAACCCATTCGCATGATTGTCTCTGTATGATCACTTTTTACTTTTGACTTGCAACTTGACACTTATTGCTGGCCTTCCTTCAACTTCTTGAGTTTGTCCAGGATCGATCCGATCCCCTTGCTCTTCTTCTCATCGATTTGAATTCCTTCTTTCCCCAAATTGCTTTCGACCTTCTCATACAAAAAGAGTCGTGCCAGGTCCACGTGTTCGGACTGAGCGGCTTCATGAATTTCCTTCAGCTTGGTTTCCCGCATGGGGTCCGATACCGTCTTCAGCTCCTGAAGCATCGCCATGATTCTCCCCGAGAGCTTGTCACCCAACGCCTCAATGGACCCCTGAAGCAATTTCTCAATGACGGCCTTATAGTCCTCCGCCGCCGGCTGAGCCACCGGGACGGGTGCCGCGACCGGGGCCTGTACGGACTCCTGGTGTTTTGACTCCGGGGCTTTTTTCGATTTCGTTTTCAATTTTCCGCTCAATGCAATATGGACGGCGCACATTTCTTCAAACCAGCCGTCCAGGTCCTTTGCGAGCGTCTGAAGCTTTTCCCCGGTCTCTTTTTGATATTCGTCGATCGACCCTACACGCGCCGTCAAACTCGTATTTGATTCGTTTGTCATGCTTTTCCCTTATGCGATGCCAAATTTCGCAAGGCCTCGTGATGCATCACTTCCCGCAGGACCTCTTGCAATCCGTCTTGGCCCAGGATAACCGGCCCGGCAGCACCGGGTCCATTCATAAATTCTTTCACCGAAATGATAAATCAATTTGATTTATTTATTTGCCTGAGCTCTGCCAAAGTGTGTTCCATGTTTGATTCCTTTAGCCGGTCATTTCAGTTGTATTGTTTATGAATGCCGTATTATATCTAAATTCTATCTAATCCCTTGCTCAAAAAGCAACTTGTGTTTGACAGCGCCCCTTGATCGCCGCGCCGAAAGCGCGGACGGTGTCGCGAATATCCTTTTTTGTGTGGCCCGTGGAAATGAAATTTGCCTCAAAAGGCGACGGGGGAAAATACACTCCCCGCTCGAGCAGTCCGTGATAAACGTCCCGGAACAATGCTCCGTTTTGGGCCGCTGCGGTTTTGAAATCGATAACTTTTCGTTCCGTGAAAAACACCGTGAACATGGACCCGATGGAATTGATCTCGACCGGCGTGCCGGAAGCTTCGGCCGCTTGCTTGAAACCCGCGCAAAGTTCCTGCGCCAAACGGGCCAGCTTTGCGTACGGCCGCGTACGCGCCAAACATTTCAGCGCCGCAATGCCCGCCGTCACGGCAACGGGATTGCCGGACAGCGTCCCTGCCTGGTAAGCGCCCCCGAGCGGCGCCAGCATGGCCATCACGTCGCGCCTTCCCCCAAACGCCCCCATCGGCATTCCACCGCCGATGATTTTTCCGAGACAGGTCAGGTCCGGCGTTACGCCGAAATAGTTTTGGGCACCGCCATAGATTAACCGGAAGCCCGTAATCACTTCGTCAAAAATCAGAAGGATGCCATGCGCGTCGCAAAGTTTTCTTAGCCCCGCCAGAAAACCCGGCTCCGGCAACACCACGCCCATATTTCCCGCCACGGGTTCCACGATCATCGCCGCAATCTCTTTCGCATATTTTTCCACGGTTGCTTGGGTTTGCGGCAAATCATTATAGGGCACCACCAACGTGTGCTTCGTGAAATCCTGCGGGACACCCAGGCTGTCGGGGATCCCCAGCGTGCTTGCCCCCGAACCGGCCTTGACCAGCAGATAATCGGAATGACCGTGATAAGAACCTTCGAATTTTATGACTTTGTCCCGGCCGGTATAAGCCCTTGCGATCCGGACCGCCCCCATGACCGCCTCGGTCCCCGAGCTTGTCAGCCGGACTTGCTCAATCGATGGAATGGCCGCGACAATCATCTCCGCCAATTCCGTTTCCACAGCCGTCGGCATCCCGTAGCTGGTGCCCCGTTCCAGCGCACGTTTCAAAGGCTTTATCAGCACATCCGGTGCGTGGCCTAAAATCAAGGCACCCCATGAGCAACAATAATCAATCAGCCGGCGCCCGTCCTCGGAAAATATTTTGCAGCCCTTGGCACGCTTGACGAAAACCGGATCGCCGCCCACCGACCTGAAAGATCGCACCGGGCTGTTGACACCGCCCGCCAAAGAACGCTTCGCCCTTTCGAAAAGCCCGGCGTGACTTTTTTTTCCGGCACCGTGCTTCGTTTTACTCATTTGGAATCACCTCGGCTTCCTTTCCATATTCTTTTAAGCAGGCTTTCGTCACGTTCCCGATCGCTTTCATGCGAATCCGTTCGGGGACATTGCGGTATTTTTCGAAAAAATTTCTGACCGTCGACGGACTGGTAAAGACAATCTCATCGATTTGCCGGAGGTCCTGTTTGCGGGTCCGTGTTTTGACATTCCGGTAAACGGTCACCGCATCGACGCGCGCACCGCGTCGGCGCAACCCTTGCACCAGCCGCTCGGTGGCCAAATTCGACCGCGGAATCAGAAACGATTTTCCCCGCAGAGGGATTTCCTTCAGCATCTTGAGTATCCCTTCGGCAGACTCGTCGTCCGGGACCATGGTCGCGGTCCAACCGAAATGGGCAAGACACCGGGCCGTGGTTTTCCCGATCGCGATGAGCGACATCTTTTCAAACACGCGCGCGGTTTTTCTCTTTTGCAGAAGTCCTTGGAAAAAGAATTGCACGGCGTGCCTGGACGTGAACATCATCACGTCATATTTTTCGAGCCTCCGAATGTCG
>JAQTOZ010000100.1 GCA_028713205.1 Candidatus Omnitrophota bacterium
GGCCTCTTTCTTTTGCAAGAACATGGAGATACGCTCGAGGACGTAAGTGATTTCGCAGGAAATCATTTGCAAATCGATACCGCCGCATTGTTGAAAATAAGTAAACTGAGTGATCTCGAGACTGTCCAGCCAAACTTCCCATCCCAATCCCCACGCGCCCAGCGTCGGTGATTCCCAATCATCTTCGACGAATCGAATGTCATGCGAAGTCGGATCAATCCCGACATATTTTAAACTATCGAGATAGAGTTGTTGGGCATCCGCAGGAGCAGGTTTGATAATGACTTGATACTGATAATAATGTTGTGTCCTGTGGGGGTTCTCTCCATAACGGCCGTCCGTGGGACGTCTGGAAGGCTCGACATAAGCCGCACTCCAAGGTTCCGGGCCCAAAGCCCTTAAAAAGGTATGCGGAGAAAAAGTCCCGGCACCTACTTCAAGGTCATAAGGCTGCATGATCAGGCAGCCTTTTTGGCTCCAGTAGGTGTTCAGTTTTTGGATTAACTCCTGAAACGTAAGTGGTTTAGGCATAAAGTGGGTGCATTGTAACAGAAAGGAAATTCAGGTGCAAGTTGAGCAATCCTGTGACTCAAATTTTGCGCCTTGATTGAATCTTGATGAAATTGAGCTAAGAGGCGGTGAGCGAATGGCGAAGGCTTCGTCTGAAAACTTACCTGTCTCAGGTGGAGGAAACCGACGGCCGCCATGAGCCGGCCTCTTGCCTCAGCGGATTCCTTGTAACCATTCTACGGCATCTGACGTATGGGATCCCTCCGCGTTCCCCTGCGGGGCCGCGGTCTCCCATCCGCCATCTGCCAAGAATGGTAGCGTCGCGAATCCGATTCGGCAATCCGGCTCGGACTCATGGCGGAACGGCGGAGGTATCCTCACCCGAGACAGGCTTAGTTTTCCAGAAGCCGTAGCCTTTGAGCAAACCGCCTCTGAGCTCAACTAAAAAATATAAATAAAATCGATGATTATTTTATGCAGCGGAGGCAGTAGCTTCGCGCGTATTGAGATATTGCGCAAGGCTGTCGGAAAGCAGGCTTTGCGCCGTAGGTTTCAGATAACCGGATACATCGGTTTGATAATCGATCCCTACCTTGTGCAGAAACTCGCCTAAAATACGGATGGTTGTTTTGGGAGAGGCCCGGCGCAACTGGTCCTTAAGTTCCTCGGCAACCAGCAACTGGAGTTGCGTCAGGTGTGTGAGATAGCGGACCTTATCGTTTTCATTCATGTCTTTCAGTTCTTCGGCCGCCACTAAAAACGCCGGGATGCGCTGATTCAGTTTTTCTTCATCCTGCGGACGATTTTGCAGCAACGAAACCGAAACCGCATTGGCGCTACCATTATAAAGACGATTGGCCGCTGCCGGCTCCGGCGTCAGATTGGCCTTAAACACCCTGCTCGCCAGGGATTTGAGTTCGGCATCGCACGCTTTCAGATCCGAACTGAATAAACTTTGTTTCAGCACATGCGCCTCAGTGCCCGAAAAATGAATGGCCGGTAAGGCGGCGGCCGAAGCTGTCTGTCTTGCGCTTGCAAGAATCAATTTGAGATATTCCGCGCGGCCTTGCGAACTGAGATTGCCATCTACGAATAATACCGCCGGCAATACCACACTGCCGCCCTTCGCAAGCAATCGCGAATAAGCATCCGTTTCTTTTGTCTGCTCGGCCTGTGTCATCGCGACGGGTTTTGTCTCTTCGGCAAAAGCCGCCGGTACTTCAACCCATTTCAGGAGCCGCTCGGCCCTGCGCAAGTTAAAAATCCTGTTGGTCATCGCGACCGCAACCGCCACGGCAATTTGAGGATTGTAACGGGCTTTTCTAGCATCCAGCGAATAGCGGATAGCGTTTAGGCTTTGTTCTTCATCGATACGCACCACGCTATACGCTCTACGCTCATCATCCCTTCGCAGTTCCGAGCGGGCCGCCGCAAACTTGATCTCTTGCACCGCCGCACGAATGTCTAAAAGATCTCGAACGGTCCGTTTGCCATTGGATCTGTTACTATCCAATTGACTCCTGATAGAGGCCACCAAACCATGATTTTCGGCTTTCTCACGCCAATCGGTCACAATGCCGAGAATCGTGCCTTGTGCGTCGTCCGCTTGCTGTCCATTTGAGGCAACTTGTTTCAAAAGTCCTCTTAATTTTGCGATGTCCGCATCAACCGCTTCAAAATCTGGCTGTGTCTCATGCTCTTTCTCAGTATCAATCAGGGCTCTCAAGATCCCTTCGACCGACATCATGATTTGATCGCAAACACTTTCGATATGCGCTGCCGCCGTTCGAGGCGCAGCGGCGGAACTTTTTTCGTTCGAAACCGGCGGCGTTTGATGCCCGTTTCCGACAGAGACACCGTTGCCGTTCCCGGTCGTACTTCCATCCTGTTTTCCGTTACCGTTCGGAACCTGGCCGTTCGTTTTTTTATGGCGCGGCAATCCCCTGAGGCGTTCGCGGATATCACGCAGTCTCCCGGCAGATGTTTGATCTATAAATCCAAGATCACGCCCGGCACTCATGGCATGTTCCAGGGCATAATCCAGTTTCACGGCTCTCTCGTGCACAAATGCGGGCGGTAATTCCAAATCTCCGGGCGCTTCAAGCCTTGAAACCAACTGTTCCGCCAAATCTAAAAATTTCGTGTCCTCCATTCCGACGGTCAAACTCATTCGTGTCAATAAACCATCCCATTCAAAACCAAAATCCCGGACGGGTTGCGGATAACTTTCGGCCGGGTCCGGTACGCGCTGACGGCCTTGAGGTCCCTTTTCTGCCGACGCTGTGCCGGCCGAATGAGCCGCGCGGACTGCCCGTTGCACTAAAGTCCTGGTATCCGGAATCATTTTCGCAACTTTGATCAGGAAATCGTCAAGGGAGGCTGCTTCTTGCGGCCAAACGGATCCGTTCGTTTGCAGTGATTCCAGTTTGATCGCGACTTCGACGGCAAAATGCGGCACGATTCGTTCGAGCGAGCGGATATAGGCATCCACCGATTCGGCGCTTTCAAACTTCCAGGCACCGCGCAAGAAATCCGGATCCTCGAGTTGTTTGATGGCGACGATACGATTGAGTAAATCGAGCACCCTCGATACTGCAACATCCGAATCCTCTGCCGGTGCATTCAAACCCGGAAGCTGTGCGGCTATTTTTTCAAGCCGTTCCGCCAACGGCCGCCGTCCCTCATCTTCAAAGAGATGTCGGATGGCATCGTCGCGCAATTGGATGCGCCGCAGCAAATTTCGCGCCGCTTCGATTTTGTTGGAAATGATCCATTTGACATATCCTTCGGGGTTTCTCACCGTCCCTTCGGAAGGATCCTGCAACATCCATTGACGCGTCAGGTAGATCACCAGTTCAGCCACGGATTGCCGCATATCATCCAATACCTGCTCGGCATCCCGATAATGCCAAACGATGGAACGCACAGTTCTCTCCGAAAAAACCGGACGCCGTCCCGCCGCGGCCAGCTCCGCTTCACGGTCGGTCAAACGCCGGCACTCGCGGTCATGTTCAACGATGGCACCTTCGGGATTCGACGCATAGGACAAAACACCTTGCTTGAATAATTGCATGCCGATCGGCGTCGCATCAAGCAAAGCCAACAAACGCTGCCGATTGAAAAATCGCCCAACCAAACACCACGTGTCCTCGATCTCGTCTTCATGACGGTAACCGGTCGGCGGTTTGAGCTGAGGGGCCGCGTCTTTTCTGAATAATTCTTCCAACCCCTGATAGGCATCAGCCAAACTCCGTGCAAGGCTCCGGACATCTTCCGGCTGTAAAGGTTCATCGCGCTCCAGTTTGCCGGCAACGGTTTGCGACATAAGTCCGTAATACACGGCATGATGGAGCGTCCCTGGTTCCGCACGGAGTAACCGCATCGCCAGTCCCGGATTGCGTTGATTTTGATGGGGCGCAATCTGCGCCTGCCAAACATCAACCGGATATCCCATCTCCCGCCAAGCCGTCACGAGACCTTGCTGTAATTCCTCGGCCGCAGCCTGCAACGCTTTCGAAATGCCTCTGCGTCTGAATCCGGTAGAACCGTTAGGCTCTGTCAACAACGGTAATGCCGGATCGGGACTGAATCCGGTTTCCGTCAACGCCGGCGATTCACCCAAGGCACGAGTCATCTCGTATAAGACTCCGCGCGTATGATCCACATGCTCCCGCAGAGCTTGTTTGATAGCATTCCGGGAAACACCGATCCTTTCCGCCAATTCTTCAGCCGTAACACCTTTGGCTTTCATGACAAGCTCGATTCTCCGCGTTTGCGGTCCCCGGTACAACGCTTTCGCTTTCGCTTTTCCCGTTAAAAGGAAATACGGGGACACATGTAAGGCATCACTGATCCCCTTGATCACACGGAACTCAGGCTCTTTCACGTTAAATTGTTTCCAGCCAAAAACCAAACCGCCGAAGAATCCTGAACACCATGCAAAATATTCATCGTTCCAATCGATAAATGCGGCAAGAATCAAGGCACGCTCGGTAAAGCACGTTGCCTGTTTGAGCTTGACACGGATCGCAGGAGGGAAATCCGAAAGCCCCTTCACATCTCCGGCGGATGGGTTCCATGGGAATTTTCGCTTTCGGAACCGCATTTCATCGGTCAACATTTCCCGCAATTTTTCAGCCGCTTCAAGCGCCCGCTGGTCTTCTCCGTGCCGTCCCGCGGTCATGCCATAAGCCTGGAGCCTGCTGTGCAACGTGGTACGCTCCATGCCTAAAGCCCGGTAAATCTCCGGCAAATTCCCGCCGTAAACAACGATGGCCTTCAAGACTTCGATTTTTTCGGCGATCTCCAAGGTCTTGCGCTTTTCGATCAAACGGTCCACCAAGGGCGGAACGGAGCGGGTACCATCGGACAGCTCACTATATTTTTTCAGCAAAATATCTTTGGCTTGAGCCACACGCTGTTCATTTTCCTCCGGAGCAATCGTAATATTGAGTCTTTGCAGGACATTCTCTAGAGTCTTTCTCCGGATAATTAATGCCGCCATCGTCCTCGGCAGATTGCCTCCGGCCGCCACCAGCGCACGGAGAATATGGGTTTCCTGGAGTTGCTCGACGGCGACAACCTCCCCGAGCATTAAGGCCGCCGCTTGGCGTTGCTCGGCTTTGGGACTGCCCAAACTCCGGATCACCTGTGCAACCCGCGCGTCTTCCGGGACCGGACTGAAGATGGAAGCCCCCGTTTTCTCACCGTCCGCCTCCGCGGTACGAATCTCGGATCTCATGTCCGTATCCGTGTCCCCTTCATCGGGATATGGCAAATCGAAGTCATCATACAACGTGTCAGTCAAGCCGGATCTCACGTCTGTATCCGCGCCACGTTCATCGGGATATCGCACTTCTTGATAATCGATTGTATCATCCCACGTGTCCGCCAAAGTCGCAGGCCCCGGCTTCTTGACCGGGCGCCAGCTTTCGACATCGCCGTCCTCGGTAAACCGAACGCTCACAATATCAAAATACTGGCTCACCACACCTTCGAACTTTTCGAAATCACGCATAACCTGCTCATGGTTCTGATCATCGGTTAGATTTTGTTCATGGACTTGTAAACGCTCCAGCAAAATGAGCTGTTTGACGGCCTTCTGCCAATTCGCATTGGGCCTCGGAAAATAGCATCGCCCCTCCCGCTGATGATTCGTAATCAATTCCGGTTTGAGAGGTGCCTGCTGATCACCATTCAGATATTTGTCCAGCATCGCCTGGACGTCTCCGACAGAAATAATGGGAGTATCCAGCGTAGGATGGAAATGATAAACCAGCACACTGACCACATCCGGATTATTCTCCGGTGCAAACTGGGGGTTAAACACAAAATGCCACGGCTCCTGTTCGTCCCTTTCCTCTCCCTCGGCCTTTTCAACTTGTCTCAAAATCCACGCACTTCCGATTTCGCCGCGCTGAAAATCGACTTCCATGCCCTTCACATTGCCGCGGGCATAAAGGCCCATCTCGTCCGAATACCGGTTCCGGACCAATTCACCGCCGTTTTCGACAATAAAGATGCGTTGGGTGATATGACGGTCCGTCCTGCCCGACACCGGAATTATTTTGCCCAAAATCGATTTAAGCGGGATCCTGGCATTGCCCACCACCACCTTGACATCATTTTCAAGCGATAGCGGCTGTCCCAAATTTCCTTCGATTTCCAAATCATAAGCATCCATCCAGTCTTTAAAATCATCGCCATAACCATAACGATCTCCTATGGCAGGTTCTCTGCCGGGCGGCAGGACATAGAGTTTTGGCGGATGGACGGCCCAATCCCAAGGATAATCCAAAACTACGCGCATCCCTTTCAATGCTCCGACGCGTCCCAATTCAATAGTTTCGACCTGTGTCGTTTCATTGATGATCCAACGCTCACCCGGATAAAGGGTATCAAAGTGGTGGAGTTCATAGGCAAAACGCTCCCTAAAGTCAGGACATTCCATCGCAGCCATCGTCGTTTCAATCGTCTCACGCGCCACATCATCGCCGCTTAATGCCCATGACTCAAAATCATCAGGCCTTTTCTGCCAGACAAAATGATACCGGTATTTTTGAAAAACCTCTTGAAGCCGTTTGACCGGAACCTCGATGCCAAAAAGTTTTCGAATCTGTTCCGAAACCAAAGGCATGAGTCTATCGTCCTCCACGTAAATCACAGAGCCTTCGGTTTCGGCATGTTCATATAAAAGCGTAAGGAAATAAAACAAAATGGCTTCGCTTAATAACGGCATAGGGTCACGCCGTAGCGTTTCGATCTCCAAAAGCATTTCGAGCATGCTCACCTCGCGCCCCAAATCATTGACCGACATCCGGTTAAAACGTCGCGGCGTCAAGCGCGCCTCTTCCTCACAATCCTCCAAAGACCGGCCATCCATCGCTTGTCGCGCAAACAAAATCAGATCACGCGTGCGGTCGGCGTAAAGACTGATATAAGTTTCCGGTTTTTCTGTGTGGCGCCGGTGGATCCGAACCCCCGGGTGTTCCGCCATCGTCACAGTCACCCAAGAACGATCACCGATTTCTTGCCATAAAGCCGCCGTCATCACGAGAGTCTCTTCGTCTTCGAAATACATCGGAATTTGTTTGTCGCCCAGTGCAAAAAACATCGAGTCCGTTCCGGCAACCTCCGATTTTTTGACAATCTTGATATGGTGAACTCGAATCTTGTCCCAATCCGCCAAGACCGCCAAAATATGGCCAAAACGGCCGAGTCCTCCGTCGAAAAGTGCGTCGGGATTCGCTTCGGACGGAAAATCAGGTGTCAAAACTTCGAACTCACTGGTGGCTGCTCGATTGAATGCTTTAAGTTCCTCCAATTCGTCCTGAGTGGGATAGGCCTTCGCAAAAATTTCCCGTAATGCACGCTCACGGTCTTGATCCCTCTCTTGCAAACGCATTTCCGAACGGGCCCGGAACTCGGTGTAGGATGAACCGAAAGTAAGCTGTTTCTTGAACCGATGGTCTATCTCAAGCCCCCCATAAGGGTGCGGAATTCTTTCATCAAAACCCCATCCGGCAATTTTCCGGTTAGACAATAAAACACCCACGGCGCGGGCGAGATAATCATGCCCACGCACATATTCCCGTTCTTCATGCACAAATATTTTGCGATGAAGGCCGTAACCGTTGGATTCGATCGCAGCACCCGCGACGAGCCTGCCATGCTGAACATCAACGGCCAATAATTCATGACGCACGCCGCCGGACGCCCGGGTTGATTGTGTGATCAACACGACGATGTCCGGATCGTTTTCAGGATCAACAACACTCATGACAACTTCCACATGGGAAATTTGCTCATATTTTTTGAGCGGCTTGCGGGATTGCCGCAGGGCATCCAAACCATCTTCGGTACCGCTGTCCGGAACTGTTTTCGATAACGGATGCTCATAGACAAAAGTGACAAGTGCCTTCAAAGATTCCTGATCTTCAACTTGATACCGGTCATTGAACCGGACCTTGGGAATAGAATCCCCAGAAACGATACGTCCTTTCGCTACGGTGCTGGGAACATCCTCGGCAATGGGTGGTTCGTTACCGATGGTGCGGTGATACATCGCTTCGACTTTCTCGATACCGGGTCTGACGAACTGACTAAAAAGCATATTCACATCCGTTCCTTCGCGCTTGGCCACCTCCTCGTAGCTTAAACGATGCACATAAATATCCAGCAAAATCCGGAATGTCTTTTCATCCCCGGCAAACAAATTCCGCAGCTCATCGATTTGATAGGGAGTCGCTTGAAACGAAGACAGATAAAGCAATGCCTCGATTCTTCGTTGATGAGCGTCGTCTTGCAAAAGATCCGCATGCGCGCTGCCGAAGGCATTCTTGCGGAACAAACTCAAAGTCGCATGGACATTTTTGGCCCGCGGCACAAAGGCACTTGCCAACCAGGCAGTGTCGACAGTCCTTTTTGCTCCGTTTGATTTTTCATGCAGCCATGCCCTTTCGATTTCACCGGCCATGGATTCGACGACCAATATTGTTTCTTCGTCCTCGATAAATTCGAACTCGATCTCCGGAGAATCACCGGTTTGAGGCAAAACCACCTTGGAGATAGCCCCCGCATCAATCAGCGCATACCCCTGCCGGCCGGGATACCCCAACTGGAAGCTCGATTTTGCGACATCAAATTTAAAAACACCTTTCTGGTCCAAGGTCATATGGTATTGAACGCGCGAATACTTCGCGAACGCGCTTGCCGGAAAAACAAATTCGGTATCTCCGATGAAATTAAAATGACCTTTCCTTTTCACGACCGCATAACCGCCCGCGGTTGCTTGCCGTGTCCTGTTCAATTCAAACTCTATTTCGTTGCGATGATCCATGTCCGTTATCCATCGGCCGCTGCTGTCTCTTGAAAGCTGGACCGTCATTTCGGGCGCTTCGAGAGGACCTCCGGCATTGTATTGCGCTGGCAGGACGATCTTGAGCGGTTCCCCTTTGTGCACATATAAACGCGCCGCACGTCCTGTGAAGCGCCGCGGAACGGTGAGGTTGTGATCCTTATATTTAACCGCACCTCCCGCGCCGAAACGGACCACCTCGGTCAACACAAGCACCGGCCGGTCCGAAGGAATTTCAAACTCGCGAATTCTCTGTTCCGTCCCATCCACTTGCATCCAATAATAGTTTTCTCGGCTGTGCGGCTGGCGCCGGACCACGACATAATCGCCCTCGGTCCCGGCCGTCTGAAGGCTATCCGCTTGCCTCATTTCAGAACGCGTTTTTTCACGCTGGGCCAAAGCCTTAAACGCATCAGGAAGAATCGGTCCCGCGACAACGCGCCTCAAGAGGACATCCCGGGCCTTTTGTGCGGTCCTGTCGCTATAAGTTGACCTGCGTTTCAAAGGATTAAACCGAATCTTGGCAAGAGAACTCCGATCCGCACGCCCGAAATCGGCAATCGACGGCGTCAAGGCTATCCCCAAGTGATCCAAAAGACCTTCTTGTTCAAATTGTTCGGTCAACTCCAGTACGAGGGTCAAAATGTTTTCATCTTTGCCTGGACTGGGCAAAAACGGATCCGGGATAAGTTTAGGGACCGCCGTGAGCGCACTTTTGCTTCGGAGATCATGGTCAAAGAACGTTAGTTCTGATTCTTGAATCCGGCTTGTTGTTTTAGCGCATCGTTTAACCCACGCTGCAAACCGCTTTCTTAGCCGAGGCGACAGATTCGCTGAAAAAATATCCCCATGCCTGTCGACGTTCTCCGTCGTCGGCAGTCTAAAATACCAAGATCCATTGTTGATGAGTGCCTCGTCCGGCAATCCATCGGCATCCCCCGCACGAGGACTTCCGCCGAGTGACATGCGGATCGTATCGTAAGACAATAACCTTCGCGTCCTGCGTTGTTTGTTTCCCTTCCCGTCTTGTGTCCAAACAAAAAATCCGCCCGTTTCATTCCGAGGCTTCCGTGAGACCTCAAACATCAGTGACAATTCTTTTTCAAGCATCGATCCAAAAATCGCGATCCAATCCTCATTGACCATCGCCATATTATCGATCGTACGCCCAAAACCATATTCGATCTTTCGCCTGACCAGGTCCGCAATCAGGGGCGTTGTCCTTCCAACTGAGGAGACACCCAGCATAGCTAAGAATTCACCCCCGCCTTGCCCCACGCGCGCGCGGTCCGTGATGACTTCGCCTCCCCGGCGCCTTGATAAAGCTTGCGCATGCCGGAAGGTTTTCTCCGTCGGGAAAAACCCGTGTTGACTCTGCCGCTTTTTTTTCACAACCTCAACCGGCGCTACGATTCGATACCCCAAACGGCCATCATAAATTAACAGTTCATTCGTCAAATCATCATGATCAATATCCGAGCGTCCATCCGGATCCGTCTTGACGGAAACCTTGAACCCGTAAAAATCATTGGCGATAAAAGAGTCAACGAAAGGCCTGTAATATTCATCGTTAACACCCACAATCGCCACAAAAGGCCTGCCAAGCCCGAGTTTTTCCAGCTCGTCATTCATCCTGCTCACGTTCAGCAATCCATATTCGAGCAGACTGTACCAATTACCTTTCACCGGTCGCCCAGCCGGCAAAAAAGCTTTCGGAACGCAAAGGATGCGGTCCAGAACCTCCAAATCTTTTTTCTTGCCCGGATCCAACGCTTTGACGAAAGCCGAAAAATCGCCGGAATATTTTTTTGCAATAATTTTTTGCTCCTCCCGGGTAAAACGCGCCGGATCCACAAACTTTTCAGGATCCTGACGAAGTGCATCAATGAGGATCTGAGGCAGCGGGCCCAATCTCATCCGCGAGCCGGCCCCGCCGGCTAAAATCAGGATGCCTACCTTGGCCCCCGATTTTTTCAACAATCTAAAATAATCGATCGCACGCCGCCAATAGCGGGCCCTTGCTTCCCCGCCAAGCCGTGCAAGATCGAGATCGGCATCTTCGGCTTTTACAAAACAGGTGATATTAAAACTCGGATGCGGGAGATCCCCGCCCGTTTCAACAGCATACCGGGCAATGGCTTGCCCCTTCTCGCGGTAATACGAAACAGGATCCTGTGACCGGCGCGTCTCAGACCGGACGGGTTGTCTGTCGATGGGGATCCCTGCATTGAAATCGTCCGTGAGTTTCTCCAAAACAGCCAGGCCCGTTCTTTCTGCCGGGTTGCAGCTCGGACAGCGGTGAAAAGGATGCGCCCCTCCCTGAACTACGCTTGGAACGCGGTAGGATTCTGGGCCAACTCCACAGAGACCATCACCAAAGCGACGATCTGCAACGGGAACC
>JAQTOZ010000289.1 GCA_028713205.1 Candidatus Omnitrophota bacterium
AGAAAGCCATAACCTTCCATTCCCATCTCCGCCGCAAGATTTCTTGCGCCGGCAGCCACGATAATCGCATTTTCAAAAGTCTGTGCGCCGGGGACATGCCCTCCGTTTTGATAAAAAATCACGCTGGGTGTATGCTGAAGCGTCTGCGCAAGCTTTGTCAATCTTGCGTCCATTTTCTGTATTTCTTTTTCACCGAGTTCCCGCTTCCCTACTGCCGACGCAACGCGGCGTATGTTTTTTCGGATATCGTCAAAATTTTCGGGAAGATCAATAAAAACAACCGGTATCTTCATCTTCCTTAAAAAGCTTAGGGTTTCGCGGTGCGTAAACGGCCCGGCGAAAACCATATCCGGCTTGAGGGCCAAAATCTCTTCGGCCTCGCCGCGTATTTTTTTGAAGGGCCCGCTTTGATCGACAATCGAGGAAATATTCGGATCGCAGGAATAATCGGTCATGGCCATAATCTTATCGGAGTCAGCCAAACGGACAAGAAGTTCATCCGTACAAAGATTGATGGAAACAAACCGCGAAGCATTTGGAGCAATCTGAGGCAACTCCGCCGCGGAGGCAACCACCCGCAAAACAGTTCCCAAAAATACCGGCGGCAAGAAAACCACCGCGAAAAGACAAAACCGGGAAAAACATCTTCCCCCTCGGTCATATCGTCTCATATGCATCCTGTTTCAAAACAAACCGAATCGGAAGTGTAACCGATGCCGGATAAGCTCTTCCCAATATCCGGACAGGCAGGAACCGCGTTTTCTTGGCGCTCTCGTAGGCGGCTTTGTCTAAAACAGAGTGGCCCGAACTTTCTTTGACTTGAACTTCCGAAGGGAGCCCATTTTCATCGACATCCACCTTTAAAACGACAATCCCTTGCCATCCTTTTTGACGCGCAATCCTCGGATAAACTAACGCCGGTTTTTTTAATAAAATCGGCGCCGTACTCAAAACGACATCCGATTGCGCCGGATTTCCGGTGTCCAATTTGTTCATCTTTGTGCCATTGCTGTCTTTTGCGGGAGTGGTTGTGCTATTCATTTCCGGACGGGATGGGTCTACCGGCGTTACCCGGCGTGTCGAATCATGCGGCGGAGTTGAAGCTATTCGCCTTGGCCCTGCAATCCGTACCGGCTCTAACGCAACCGGCGACGGATGATCAATCGCGGTTCTGGCCGCCGGCTGAAAAACATCCAGCCTCGGTACGGAAGCCCCAAGCCCGCTCGCACCCAGTAGCACAACCTGTAGAACTAAGCAACCCATAATGATTTGCATCACACACCTCTGATCCGCGCAAGGATCTTCGTTTCAAATTTCATATCGTAATCCGAACAGGTATTCCCGCGGAGCCCCCGGATCTACAAAAGTATAAGTTCCCGCGGGATAAATCGCTGTTCCGAAGGACGTCGCCGAAACAGCTCGCGAATAATATTTCTGATCGAACACATTATTGATCTTAAAATAAATTTCCTGTTTGCGCCAAACATAAGACACCATCGTATTCCATACCGTATAGGCTTTGATGAAATGGCCCGCCCCACCGGTGGCATCCAAAATATTCTGTGCCGCAGATTCGTAAGATGTCGGATGCTGCCGTCCCGTACAAATCCCGTTGATCGCAAAGCGCAAACCATCGAAAGGTTCTCCCAATCTCTTCAGCGGATAAACCAAGGCTCCAAACGTCGCCCGGTTTTCCGGGACTTGTCCCAACGAACGCCCGTCCGGCAAAGTGCCGTCCGCATTGGTTTCTAACGTCCATGCCTGCGTCCACGTATAGGAACCATAGCAATTAATTTCCTGAATGGGATTTGTATCCAAACGGAGCTCGATGCCTGTCCGCCGGCTTTTCCCCACATTGATATTCTGGCCCCATGGAGCGGTCGGTCCGATTTTCGTGGAATCCCAGAGGATTTCATCATTCACGTCGATAAGGAAATAGCTGCATTTCAATGTCGCTTTGTCTTTCGCTCTCAGACGAACGCCGGTTTCATAGCTATCGGACCTTTCCGGGTCCAAATCCGTCGAAATGGTTCCTGAAAACGGCGTGATTTCACTGACGGTCGGGGTGCGAAACCCTTGGGAATAATTTGCGAATAAATCCATGGCTTTGACCGGTTTGACCGTAACGCCGGTTGAAACGCTCGAGTTGTCCCAGCGCCGGCTGATGCTGTCCCCCGGTGTCAAGGCATCCTTGGTCTTCAACCATGAAAAATCGTGGCGCATCCCTACGTGAAGAAAAACCTTCTCGAAAAATTTGACCGTCTCACGCCAAAAAATTGCTGCACCGTCAACGTTCGCACTTCGATCCGTTTCCAAAAGCGAGTCCGACCGAACAATGCCTTGAAAAGCATCTTGTTGAAAACCATGCTCTTTGCCGTCCTGAAGTTCCATCCCCAACAAGCTCTGATTCCCAAGCCAGTCCCATTGGTCATCATAACTCAGCTGCCAGATAAGATCGCTCAATCTCGTTTTTTGGGTCACACGATCCGTGTCGGGATTCGAACCGGTCGTAAAATCCATAAACGTGCCGCTTGTCGTAAAAAAACGGGCGTCGTTGGTTCTCCAATAAGTCATTAAGGAGGCCATCACACGATCTTGCCAAAATTTCTTGTCGGCACCGACCTGAACAATGGTGTTGTTGAACTTCCGTCCATCCAATGGCTTGTTGGTACTATGGGCATCATCCTTAAACTGTTGAAAAGTCAGCTCGCCCGGATTCGATATGGCGTCTTCGATGTGTTTTAGTCCGAAATCAAGCCGGCCTTGATCATCCGGTAATTCGTAAGCCGTCTTAATATCGAAAGACGTGATACGATATTCAACGTTATCCCGAA
>JAQTOZ010000101.1 GCA_028713205.1 Candidatus Omnitrophota bacterium
ATAACTTTCGGAGCGCCGCTCCGGGCGGATTTCCGAACGTACCGCAACCAGGCTGCACAACCGTGCGCAGTCCCGCAGCGGAAGGATCCCGGGAAATGCTTCGTGCAATTGGTTGGCCATTTTCGCGACCAACACGGCCTCTTTTCGATTGTTCATTTTTTGATAGCCCAGGATCAAGCCTCGAAATGTTTCGTATATTTCCTGCCGCGCGCTGGTTTCCACGATCGGCTGATGAGGCCGCTTGAGCAATTCGAGGGTCACGGTCAGAGCTTTTTTACTTTGCTCACAATCGGAATGTCGCACAAGACTCCTGGATAAAATCAGCAAATCCCGAACGAGCATGCTCATCATCATCTGATTTCGCTGCCCCATGACTTGTGCCGTACTTTCGGTCAGCTCAATCGATCGCGCCCAGTCTGCGACAGTGTCCTGATCCGCATAGAACGCGGCGGCAGTCCTGAGCTCTTGACGCAACATATGAACTTGCCCTCGCAGCTCCGGCGTAAACGAATCGGCCACCGTCATAAGGGGTTGAACATGTTGAGCACAGCGACGGAGCAGATCTTCACTCCGCATGAGAAATTGCATATTGGCCTTGTTCCTCCGCCATTTTTCACGGTGAATGGCAGCCAGCTGACGGTAGGCCGCAACCAGATAGGTTGATTCTTCAAGCACCGCCGGATGTTCCGGTCCGGTGCGTCGAATCAGTTCTTGAATCGCATCGGCGGCTTCGTTCAAAACACCTTCCAGCCGCGGCATGTCGAGCGGCACACCATGCTGCCTGCCGTTGGGCAAATCACAATCGATAAGAAACTTTGCATATTCAATAGAATCCCGAATGTGTTGGATCAATCCGGCATCGGTTTCGACTGATTTCCGGGTAAAGCGACTTGCGTACATGCGCTCAAGTGAAAAAGTCCCGAGGCTATATATTTGCTCCACGACGGCAGCATGCCGGAAGGGCTTGACATCAAAAGCACCCGCAAAAACATGACGGGCCGCATCGGCAAAAACAATCCAGCGCCGGTTCACCAGATAAGCCGCGGCAAGAATGGCCTCTACGGCGTCGCCCATCACATGCTTGCGGTCCGGAATGCTAAATCGCTTGAAACTGGTCCGCTTGAGCCTGTGACTTTGTATATGCCGCCACAATCCGGTCCGGTCCGCGATTTGCGCCAGCGTATTGTTATTGACCGTCCTCTCAAATTCGTCCCGTAATCGTCGTTGATCGATCCCTTCAAAATCTTTCGACCGGATGGTCCGGTAAAAGTACATCATCGCCCACTCGTCCAGGAGCGCATCCCCGAGCATGGCCAGCCCCGAGTTCATCCGTACCCCCACGCCAAATAGCGGGCTCCCGGGTTGATGCAATTCTTGAATAAGCGCCGCTATAAAAACATCGCGCCACTTTTTAGGGATATGAAATCCGAACGCATTTTCGATCCCGGGGAGTGCCTGCTCCAGTTCCTCAAGCACGGGATGGTCACCGACACGTTCTCGGAGAACTCTCCGATAATCACTCACAATATGGCCGTGGCGTTCTTTGGGAATTTTCAGTTTCAGTTGTTGCACCGCATCTTTAAAAAGTTCATGCATGACACGGCGGGTCTGCACGCGGTCTGTAACAGCCAAAAATCCGATCAGCTCATAAGGACGGACAAGCCGGCACCTGCGCCTTAGCTCGGACTCCAGGAAATAAGTCACACCGGTGCGAATCATTTCATATTGCCCCGGTTCCATGAACGGGTTGCGATCAAACAAAATTTCCGTAATGTCCCTTCGGAAGACTTCTGCGCCGACCATGTGATAAATATCACGGTCCTGCAAGATCTCACCATCCATATTCCGGACGATGGTTTGAAGCTCCTGGTAAATCCGCGCACGAGCTTCGGAGCGTCCGGTGGGCGTACCTGACATGCGTACCTGCCTGCCGGACAGGCGGGCCGCCGTTGCGGCACGTCTTGTCTCGGATCTTTGCTCAGCCCAAACGTCCCCTTGATAATCGATTTGATGAAACACAGTCCCGGTCGGCTGACCTTGATCATCCAGGTTCATCTCGTGATAAATCCGTAAAGGTTTCCCTTCGGCACCCGTTTCGATATCACCGTTGGGGAGCACACGAACAGTTCGGAAAATATATTTTCCGGTTCGTGGATCGCGCCTTCGCCCCACATAAGCCCGACCCTTGCGCTGAAGCCCCGTTGAAAGGACCGCGTGCCGTCTATTTCCAAAATCGACTACCCATTCGCCATTCGCACTAAGAGGCACCAATCTATTAAAATCTTCAAACCCTTCCGCCGCCGGATCCGGACTTCTCAATTGCGTACGCATTAAATCACGCACCTTGTACATTTCGGGAAATGCCCGAACTCTCGGATCATAAAGCTGGATCAAATCCTTGCTCGTATCCACACGGCCGTCCGGCGCGCGTCTCACTTTGTGAAATCGGTGCGGCCCTTTCGCTCGGACGGGTGCCATCGTCGTTTGACCATCCGGCTTGCGACCAACGGCTCGCGGGACCGGCTCACTTTCATAATAAAAAACACCGTCATTGGCATCGACAGCTCCCGAAATAAGGGCATACCCTTTTTTGATACCGGTCTTGAAAGTTGCGGTGATACGGCGTTTTCGCACCCCTTCAGCCAACCAGCGAAATTGGACCTGACCATTGGACGCCGTTTTGACTTTGGTCTTGGGCAAAACGCTCAACCGAGACTCCTCGGCCGAAGGAGTTCCGCCGTGGAACATGACAAATTGGCGCAATTTTTGTTGATTCGGCGCATCGAGCCTTGTGACCGGTAAACTCACGTCACCTGCTTCCTGGACCACTCGCAAAGCCTTCGGAAGAGGAATCGCCGTATTCCAGTCGACCACCCACCCGGTTTTCTTTTCGTGCGCCAGAGGCACGGCCGAGAAAACCTGAGTACCGAATTCGGGACGAAATGCGCGGCTGATGGAAACAACCGTTCTCGGCGGCAGAATAAAATTCACCACACGCTGATGGTGCAAACCAAATTTCAAAGGCGATTTTCCGGCATTGTCGGTTTCAGTCCTCATTTCAAGCGACGGCCAGTTTGAGGAAACTGCTTCCTGTGAACTCAGCTGTTCGTCGACCGAACGATAGGCAGTGACCATGCCGCGATCGAGGACCAACCGCGGGTAATTCCGGATGACCTCGATCGGATTGGTTTCGTTAAACAACGGATGGAGAGCATCGTCCCGTTTGACCCGGAATACTTTTCTACGCCTCTCGCCGCGTACGGTAAAAACGAACTCGAAAAGATGATAGAACAGCGCGGGATCGTAGATCCTCCGAAAAGTGGCTTTGAAGGGAGCTTCGACCGGTTCACAAAGTGGGAAATCGGCCTTAAAGGCCTTCATGACCCGGCGTTCCGTGCCGTCGGGGACCAATCGCTTAAATTTCATACTCACGGACCCCGATTTGGAGACATCGATTTCCGAAGTAAAATTATTCCATCCCCGTTCGTTCGGAGACGAACCTCCGATCGGATCATCCATCTGATCGCTTTGCATCTGCGCAACCAATTCCCTGCGCGCTTCAGCCGCAGACAATATCCTTGGAGCGCGATTGGCCTCATTCCACTCACGAAGCGTATCAACAATGTTTTGAAGTTGTTCACTCACATCCGGAAGGGTCGGGCTAAAATTAAGTCTGCGGATATCTTCCGGATCATCCAAACGCACCGTATCGCCCGCAACCATACGCGAATATTCCCGGCCGGAACTGCCGATCCTCACCGCGCCGCTTGCCTGTGCTTCGAGCGTAACGCTGATGTTTCTTTCGAAAGCATCATGATAAAAATCTCTTACCCTCATCGGCAGCCATCGGTCACCCGCCCTGAAACGCGGATGGGTCACGGTCGCACCAATAAAAATTTTGTTATCCTGATCCGGCGTCAGCTGGATTCCGAACCGATTAAAAATGATTTCCAATAAAGCCAGCCGCTCGAATATCCGGACCGCCTGAGGATACTCACGCCTTTCGATCATGGACCGGCCCTCTTGATATTGTTCGAAATATTCGCGAAAGTTCGGCAGCTGCTTTGTCCCTTCCAATTGTTCCCAGATAAAACGGATCATCGGATCGTGTTTGTCCCGGTGAATGCGTCGCACGATTTCCGTCAAAAGCAGATCCCGGAAGCCAAGCACAGCGAGCCTTCTTATAATTTTCCGCTGTTCCAACGGGTTCCGGGTCGTAATCGGCGGTCTGACTTCCGATCGCGCATCGCTCGTTTGAGCATCTCCGGTAACTTCACCGGCCGTTTGTCCGTCGCCGATTGCAGCGCTATCCGCTTGTTTCTTCGCTCTAGCCTGCCGCGCGGCTTCGAGGAGCATGGGTTCCACATGACTTCCTCTTGTCCATACCGCGATTCGGATCGTCTCGGTCGACAAGTCCCGCAGCTGCGAATTTTGTGACAAACGCAGGATCTTGTTTTCACGCCTGGCGATTTCGCGTTCGGGATTGGAGTTGTGTTGCAAAACACGATTCTTAAAAATTTGCGTATTGACCGGCGCAGCCTCCAGCAATTTCAGCAAACGAGCGCGGTTGATGAACCTCGCGATCAAATCCCAGGAATATCTCATGCGGACTTCCTGCGAATATCCTTTGGGAGGACACAACTGCGGCGCGTGCTCATCGGCAAACAATTCCACCAATTCATCATGGGCTTTGGCCAGCGATGCCGCCAACCCCTGAATATCTTGGGAATCCAGTTCAAACCGCTGTTGAAGTTTCATCGCAACGGTTTTCGGGATCAAACCGTAATACACGGCTTGTTCCAAAGTTCCTTTTTCGGCGCGCAGTAACCGGGCGGCTAAACCGGGATGTCGCCCCCTGCGATCGGGTCGGATCTCGCGGCCCCAACGGCTGGCATCATTTGGACGGGTTGTTTTCCACTCCTTCATCAAGGCGCGATGCAGATCGCGGATCGCCAATACGCCGGCCCCTTTTCTTTCAATACCGGTACGGCCATGCGGTTTAACCAAAAGCGGCAGCTTTGGATCCGGCATGTATCCGGTTTCGATGGCAACCGGTGATTCACCAACCACTTCCGCCGCTTCAAACAGAACGTAACGCTTGTATTTCCGTTTTGCCGTCAACATACCATAAGCGGTACTGTTCCCGCTTCCGAGTCTTCGCGAAAATTCCTTCATTGAAATTCCTTTTGCCCGCAACATCAGATCGAGACGGCGACGTTTAGGACCCGCTTTAAGGGCTTCGCGCTTCGGTTTCAAAGTCAAAAGAAAATAAGCCGAACAGTGCAGGGCTTCGCTCACGGCCTTGATCGCTTCCGGCGAGGGTTCGCTGGTGGCCTCAACTCTTTCCGGATCCCATTTGCGGAACACCTGCGCATTGAATCCTGCCTCAGCGGCCAAATCGGTACGATCCATACCGACATGTCCCGCCAAAACAAGCGCGCGCTCCAGAAAACTGCCCGCAGCCCGAAGTTTCGGACGAAGTTCTGCAGGGAAATCATCCAGCCCCTGATCATCGCCCGCGTTCTTTCCCCATGGGAATCTTTTCTCCGTCGAGCGAAGCGATTGTGTTATCACGGATCCCAGTCTTTCCCGCGACTGTTTAAAACGGTCCTGTTCCTTCCCCTTTTCAACCGTAACTCCCAATACACGAAGCCGGTCGACGACCATATTGGTCGAAACTCCCAGGGCAACCTTTGCTTTCGGAATACTGCCGCCGTTCACAATCAACGCCTTCAGCATTTCGCGCGACTCGACGAACGCTACCGGCATCACCGGCATGCGCTCTATTTCTTCCAGGTTTTCGCCGAACTCCGACGTCAATATTTGTTTGGCTTGCTCAAACCGCGCTTGCGCATCCGGAATGGTATGCGGAAGCCCCAACCGTTTCATCGTACTTTGCATGCCTTCCTGTTTCATGCCGAGAGGCACCATGGCCCGGATCAGATTTCCCTGATGAACCGCGAGGGATCGCAGCACTTCCCTTTTCACGGCCTCACGGAGCAGCCTCAACGGCGTAATTTTCAAAAGAGCGGCCTGCGCACATTGTGTGAGTTCATCATCCTGTGATTTTTTGACCACCTCTTGAATGGCGGGCACCAAACCGGCCGCGGCCGTTCCCATTTCACCGATCACCCAAACTTTATCCGAAACCGGCACTTTGGCCCGCCGGATCAGTTCAATCAATTCAGGTTCCACAGCCAAAGCTTCCGGACCGATTTCGCCGAGTGCGATTGCGGCATTGATCCTGAGCAATTCATTGTTGGATTGGAGCATCCTCACCAGTGCCGGCACGGCGCGTACCGATCCAATTTCACCCAAGACCAATGCAGCCGTGAGCCGCTCGTCGATTCTCAACCCCGACTGCACCATCTTTGCGATCGTTTCCTGAATCAATTCATTTCGCACTGAATCGTCGTTTTTGGTTTGTTTCCGCATTTCCGAGCGGGCATCGAACCAGTCCCGCCGGCTGAGAAAAGCAAGCCGGTCCTGAAGTTGAGACCGATGATAGAGCAAAAGTGCCGCCTTGCTTTCCGGAGGCTTCCGCCGGTCTGCGACCGCGGGAAGAAAAGCCAACGCCAAGACCGCCTGAAAAACAGCTTCGTCACGGTGCAACGCACGAAAGGTCTCCGGCATCTCCGCGAGTCTCCCTTCTTTGAGATCAAGTTTAAACTCAAGAGTATTGTGCGGCACAGACGGCGATCCCGGAGCGCCCAACCGGATTTCAATTTCATCCCTGTGGTAAACCATTTTAAGCAGAATATCGGTATTCACGGCATTCAGCGACGCTCCGGCAGAACTTATAAAACTGACAATCGGATTGAGATAAGACAGGAATGCCGTCTCAACGGTCAACGGAGGCCCGTCGGAATTTTCCCATAAAATATCCGCCGGTCCGTCGAGTTCGTACACTTGACGACCAATTTGAAACTCCAAAATTCCGCCTGGACGCCAATCAAATTTTAGGGATGATTCATACTGATATTCATCATCGGCACGATCTCCTTTTCGAATTTCCGACCGTTCTTGCTGGATTGCACCGTGTGAGCGGGCCTGCCTGCCGGACAGGCGGACCGCCGTTGCGTCACGTCGCGTCTCCGAACGAACCAGTTCCGGATTCAAGGCGGGGAATAAAGATCTTTCGATCATCAAGACGCCGTCAGGCTGCATGCCGAGTTTTAAATTGACCGCAAGCACACCATCCGGCAGAGTCCACACCGGAACATCGGCGGGGATACGATTCACCCCGCCATGCTCCTCAGTCAAAGCATGGAACTGGGCCACATTATCCGGTTCATAGAAAAAGAGGAAACCCCGGCAGGGCACGCGCATCGGACTGTATCGCACCGCGACGAAGTCCGGTAATCTCTTTTGGCGTTGAGTTAATAGTTTGCCGGTGCGGGAGACCACCGCAGGAATCGTCAAATCACCGAAACGCGCCCGGTAATTGTTGGCCAGCGTTTCAAAATCGATGGCATCCATCAAGTCCGTGAGCACGTCCGGTGCCCGATTGTCGGGATGAAAATTGAATCCGCTGTAATGCATCATAAACGGACGTTCCAGAATATTGGCCAAACCGGCTTCAACCTCATCGATTCGTTGATGGACCGTTCTCACATATTCATTCCATCTCATTTCGGAGCGGGAACGGATAAGCTCATAGACAAAACCTTGTGTATCGATTTCAGACGCCGTTTGGGAACGCATTTCCCGACGGACTGTACAACCGCAATCCGACAGGAGGGCCGAAAGCTTTTCATTTGTCAGATTGACGCGAAGATAAAATCGCGAATCCGGCCGGGCTGATTGCATCGTTCGCCGGATGACGGAACGAAATGCCGCAGGGCTGATCCTTAAGTTGGATCCCCGTGCCTCGTCGTAGTCCGGATAGATGCGAGATTCTTCTCCCTGCAGGGATTCGCCGACATTGGGGCTATTGAATAGATAGATATCTGCCGGACGGTAGGAACCCTCGAAATCGTCCTTCAAAACCTGTAATCGAGTCTGGACGCCGTTCATGACCGCCCATGCCGAAGTGTTCTCCATGCCAAGGCTCGATGTCTCATAAGCAGTCCCCTCGCTCGCTCCGCGCCTCAGCGTATCCACGACAAGCCGGCCGTTACCGGAACCAATTTCGACAACCGATTGTCCCGAAAAATCGATCTGATCAAACACGGCGAGCAATGTCTTCGTGCTGGCTTCACCGGGCATATAGATGGACGGATATGAAAAGCTAAATTGCTCCGGTCGACCGGCCAAGGTCTCCTCGGACTTCCACCGTGTTCCTCCGCGATGAATCATCGGCGTGCTGAAAGAATCATCATGATCCGGATTGTCGAGAAGATCGCACAAAGGAACCGGATAATGCCTTTTCGTAAATTCAGCCGGATGACGCCGGAACCCCGGATCCGATGGAGACGGCACAGTTCGATCGGGGTAAATCGATGTAAAAAAATAATCCTGCATAGCTCCGAAGAATGAATAGTAAATCGTCCCACCGCCCGGTCCCCGAATCGACCATAACAGCGCGGACGGTCTGCCGCGATACGTCAATAAACTGAACTCTCCCGGTAAATCATTACTCCCGTTGAATGCCAAGAAAGCCTTCATTTGAAGGTTAAACAGATAGGACTTAAACATAAATAAACGCATGACCGATTCTTTGGATACTCTCTCCGGCGGGACCTGAATGACTCCGAAACCCTCGCCGACATCCCGGATCCGGTCCCGCGCCGGATCGATGCCAAAAGCCCGCAAGAAATTCCATACGGGCATGTGGTCGTTAATCTCGAGTTTCGGCCCGCTCGAATGCCGCATTTCGGAGCGTGTTGCGGCTTCTCGGACTGCCAGTTCACTTGGAATCGTCGTTTCGAAGTTAAACGGAAAGGCACAGTAAAAAGAACTTTGCGTCTGGCTTAGAAGTTGGGTCAGATGAGACTCATCGATTTGCTTGTGTTTCTCCAGCGCACGAAGTCTGCCGACAAACCGGTCGAGTTTTTGAAGCCATTTCTTCCGGAGTTCTTCGAGCGTTGATCGATCCACGGTCCGGATAAAAGCCTCATCAAGCGCCGCCGTAAATTTCGGGGCTTGTTCGATGCGTTTCTGATCCGCAAGTTCGCGGATCAGCTGATCTCGCCAGGCAAGCAGCAAACGGTTGGGTTCTCCCTCAAACATCATGCGATCCGCATTTTTTCCCGCCGAGTTCTTCGTTGCGTTTACAATTTGCGCGATAACGGCCCGTGAAAAGGCCGCGAACAAATTGATGCGGCCTTCTTTCACCCGGAAATAATCGCGCCAGGAAACCTGACCGTGCATATAATCCAGGTAGCGGCTCTTTTCCGGAAGCCGTCCGATGACCGGGGTGACACGCAAATAGGAATAGCCCTCTTTTTCGAAAAATCCGGCAAGACCATCGACGTGGAAACCGCCGGTCACCAGAATGACGGCGTTCGTTGTTTCGTCTTTCAGGATCCGTGCGATATTTTCCGTAAAAACCCGGTCGCGCATGACTGCGGTCTCGTAAAACCGGATAAATGGATTCGGACCGGATATCAGTTTCGCGCGATAAGCCGTTAAATCCGATTCGAAATCAGAGATGGCATCCTGGACGGAAACAAATTGGCGGCCGTTGATTTCCGATTCCTCTTCCCCTTTCCTCTGAGCCGATATTTCATTCCACTCGGCTTTTGTCATCTCAAGACGGATCAAATGCTTCAAGCCCTGAAGCTCGCGGTCCAAAGCCTCGATGCGTTTTTCATCCCCCGACTTCAGCACCGTATCCTTGACTTCACGCATGAAGTCCGAAAGTTCTTGATGAAAGCCGAAACCCGCCGTCGTTTCCAAAAGAATTTGCCACCCGAGCACGCGTTGCATCCGGAGGAGCGTTTCATTCTGCCGGTCGAACCGGGTCAGATAAGACACGAAGGCGCCGGCACTCATCTGGCCCGTCCGATAGTCCTGCCAAATTCGATTGTATGACGCGAGTTCGTCTTGATCCTTGATCTCGGTGCTTATCCTTTCGGCAAGACCCGCCAGCGCGCTCACGATCTTGTCCCGATCGTCAAAACGGTTCTCCCTGAGTGCTTCGGCAAAGGCCGATATCAAAGGATACTTGCGCTCATCCGGAACCTTGATCCCGATCAGATCACGCATCAAAGGCAAGAGTTCGCGGGATGATTCTTCCCACGCCGCGATTTTCCCGTCAAGTCGGCGTGCGTCGGCCGAATAATATTTTGTTTTTAGCTTTTGGATGGTTTGTCCGTATTCCTCCAGTTTTTCGGACTCCTGCCCCGTCTGTTTCGCGGCATCCCGATAGGCCGCGATGCCGGTTTCATAGAGGTTCCAATCTTCGACGCCCCAATAGTTTGCTTTTTCGGTATTGATAACGCTCGCGGCCGCCGCGCCCGAAAGTTCGCCGCTCTCGAGGTATTTTTCGAAAATAGCCCGCATGATTTTTCCATCCGGGCAAGTGCGAAAAAGCGTGGGATCCTGCCGTCCCTCGGCACCTTCGACGGCAACCGTCTTCACACCATATTGTGTTTGAAAATGTTCGATCAAACGCTGAATCGATTTTTGAGCGTCGGGAACCGCGTGGGCATCTTGAATCTGTATCACGATCTTGCCGTTCTTACCTTGGACGCGCTGGTCAATCGATCCTAGCTCGGAAGGCACCGTTATCCCCTGCACTGTGGCCGAGGCTAGGAGATGTTGGGAATTTGATTCCCCAGCACCTCCCGGAGCATAGGACGATTGATGAACAGACGTATCCGTCAATGCATAAGAATTGGACGGAGACAAAATTTGAGAGATAAGGAAACTTGCGAGGATAATAAAAGCCGTTAGTTTACGGCTAAAACTATTCCAACTAATGAATTTTGGGGAAATCATTCTTTGCCTCGGCCAAGAGGAATTCTCTATTAGATAATAAGTGCTTAAAGATTAACATGTAATTACACAGTGACAAGGCGCCGGAACTTATTTAGATTAAATAGGTTAAGTGATTTATCCCGAGCGAGAACGAACTAGCGGATGTTAAGGAATGATGAGCGATGTTATTGGAAATATATTGGATGAACAGTCCCGGCTGCGATCCCCGACAAGCAAGACTACAGACGACAGACTCAAAAAACAGCAGGCAGGTGGCAG